>NZ_JAMXBG010000023.1:0-68938 GCF_023913835.1 Pseudarthrobacter raffinosi | reverse complement strand
CCCTCGGTCCCCGTCGCGCAATTCCAATGCCCTTGCCAGATAAACCATGAATCAAGTCTGACAAACAATCAGACCCAAAGTAATCAACGACACGCTACACTAGTGGATAACTAGTGGCCTTCGGCACCGGCGTCGGCGGCAGTTTTGTCCTGGCCGGGCACCCGGTCCTGGGACACCGCTATGCGGGCGGCCACGTGGGCCACTTCGCCTCGCCGTACGCATTCCACGAGGGCCAGGCTATTCTCTGCGTCTGCGGCGGCGCCGGGCATGTTGAGGCCATCGCCTCCGGGCCCGCCATCCGCGAGGCGTACGTGCGGCTCGGCGGCAAGGAACCGGCGCTGGACGCCCGCGGTGTCTTTGCCCTCGCCGGCGACAGCGATGCCATAGCCATCAAGGCGTGGGCATGGGCGCCTCTGCCGCCGGCCAGGCCGTGGGCGGACTCGCCAACATCCTGGACCCGAAGTGGTGGTGGTTTCCGGCGGGCTCTCCGACGCCGGCGCGCCCTGGTGGCGTCCCATGGAACGCGCCCTTCGCGCCGAACTCCTGCCCGCGCTGCTCGGCCTCCCCGTCCTCGGGCTAAACTCGGCAACGCAGCAGCAATGGTGGGCGCCGCGCGACTGGTCCTCACCACCACTCGGTCCTAAGCACCTCGTCATTCCCTGATCTTCAGCCCGCTCCGTCAACCTTCCAGAGGAACCGACCGTGATTCTGACCCCCGAAGCCCTGCGCGGGCAACTCATCGTGTCCTGCCAGGCGTATCCGGGCGAGCCCCTGCGGGACCCGCGCAGCACGGCGCAGATGGCCGCTTTCGCAGTGATCGGCGGCGCCGCTGCCGTCCGTGTCCAGGGTCTGGCCGATGTGCAGTTCACGCGTGCAGCGGTGGAGGTTCCGGTGATCGGGCTCTGGAAGGACGGTCACGACGGCGCCTTCATCACTCCCACACTCCGTCATGCTCTGGCGGCGGCCAACGCGGGCGCCCACGTGGTGGCCATCGACGGCACGCGCCGGGAGCGTCCGGACGGCCTGACCCTGGCCCAGACAGTGGCGGGCATCCACCACGATTCCCACGCCTTGGTGATGGCGGACTGCGGCTCGTTCGACGACGCTGCCGCGGCGGTCGAGGCCGGGGCCGTCGTCGTCGGAACCGCGATCACGCACCCGGCCACCATCACCGGCTGGTTCGCCGAGGCCCTCAAGTGACGCCCGGGCCCACCGCCGCTGAGTCCGGGAGCTACCTGCTGGCCGGCACGGTCCTGACCGACGGCTCGATCCAGGACGACGCAGTGGTGGCCGTCGCGGACGGCCGCATCGCGTATGTAGGGCCCCGCGCGGGCTTGGATGAGGCGTCGCTGCCCGGTCTTGAGGAACTCGAACTGCCGCGGGGCAGCCTGATTCTGCCCGGCCTCGTTGACCTGCACTGCCACGGGGCCGTGGGCGGCGACTTCCCCAGCGGCGACAGCGGGGCTGCCAGGGCCGCCGTGGACTTCCTGCACCGCAGCGGCACCACCACGCTGCTGGCAAGCACGGTGACCGCGTCCCGCGAGGACCTGCTGCGCGGCCTGGAAACCCTGCGGCTGCTTGCCGATGAAGGGCTCATCGCGGGCATCCACTCCGAGGGGCCGTTCCTGTCCCACGCGCGATGCGGCGCCCAGGATCCGCGGTACCTGCGCGAGCCGGACCTCCCCCTGCTGGGCGAACTGTTGGCCGCGGCCGGCGGCCACCTGCGGACCATGACGTACGCGCCCGAACTTCCCGGCGCCGACGCCGTGGTGCGGATGCTCGCCGAGCACGGCGTCACGCCGTCGGTGGGCCACACTGACGCGGACGCGCGGACGACGGCGGCCTCCCTCACCGGGGCGGCGGAGCTGCTGGCGGCATCCGGCCTGGGGACCGTATCGCGCCCCACTATCACACACCTCTTTAACGGTATGCCGCCGCTGCACCACCGCAGCCCCGGACCTGTCGCCGCGTGCCTCCGGCTGGCCGGGGCCGGCACGATTGCCGTCGAACTCATCGCCGACGGCGCGCACCTGGACCCCGAAACAGTCCGGATGGTCTTCGAGTTGGTGGGGGCTGAAAACGTGGTCCTGGTGACCGACTCCATGGCCGCCACTGGGCTGCCGGACGGGGACTACGAGCTTGGCCCCGCCGCCGTTTCCGTCAGCGGTGCCGTGGCCCGGCTCAGCAACGGCACCCTCGCTGGCGGGACGGCCACATTGCTGGACGTTGTGCGGCGGACCATTAACGCCGGCGTGGAGCCGGCCGCCGCTGTTTTGTCAGCCACCGCGGTTCCGGCGGCCATCATCGGCCAGGGGCAGGAAATCGGAAGTCTCCGCGCGGGCCTGCGGGCCGACGTCGTAGTGGTGGACCGCAACTTCCGCCGCGTCCTGGTCCTGCGCGAGGGGCGCACCCTGGGCCGCCCCGCCGTCGGAGTTTAGCGCCGGCTCTGGCCTGCGGGAACGCCGTCAAGGCCGGCGTCCAGCACCGGCGCGCACGCGGGCAGGGGGCGGACAATTGGAGCACCTTGCAGTGACTGTTTGGAGCCATCATGCGCCGTTCCACTGGCTGGCTAAAACACCACAGGCCTTTCGGCATTCTTTGTCCTGACCTACGCGATTTCCTGGGCATCGTGGCCCGCTTACGCGTCAGGGCTGATTCCCCGCATGGAATTCCTGCCGATAGGCCCGCTTGCTGCGGCCATTATCGTCATAGCCCTGGCCGAGGGCCGCCCTGGCTTCCTTGCCTGGGGACGGCGACTCATCCGGTGGCGCGTCGGGTGGGTGTGGTACGCCGTCGCGCTTCTCCTCCCCGCCGTCCTTGTCCTCGTCACGGGGCTCACCACCATGGCACTCGGGGCCTCCGCTCCGGGCCTCGCACAGCTGACGTGGAACGGGCTGCTGACCGTCTTCGCCGTCCGGCTGGTCAATCCGCTGGACGGACCACGCGGCGAGGAACCCGGGTTCCGCGGCTACGCCCTCCCGCTGCTTCAGGCGTCCCGGCCTCCGCTGGTGTCCGCAGCCATTCTCGGCGTCCTCGTGGCCCTCTGGCACCTGCCGCTGGTCCTCTTTGGCGGGCTAAGCGTGATCGGCCTGCCGACGACGTTCGCCATCACCTTCCTCTACGTGTGGCTTTTCAACCGCACAGGCAGCAGCGTCCTGCTGACGCTCCTGTTCCACAACAGCCAGGGCACCCTTCACGATGCGTTCCTTCGGCTTCACCGGTCCCGGCGCCGGCCGCGCGGAGCTGATCTACTTCGTGGTCGTCGTCCTCGCGGTTCTGGCCACTGTGGCGCTGGACCGCCGGGCATGGCGCAAGCACCCCGCCCGGCCACCGCCGTCGGGCGTTTCTCCTTTAGGAGGCGTCCCAGGTGAACGACGGCGGGCAACAGTCGCCCTGCGAACGGCGCCTGTAGTCCCGGTCAGGACCTGGCCGCATCGCGCTAGACTTTCGATTATGACCGGTGCCCCTCCCCGTCTTCTGGCCTGGCTCGTTGCCCTGACGATGCTCCTCACGGCGTGCGCGCCCGCGATCGGCTTTGACGAGACCGCCACCGATCGACCGATAGCGACGTCCTCGGCCCGGCCAGCCGCTGGCGACGTCGCCCCCGCCCCTCACCGGACTCCGGCCCCCACACCGACGCCGGTTCCCACGCCGACGGCGGTGCCCCAGGCGTTTGCCCTGAACCTCTACCAGGAGGGGGACTTCGTGCCGCAGTACACCTTCGACTGGTGTGTGGCGGCGAGCATCCAGATCGCGCACAACCTCATCGATGACACGGGGGGCGGCACGTGGGCCGATCGCGCTCAGCAGAACGACCTGTGGGAGATGGCCCGGGCACGGTCGTCCAACTCGTTCAACGGTGCCAACCCATTGGGTTGGGCCGAGGTGCTGACTGACGTGGGGATGGGGCCATACGCCGTTGTCAGCATCGCCAACTACGAGGACGCACCGCAAACGGCGGCGCGTGCCATCACCGAAACGGGCCGGCCGGTCGGGCTGGTCATGTGGAGCGGTCGCCACGCGTGGGTGATGAGCGGGTTCGAGTCGCTCGGCGATCCCGGCCAGTTCCCGGAGTTCTCGGTCACCGGCGTCCGCGTCCAGGATCCGCTCTACCCGCACGGCAGCGGGCAGTGGGGTCCATCGCCTGCGCCCAACAGCCTGCTCAGCCCCGAGCAGCTGGCGACGCAGTTCGTGGTCCGTGAGCCGCGACGCTGGAGCAGCGATCTGCCGGCGGGCTACCTGCTGGTGCTGCCGCAGGCCGAGGCCTGACCAGGTTTTTTGTGCCCTGAGCTTACTTCAATCTGGATTGAAGACTGGCAAGGAAGAGGCAGCGCGCCTAGCTTCTGTCACTGCCGTTGGCGGTGTCCTTGGGCGGGGCCGCACGTTTCAGCTCAGCAATGCGGAGCCGAAGGAAGGTGATCACCAGGATCAGGACGTACGCCGCCAAGCCGATCAGTACGGCCATGAAGACCACGTAAGGCATGGGCCAGATGCTGAAGACTTGGGTCACAGGGGATTCCCCCAATAGTTGTGCTCACCCTACGCGGCTCATCCGCGCACTGCCGGGAGCGCCATCATCGGGTGAACACCGTCCTTACAGTAGAACTTCCGGTTCGCATTTGGGGTGACGATCCCCGGCAGCCTGAACACGTTGTGATCGAATGCCTTGGGCTGCTGGAGCTCACATAGCGCGAATTCCGAGCACGTTCAACGTGCCGCAAAGACCATCATGGCGTTCTGTAGAACGTGTCCCGTCTTGAGCCTTCAAATCGACCCCTTAGGGGTGGTTCGTGAACCAGAGGATTCGTTGTCCAGGACCCCCTTTCCAGAAGACGTGCACGTGAGGATATCGTCGGGGTAGTGAGGGCTGAGCTCTTCGCGCACAGCCCCGTCGCTCCATCCGGATGTCGCCATGGTGATGAGGGTTCTCGGCGACCTCGGCCTCGTCTGTTCCCCCGCCAAAGTCGAGGTCGACAACGCTGAGTACGGTGCCGCGATCTCGGTAATCGGTCGGTATCCGGTTCGCTTCAGGGTCGGAAAGCTGACCCCGACGAAGGTGGGCTTGTTCGTGACAGTGTGGCGGCGCTCTCTCGATGGGTCGACCGAACCTCTGCCTGCGGAGGAGTACAGCGACGTGCTGGTGATCTGCGTGCGGGAGGATTCCCGAGTCGGAGCATTCGCTTTTCCGAAGGCGCTCGTCAAGCATGGCGTCGTGTCCGTTGGCGGCGCCGGAGGCAATCGAGGGTTCCGCGTCTATCCGCCGTGGTCAGCTACGACGAATCGGCAGGCGAAAAAATCCCAGCAGTGGCAGTGTAATTACTTCTTCGAGATGGCTGACGGATCCGCCATCGATGCGCAGCGAGCCAGTCGACTCTTCGTTGTGGCCTAGACGGATTCGGCGACATTCGGTCAGGCCAGCTCAGGTGGCGGGCCGTCGTCGGGACACCCCGCAGCACCCGGGATGCGACGGCTATTCGAGCGTCTCGTTCAGTTCTCTTTGGGCGAGCCGCTGGAGCTGCCATTGATGAACCTCCGGCAGCCACTCCAACGGGGCCGACGGACCGACCCGCGAGTCGTCGGGAACACCGCCGTCTCGCAGGGCCTGCACGTACGCGCGATCCTGTTTGATACGTGCTTGTAGCTGCCCAGTTCCGCCGACCGAGCCGTGACCGGGGATGACGGCGTCAACGTCGTCGGCCAGGCGGTCAAAGAGCCGCAGCGCGGCGAGGTAGTCCTCGATCGGATTCGCGGCCTCGAGGTCGAGGAACGGCATCAGGATGTCAGAAAGCATGTCGCCGGCGACGAGGACGCGGGACTCCTCGATCAACAGCGCGGCATGGCCTGGGGCATGGGCCTGATGCTCGATGATGCGGACTTTGGGGCCATCCCAAGGAATCTGCGTAGCTTCGGCGGGCAGACCGGTAATGAGCCCGAGCAGATCCATCGGGATCTCCTCGGCGTACTCCGGCGGGAGCCCCTCGGCTATGCGGGCCTTCCAGTCCGCGTTCGACAGCAGATCTTGGATAGAGGCCGCGCAGCGGGCTGTGCCGTAACGGGGCGCGTCGCCGAAGTCCGCGTGCCAGAGCACGTGGTCCCAATGAGGATGCGTCGAGAAGCCTGCCACGACGGGCTGGCCCAACTCGCGAAGGTCGTTCGCGAGGGCCGCCATTTCGTCGCCCGTTATGCCGGGGTCAATGAGCAACACACCGTCCCCCCCTGCACGACAACGGAATTACTCTGGATGAACTCGCTCTCGTGAACAACAACGCCCTCAGCGACTTCCTTCAGCATGAAATGCCTTCCGCTTGTGGTTTGCAACCCCTTGTCGAGACGGTATTAGCTGGCGGTAGTAGAGTGCAAGCACTATGGGCGAAGCGGGTGAGCCGCGGTCGGGGTGCCCTCAACGCGCCGTGGAGGCGTTCGGCGATCGCTGGACCCTGATCGTGCTCCGCGACATCGTCTTCGGAGACAAGCACCATTTCCGAGAGCTGCACGCCGGATCACTCAAGGGTATCGACTCGAATGTTCTCGCGGAACGGCTCAAGAAACTCGTCGCTCTGGGGTTGCTTACCCCGGGAGGACACGCGCTCCGGACAGCGGTGTGACTGTTACTTCGCAATGGCGGTTATTTCACAGCTCGGTTTGGCGGTTCTAACTGATTCCGATGACGAGGGTTGAGCGTGCGGCCTCAACGACGTCATCGGTGATGGTGCTGAGTTCGTTGATTTTCATGACCCGTTCGATTTGGGTGAAGAGCCGGTCGATGAGGCGGAAGTTTCCTCGGGTGATCCGCGCGACGGCGGCGATGGCCTGGGCATCGGTGAAATCTTCCGGGTCCAGGCTCTGACCGAGTTTGTGCCATCTGCGCTCGAGGACGAAATTCAGTTCTTCCTGTGCGAGTGGGCGGTATTCGTGGGCGAAGCCGACCCTGCTGTAGAGCTGTGCGTAGCGGCTGAACCATTTTTCAATCCCGGGCATGCCGATGAGGATCAGGGCTATGTTGTCCCGGTCGTAGCGGTCACGCAAAGTTCAAGCGCCGTGGCGTTGAGGCGCTCGGATTCGTCAATGATGAGCAGCTCAACATGCTTACCGGTGCGGGTGTGCGGTCCTGTCTTCTTGCCGATCTTTTCCAGATGCTGATCAACGCAGATCGATACGCGGGTGCTGATGTGTTCGAGTTCGGCGTGGATTTGTTTGGGTGAGGTGAGTACGGCAGGGGTGTAGAAGACGGTGCGTGTCCGGGCCAGGGCCGCGTAAATCTGGTAGTCGGAGTCGTCCCGGGGACCCCACTGTTCTATGAGGTTCTCGGCCTTATGCCAGTTGGCGTAGCGCCTGGCGGAGAGGGTCTTTCCGATGCCGGCCTGGCCGTAGCAGATGCCGATGGTGTGCTGGCGGCGCACCGCGTCGGCGAACTCAGCGAACCGGCGGTGCTCTTTGGTGGCAATGAAGCTTTGTGGTGTCATCGGTCGTCCTCCAGGTAGGTGCGTAGCTTCGGGCGCTTCTTGGGTTGATCAACAGCGTCCGGAGCGGGAGCCGGTTTCGCTGATGCCAGGTCCGGCAGGTGCCGGGCCACGACGGCGATCCGCTGGTTGATTTGTCCGCGCAGTTCCCGGCGGCGGGCCGATCGTGCGGCCTGGATGTCTCTCAGCGTGAGAGTGGAGGTTTCATGGTCAGGGTCCACGGCCCTGCAGATGAACTGGTTCTTGTGGAAGACACGGATCTCGGTCACGTCCCGCGGGTCGTAGCGGACAACGACGGGTTCTCGGACGTAGGCGGCCAGGAGCGGCGAGACGTATCTGAGCCCCTGGAAGTGCACGCCGTCGCGGTGGACGATCCGGGGTTTGGCCACGGTCAACAACAATAGATTCAGTTCGTCCATGGTTGCCGGGAGCCGGGGCAGCCACCCGTCGCCTACCCAGGCGTGATGCGGGGTGTCTTTGATCTCGGGGTGCTCGCGTTGGTGGTACTCCTCCGTGATGAAACGGCAGATGGCCGCGTCCAGCTCCTTGAGGGTCAGCACCGGTGCCGGGGGCCGGTGGCCGCGGGCCAGGTGTCCGGGCAGTTCGGCCAACAGCTCCGTGTTAATGGTGCCGTAGAACCGTTCGATCTTTCCCCGGCCTTGGGGTCTTGCGACCGTTGAGTAGGTGATTTCGAAGTGCAGGTCCTTCGCGGTTTGGGTCAGGTGGTGGCTGGTGAAGTCTGAGCCGTGGTCGACGTAGAGGATGTCGGGGATCCCGCACATCGGCCACCCTGCGCCGGCTTTGGGCCAGATTCCCTGCCGCAGCGCCAGTGCGGTGTTCATAGCGGACGGTGCCCCGAGGAAGAGCATGTAGCCGCATATCGAGCGGGAGTAGTCGTCCATGATCGTGGTCAGCCACGGGCGCCCGGGCAACAGGTTCGCGTCCAGGACGAGGATGTCCAGTTCGGTGTGATCTGCCTGCCAGATGGCGTTAGGGCGCTCGGCCCGGTGCCGCCAGGCAAGCTCGTAAGTGTCCCGGTAGGCGGCAATTCCCTGTTGGGAGAGTGTTCTCATGCCGGGGTCGAGGCCCCTGGTGATGGAGCGGACCGTGCTGTAGGAGAGCGGCCGCCAGTCGTGGTCGGCGGCGACGCGGTTGGCCTTGCGGGCGACGGCAGCCACGGACAGGGGCGGTTTCACCAGGGCCAGGCCTTCGACGAGTGCGACCAGCTAGGGGGTGCTCCTGCGTCGGGTGGTCCCGCGGTTGGCTGTGGACAGTCCGGCGATGCCGTCGCGTTTGTGGGCCGCGTGCCAGCGCTGCAGTGTCCGCAGTCCGATGCCTTCGTGTATGGCGAGGGTCGTCAGCGGCACACCGTCGTCGACGTGCCGGCGCAGGATCTGCCAGCGCACCAACGCTGTCTGCTCGGGCGTGGAGGCAGTGTCCCCGGTCAGGGTACTGCTGCCTCCGGCCTTCACCGGACTGTTTTCTGTGTCGCTGTTGAACGCCGCCGCGGCGCAGCAGGGACCGGTTCGCGCCGGAGTGCCCGATACACAGTGGTGCGGCTGACGCCGAGGACCTCACCGATTTTCTCGACAGTCATGTCCTTCTGCTCATACATCCGGCGGGCGGTCCGGAGCTTGTCCTTGGTCAGCAGCTGGGGCCGGCCCCCAACGCGCCCGCGAGCCCGCGCTGCCTGAAGCCCTGCGTTGGTCCGTTCACGGATCAGATCCCGCTCAAATTCCGCCAGTGCGGCGAACACGTGAAAGACGAGACGTCCGCCTGAGGATGTGGTGTCAATTGCCTCCTGCAGGGACCGGAAACCGATGCCACGCTCCTGGAGATCGGCCAGCTGGTCGATCAGATGCCGGATGGACCGGCCGAGCCGGTCCAGCCGCCACACAACCAGCGTGTCCCCCGGCCGGAGTTGATCAAGGACCTTCGTCAGTTCCGGCCGGGATTCCAGGGAACCGGAAGCGGTGTCGGTGAAGATCCGGTAGCAGCCGGCAGCCTTCAACGCGTCCTGCTGCAGGGCCGCGTCCTGGTCCCCGGTCGATACCCGCGCATAGCCCAACAGATGTCCCATGCGCCCAAATGTACCAATACCCGTCAACCATCAGAAGAACCGGCACGTAGAAACCGGCACTGAGTTTCGCTACAAAAATCGAGTGTGCATGGAATTTTTTAAACGCACCTGCTTGTCTGTAGCGGAAACGTTCGTTTCCAGCACGGTAGTTGATGCTTCTTTTCGTTCCCAAGTGCCCGGAGTGGCGGCGGTACGTATGAGCTGCTCGGTCCACGCTCACCTGCCGCAGCTATGGGGTAGCGCAGTAGACTATGGGAGTGGCCGTAGTGCAGGTGTCTGTCCGCGTTTCCGCCATCTCCCTTGCGGTGAGTGGTGCAGTCACCGCTACTCTCGTGCCTTTGCACCCAAGCATCTTTGACCGTCCCGTTGATGAGGTTGTACGGGATACTGAGGTGTGGCAGCCCATCCATGTCGCGAGCATCTTTGTGTTTGCATTGGCGTTCATCGGTGCTGCCGGCCTCGTCGCGGTTCACAACGGCCAGCTACGCCGGTTAGGGCATGTGGGATTAGTGTTCTCCTTCGCCGGCGCAATAGGCGGTTCCGCCATTGGCTTCTTCGAAGCGTTGGTTTTTCCTGTGCTGGCGGACAGAGACCCACAGTTGTTGGAGCTCAACGGGCCGATGTTCACGTCGTGGCTGGCTATTGGGGCCGGGCTGCTAGTGCTCGGGTGGGTGCTCGGCCTGGCGGTCATTGGAGTGGCCGCCGCGCGTGCGGCAGTATTTCCTCGCGCGGCCGGAGTGCTGCTGGCTGTCAGCGGCCCGGCGTACCTGGCTCTGGGCGGACCTTTCATTCCCGTCGCCGGGGTGCTCTCCGGGGCGCTGTTCGGAGCGGTTCAACTGTGGTGGGGATGGCTGATCTGGAAGTCCCCCGCCCAGCCGGCAGAGGCCCATCGCCTGACGGTCGAGCGACGGTGACCGGGTCTCCACACTAGTTGTCCTCGAACGGCAGCTTCTGCCGCTCGCGTCGACCCCGTATAGTCCGATGAATGTGTCGGTGGACGTTCCTTCAACGGGACGGCAAGCCGCCATTCAAACTGTGATTTAACCGCCATTTCGGGTTAACAGTCACAGCCCCAACTGGACGAAACTCTTGGCCCGTGCCCTGGGTTCTCCGGACTTTCCGGGTCCGGGTCCGGCAGGCCGTGTTCGACCTCGCCTAACTTTAGGCAGGCATGGTCCTACAGCGCTTTTCCACAGGCACGAACAGTTCGAAATCGAATGTGCACGCGTACCAGTAGTTGCTTGGCAACAAGAAGGGGCCTCCCCGACCGATAGCTACAAGGCGCTCGTCGTCCAACTGACCACGTCCCGCAGAAGTCTGATCCAAGGCCTCTGCGGGACTTCCGGCCCAGCGGGCGACAAGTTCCTTTTCTTGCTCCGTTGCACTAAGCCGTGCATCCAGCAGGCCTGCCGGGGCAAGCCCGGGCGCCAGCGGAGACGCGGGACCAGGCGGGAGGTCCTACGCGCCGCAAATTGGATGTCAGCGGGGGAAAACCGCTTTTTCTGGTAGTTCCGCCGGATCTTCCATAAGGGATCGTGGCGGCGGTTTGGCGGTTGTCCCCGAGTTGGTTAGAGCCCGGGGGCTTCGCCGAGGTCTGCACGGAGCTGCGACAAGCGTGCATAGGCGTTGTCTCGGTAGGCCAGGAGGGCTGCCTGGTCTGCGGTGTCAATGTCTAGGAAACCGTGCCCCCTCTTCAGCCCTAGGTTTCCGTCCTTGACCATCGCGGAAAGCGCCTCCGGGGCGGAGAAGCGATCGCCGTACGCTCTTTCGAGGGTGCGGTACGCGGATTCGTAAACGTCGAGTCCGGCCATATCGCCGATGGCGAAGGGGCCGAAGAGGGCGAGGCGGAATCCGAATGTGTTGCTCACAACGGTGTCGATCTGTTCGGGTGTGGCGACGCCGTCGTCAACGATCCGGACTGCTTCCTTGTAGAGGGCGAACTGGAGCCGGTTGGCGACGAATCCTGGCGTGTCTGCCACCCGGGTCGGTGTCTTGCCCAGGCTACGAACGAGCTTCTCGGCGAAGTCAACGACATAGGGGGCGGTGTGCGGGCCGGGTATGAGTTCGACCCCCGGGATGAAGGGGGCAGGATTCATCCAGTGGACGCCGAGGAACCGCTCCGGACCGGCCACCGATAGGGCAAGTTCTTCGATGGGGATGGCGGAGGTGTTAGAGGCGATGACCGCTGTGGGCGGTGCGGCGGCCGAGATCCTGCGGAGGATACCGGCCTTCAATGCGGGTTCTTCAGGAACCGCTTCGGCGATGTAGTTCGCCGCGGCCACGGTTTCTTCTATGCTGTCCGCAGCGGCGAGGTTTCCTTCGATGACCTCGGAGGCCCCTTCCGGAAACAACCCGCGGGCCTCGAATCCCCGTGCCTGTTCAACGAGCCTGAAGCGTGCGCGTTCGGCCGTCTCGCCGTCGACGTCGCCCAACGCGACTTTGTAGCCGTGCATCGCCAGAACTTGGGCGATTCCCCCTCCCATGTAGCCCGAGCCGACAACGGCCGCGGTTGTGATGGTGTCGATGCTTGTCATGAAGATCCTCCTTGAAAGATGGTTCGGGGCAGTTCGGATGGACCGGACCGGTTTAGCGGATGATGGTGTAATCTCCGTCGATGGCCAGGGGTGGCCGGTGATCATGAAGGCGGGGCCAATGTTCACCTCGCCCGGCCGGGTCGCGGAGTTTGGGCGCCAGACCTGTTCCCGTGGCCGTTTGGTACCGCTAGACCGTAAGTAGCACTTTGCCGATGTGGGTGCCCGAATCGAAGTACCTGTGCGCGGCGGCCGCCTCAGCGAGGGGAAAGGTCCTGCTTATGGGCACCTCGATCATGCCTGCAGCGACCAGCGGCCAGACGTGCTCGGCCAGCGCCGCCATGATGGCAGTTTTCTCTTCCACCGGCCGCGGTCGCAGCAGCGTGCCGATCACACTGGCGCGCTTGGCCATCAATGACCGGATATCGAATTCGGTTCTCGCTCCGCCTTGCAGCCCAATGATGACCAGTCGGCCGGAAAAGTTTAGGGCGTCGATATTGCGGGACAGGTAGTCCGCGCCAACCACGTCCAGAATGACGTCGGCGCCCCGCCCGGCCGTAGCTGCCTTGATTTCGGCGACAAAGTCCTTTTCCTTGTAGTTGATCAGAATGTCCGCGCCCAGGGCCGCGGCCGCGGCCAGCTTTTCCTGCGATCCTGCCGTAACAGCAACATTGCCTCCGAGGGCCTTCACCAACTGGATGGCAGTCGTTCCTATGCCGCCTGCTCCACCGTGGATCAGAACCGTCTCCCCACGAACAAGCCGCGCCGACATAAAGAGGTTGGAATAGACGGTGGCCATTGTTTCCGGCAGGGCTGCGGCGCTCACGATGTGGAGGCCTGCGGGAGCCTTCAGCACCTGGCCTGCGGGAGCCACGACATGCTCCGCATAGCCGCCACCGGTGAGCAGTGCCACTACCCCATCGCCGACGGAAAACTGTGTAACACCCCTTCCCAGAGCCGAGACGGTGCCGGAGACTTCCAGGCCGAGAACATCGCTGGCACCGTCAGGCAGCTTGTAATTGCCTTCGCGTTGCAACGAATCGGCCCGGTTGAGTCCGGCGGCGGCCACATCGATGAGCACTTCGCCGGGCGCCGGGACGGGAATGGGGACCTCATCAAGACCAAGTACCTCCGGGCCCCCCGGTTTCCTTGCGCGCACTGCCTTCATTGAATCCTCCAGTAAGTTGCTGCTGCCAGGGTTTTACTCGGCAGGGCGTTGTTATTGCCGTTCGAACGTGGGCCGGGGAGATCAGATTCCCGCAATGCCCACCGTCTTGCCGCCGCACACATATAGTGTCTGCCCAGTGACGAAACCGGATCGATCGTCGAGAAAATGCGCCACACTGTTGGCGATGTCTTCGGGCTCCCCCATCCGTTGCACCGGGATGGAGTCGATGATCGCTCGCGTACCGGGCGCGTCCGGCGGATTTGCCGCTTCGAACATCGCAGTCCGGATTGGTCCCGGGCCAATTGCATTGACGGTTACGCCGTGCTGGCCCAGTTCCAATGCCCAGGTTCTGGTTAGCCCCAGCAACGCCGCCTTCGATGAGGCATACGCTGTTCTTCCCTCCTTACCCAATGCCGCACGGGAAGAGATGTTGACTACGCGCCCGAACCCGCGTTCCTTCATAGCGGGCAGGACTGCCTGCAGGCACTGTATGGCGGTGCGCACGTTGAGCGACCACATCAGGTCAAGGTCTTCCATGCTGACTGTTTCGATCGAAGCCACTCTTATCATGCCGACGTTGTTGACGAGTCGGTGGATCGGCCCGTCTGCCAAAGCCAGTTGCAGTGCGGCGGCGGTGGCCTCGCTGTCGGACAAGTCGGCTCTCAGGCCGGCGCCCACACGGTCGATCACGACGGGCTCGTAGCCCTCCTCAAGACAGCGGTCAACAATCGCCGCCCCGATTCCGGACGCTCCGCCAGTGACAAGTACACGTTCTTTCATAATTCCGTCCTGATTTCGATGATGAGCCCAAAACACGGTTCCCTCGGATTTCGACATCCTGAGAGTGTGGTCCGATTTAGAGATCCAGTTAAGCAGAGGGCAGTCGAGATGGCAATGGTGGGGCACCTGAGTCACGGCTTCCGCCACTTTTCGGTTAGGAGAGGAAGTTCGAGGTGACCAATTCGCACACACTACATATGCATGGATGTGACTTGACTTACATCCAATCCTTCCCCTAACCTCAGTGAAACGGAAGTTTTGATAGTGCACTTCTATTAGCTGTCGAGTAAGCAACGAAGCTCACACCACGACTGGAGACCTCATGAATAAGAAAATCGCCCGCACGGCTGGTGTACTTGCCAGCGTTGGAATTATGTCGGTTGCAGTCGTAGGCTGCGGCAACACTCCCGGGGCAGCCCAATCCGGTAGCGGGTATCCGAGCGAGACGGTTCGCTTCATCATTCCCTATGCCGCCGGAGGACCGACCGACGTTACTGCCCGCGCTCTTGCCCCGTGCCTGGGCAAGGAGCTTGGTCAGTCAGTGGTCGCCGAAAACGTGGCGGGCGGTTCGGGGGCGCTGGGAATGCAGAAGCTGATCACCTCGAAAGCCGACGGACACACAGTGGCGATTGTTTCGACGGGAATGACTGTCCTGACACCGCTTGTCAACGATCTTGATTATTCGAAAGACGACGTCACTCCGATCGGTGTCATTTCCCATGTACCCATGAATCTGGTGGTCGGGAAGGACTCTCCCTACAAGGACGCCAAGGCTTTCATCGACGCAGCCAAGGCCAATCCTGGCAAGCTCAACATCGGCGTATCCGGCTCGTCCACCCCCCAGGCAATAGAACTGCAGCGGCTCGAGGACCAGTACGGAGTAGACATCACGGTGGTGCCCTTCGATGGCAGCGCGGGAGCGACAACAGCTCTGTTGGGCGGCCACGCGGACGCGGCATTTATCAACGATGCTCCCGAAGTCTCCGCCCGGATCGAGGACGGTTCATTTAGGGCGCTTGCCGTGTCCTCTGAAAAGCGGCAGAAACACCTGCCGGACACGCCCACCCTCGTCGATCTTGGTTATCAGGACCTGACCCTGGCCGTCACCACGTACGCATTGGCTGGCCCTGCCGGCTTGCCGGAGGAGGCTACCTCCAAACTGGCCGGGAGCCTGGAGACGTGCCTCAAGGACGCGAAAGCGGTCGAGATCATCGGGGAACGCTTCGTCCCTGAGAAGTTCGATGACGCCGAAGCTCTCAAGGGGATCCTCGACGAGGGCGCAACCGTCTACAAGACCATTTTGAAGAAATAAGTCGCGGAAAGGAATGCACAGCATCATGACTTCCACAGCAGGGAGCAAGGCGACCCAGGAGGTCACGGTGTCTGCGAAGCCCGCCCGCTCGCAATGGCCCCGTGTAATTCCCATCATCTTGCTGTTGGTCGGTGTGGCCGCGATGGTTGGTGCATACCAGCTGTCACTGGGGCAGCTGAACAAGCCGGGAGCCGGCTTGTGGCCGTTCATCGTCGGAGTGTTTCTGACGGTAACCGCGGCCGTTCTCTTCTTTGTCCAGGACCCGTCGGAGTGCGAGCAGTGGAACCGCCGCGCCCTGGGAATTGCCGCGGGCTTGGCGAGCCTGGGAGCGTTCATCGTACTTTTCCAGATGATCGGTTTCCTCATCCCGGCGTTTCTGATGCTCACGCTGTGGCTGAAGACCTTTGGCGAGGAACCATGGCGGCTGGCGGTCCCGCTCGCCGTCGCGGGAGCGGTGGTCATGCACTTTCTGTTCGTAGTGGCACTGGGCGTTCCTTTCCCTAGGGACGTCGTCGTTACACTCTTCTCGGCTTTTGGAGTCTGATATGGACGCGTTGAACAACCTCGCCCTGGGGTTCTCGGTGGCATTTGACCCCATGAACCTACTGTATGTATTCATCGGCGTGGCATTGGGTACTGCAATCGGCGTCCTGCCCGGACTCGGGCCGACAGCCACGATCGCGCTGCTTCTGCCCGTGACGCTCACCCTTGACCCCACTGCTGCCGTCATCCTGCTGGCCGGTATCTATTACGGTTCCATGTACGGGGGAACAATAACGTCGGTGCTGCTGAGGTTGCCCGGTGAAGCCGCCTCCGTAGTGACAACCTTTGACGGTTATCAGATGGCCAGGCAAGGCCGTGCCGGACCGGCCCTTGGTATCTCCGCGATCGGCTCCTTCATCGGCGGGACCGTGTCCGTCATCGGCCTGGTTTTGCTTGCTCCCGTGCTGGCTGATGCGGCGCTTGCTTTCGGCCCTCCCGCTTTCGTGGCGCTCATGGTCCTGGGACTCTTCCTCGTAACCTCCTTGGGCACAGGATCCACGATCAAGGCGCTGTGCATGGCCGCGGTGGGGCTCCTGCTTTCAGCCATTGGCCAGGACTTGGTGACGGGCAAGCCTCGTTTCACCTTTGGTCAGACGTCGCTGCTCGACGGACTGGACTTTGTGGCCGTCGCCATGGGGCTGTTCGGTGTCGGTGAGATTCTGTACAACCTGGAGCAAACGGAGAAAGTACAGGCCTTCACCTCCAAAATCAAAAACATCTGGCCGTCCCGCAAGGACCTCAAGGACTCGTCAGGCGCCATTGCACGTGGTTCCGTGCTTGGCTTCTTCATCGGGATCCTCCCGGGCGGCGGCGGGGTACTTTCCTCCCTGGCGTCCTATGCCATGGAGAAACGCCGGGCCAAAGATCCCAGCAGATTCGGACATGGCGCTATCGAAGGCGTCGCCGGGCCCGAAACGGCCAATAATGCCTCCTCGACCTCGGCCTTCATCCCGCTGCTCGTGCTTGGAATCCCCTCAAATGTCGTTCTCGCGTTGCTGTTCGGGGCGTTGCTGGTCCACGGCATTACGCCCGGACCGCAGATGATGACGAACAACCCTGAGGTTTTCTGGGGGGTCATTGCGTCCATGTTCATCGGCAACCTGATGTTGCTTGCGCTGAACATTCCCCTGGTCGGGTTCTTCGTCCAGATGCTCCGGATCCGTGCCGGTATCCTCGTCACGTTTGCCTTGCTGGTTGTCATGGTCGGTGTCTTCTCGATCAGCAATGACGTGTTCGACATGTGGGTGGTGCTCGTGTTCGGCATTATCGGTTGGCTCATGAAAAAGACCGGCTTTGATCCGGGCCCTCTGGTGCTTGCCTTCGTTCTTGGACCGATCCTCGAGAGCTCCGTCCGGCAGTCGCTCCTGCTCTCCGGCGGCAGTTTCACCATCTTCGTGACCGACCCAATATCACTGACAATCTTCATTGCACTGGGCGCTGGAGTGATCCTCGGGTTTGTCGGCAAACGCCGGCGGCGACTGGCGGCACGGTTCGGTGCCAGCAAGCAGGAGAAGGTGGCCGCCGAATAGCGGACTGCATCGGGCCGGACGCCCCTCAGCTAGGATGCCATTTCATCAGGACAGAGAGTTGTGCCGTGACCGCTGAAGATAAATCATCCATCATCGCCGGTCTGGCGGCCCATCTGGACGGCCTGCGCTTCGAGCAACTGCCAGTGGCCGTTGTTGAACAGGCCAAGACCGTTCTCTGCCATAACCTCGTTGTTGCCCTCGGGGCGCGAAACCTCAGCGTTCCCGGGCAAGACCGGGTGGCCTGGCCGGATGGTGCGCCCCGCGCGGCGACAGCGACCCGGCTGACCGATGGCCTGCGCGGTCCGAATGAGGCGAGCGTATACACGAACTCATTGCTCATGGGCGCACGCGCCCAGCACGATGAACACCCCGGCTCAGTAAGTCATTTCGGCAGCTGCGTAATACCGCCGCTGTTGGCCGTGGCGGAGAACCGATCCTTGGACGGCCGCGCGTTCCTGGTGGCCATGATTGGCGGCTATCAGGTGGGCGCAGCCATCGGCCGGAGTTCGGTAAGTGCCACCACACGGCGGGGGTTCCGGCCCACGGGCCTGTATGGACCTTTCGCCGGGGCGGGCGCAGTCGCGAAGGCGTGCGGGGGAGGGCCGACGCAAATCGCCAATGCGCTTGCCATTGCGGCCAGTTCCTCAGCAGGCATCACGCAAATGTGGAAGCGCGGAACTGACGAATGGCGTTATCAGACAGCTGCCGCCGCCAGGAGCGGATTCAACGCCGCAATGCTGGCAGAGGAAGGAGCGGCGGGCGCACCCGATGCATTGGAAGGAACCGCGGGTTTCTACAGGGCGTTTGCGGATGAAGAGCGCACGGACCGGAACGCAATCCTGGGCGGCTTAGGGAAATGGGCGATCAGCGATGTCCTTCTCAAGCCGTACCCTGTGTGCGCGATCAACCAGGCTGCCGTTCAAAGAGTCCTTGAGCTCCGACAAAGCCACCGTTTCACGGCCGGGGACGTCGTCGAAATCGTCGTCTCCTTGGCCGATAGCGACAGGAGCTACCCGGGGGTCGATGCGCCGGGCCGGCCGTCCACACCTACGGCCGCCATGATGAGCATGCAGTTCTCCCTGGGGGTGGCGCTCGTCCACGGAGGCCTCGACGTCAGCCATCTGGCGGATCACGGAAATCCGGCCGTGCTGAAGGCTGCTGCAAAGGTTAAATTTGAGAGTAGGCCTGAACAAGCCCTGGATACGATGCCAGCCCAACCAGCGGATCATCGGGCGGCAGTGCAGATCCGCTTGCTTGACGGCCGCAGCATCAGTTCGGGCCCTGCCCGTGCGGTCGAGTACGACCGGGGTGGTGTTCTTGACCTGGCCCGCGATCTCCTGCCGGCGTCCGGACTTTCGTGGGAGGCCATGGAAGCCTTGACGAATTTTTTATTCACCATGGAGAATCGCGCCGACGCGGCACAGCTTTTGACACTGTGCAATCCTTCCCGGATGCGGGAAGGGGCGGCTGCCCCATTGCAGGGTTCGTTGTCGTAAATGCCCGCAAAGGCTACGGCGTCAGGACGATCTTGCCCGTCGTGCGTCCGGTCTCACCCATTTCGTGGGCGACCCGAGCGTCCGACAAAGGCAGGACGGCCGAGACGTGGGGGCGGAGCTCTCCCGATTCAACCAGCAGGGCCAGCGCCCTCAGCCCTTCGCGGTCGGGTTCGACAACCACCAAGGTGTACTGGACGCCAGCAGCGGAGGCCGCTGCTGCCGTGGGGCCGTGCCTGCGGGGAATCAGGGAAACGAGGATCCCGCCGGGGCGCAGAGCACCGATGGAGTGCTGTCCGGTTCCGGCGCCTATCGTATCAATAACAATGTCTACCTTGTCCAGGCTTTCGGCGACGTCGGTCTCGGTATAGTCCAGCACTTCATCGGCTCCCAGGCCGCGTACGAACTCGTGTTTGGATCGCCGGGCAGTGCCGATGACGTAGGCTCCCAAGGCCTTTGCAATCTGTACCGCCAGATGACCCACGCCGCCGGCAGCCGCGTGGATGAGCACGCGCTGGCCGGCCTGCACGCCGGCGGCATCAACCAGGGACTGCCACGCGGTAAGCCCGGCCAGGGGAAGCGCAGCCGCGTGGACATGATCCAGGCCGGTTGGTTTGTGGGCGAATTGCCGGGCCGGCCCGGCAACGTACTCAGCGTAGGCACCTGCCTGTTGAGGGAATAGAGGCATTCCGAAGACTTCATCACCAGGATGGAAGAGAACTGAACCTTCGGCCACTTCCTCAACAACACCGGAGACATCGAACCCCAGGATTGGCGGGTTCTTCCACAGCTTCCTGCCGCCGGTAGCGCGGCTCTTCCAATCAGTGGGATTCACCCCGATTGCTTTGACCCGCACCAGCACTTCGCCAGGCTGTGGCGAGGGCCTGTCCACTTCGATTTCGCGGAGAACTTCGGGCGGCCCCCAGACAGCGGGGCTAACCGCTCGCATCCGCAGCTGGTTTTCTACGCTCATGAAATAACTCCCTCGGCAGAACCTAAATTGGGTTGTGAGCGGCACCACAACCATGGTACTAATGATAGTACACTTCATTGTGAGTGCTCTATCAAAAGTTTAGATAGTTCCGTTCCGCGACGCGTGGTGAAAGGAAGCAGCGTGAGTTTTTATCCGGGCATAACCGAGGGCACCGTCAGAGCTGACGGCGTCGAGGTCAAGTATTACGACTCCGGCGATAAGCCCGGAGGCGGGGCGCCTATTGTCCTACTCCACGGGACAGGAGGAAGCGCGGAAAACAACTTCGCCGCCCTGCTGCCCATGTTGTCCTTCCGGCACCGCGTGATCGCCCTCGACTTCGTCGACGAAATTCCGGAGGGATCCGGCCCGCTGGCCTTGGACCACTTTGTCGGTCAGACGTCAGCAGTTATCAACAAACTTTCGCCGGGCAGGCCGGTGACCCTGGTGGGCTATTCTCTGGGGGCTGTCGTCGCCGCTGTGGTGGCAGCTGAACAGCCCGAACTGGTCCGGAACCTTGTTCTGGTCGCGGGGTGGATGAAAACGGACGAGCAGCAGAAGCTGCGGAACTCCGTCTGGCAGCAGCTTCACGATTCGGACTCCGGGGCATTGCCCGAGTTCATGCTCCTCACCGCTTTCAGCTCCCGGTTCGTGGCCACGCGCCCGCCGGCCGAGCTCCAAAAGCTCATTGCGGGCATTAAGGCCGGCCCCAGCCGGGCGCGCAAGATGCGCCTCAACAGATCCGTGGACATATCCGCCAAACTGTCAGCCGTCCGGGCACGGACGCTGGTCATCGGATGCTCCGATGATCAGATGGCGCCTATTCGACACAGTCACGCGCTGTTCGGCGCGATTGATGACTCGCGTTTTGTTGAAATTTCCAGTGGGCACGCAGTGGTCCATGAGCGGCCTGCTGAACTTTTCACCCGGATCGACGATTTCGTCCAGGGACATGCTTCCGATGATGCCGGGGCCGTGCTGGCTCCCGTCCACGCTTGAGTCAGAATCACAGAAACGAGGACTACCGATGAAAACGACTGACACCGCAGTATCGGCCGAAGCCGGCCGAAGCCACGAAAATGATCCGTTGAACAGCGTCGATGTGATCAT
Source organism: Pseudarthrobacter raffinosi (assembly GCF_023913835.1). Lineage (NCBI taxonomy): Bacteria > Bacillati > Actinomycetota > Actinomycetes > Micrococcales > Micrococcaceae > Pseudarthrobacter > Pseudarthrobacter raffinosi. Next base: position 47,962 of record NZ_JAMXBG010000023.1, on the reverse strand, counting down.
CGTCGGCACCGGTTTCTCCGGTCTTGGCATGGGCATCCAACTGATTCGTGAAAACAACCCGTCATTCGTCATGCTGGAGCGCGCAGAGGACGTCGGCGGGACCTGGCGTGACAACACGTATCCGGGCGCGGCGTGTGACATTCAGTCGCATCTGTATTCGTACTCCTTTCGCCCTAACCCGGACTGGTCGAGGGTCTACGCCACCCAGCCCGAGATTCTTCAGTATCTGCAGGCTGCCGCCCGCGAAGAAGGACTCATCCCGCATATCCGTTTTGGGGCTGAAGTGCTTGACGCCCGCTGGGACGAGACCCAGGAACGCTGGATCGTCTCCACACCGAGGGGAACCTTCGCCGGCAAGTCCTTGGTCACGGCGTCCGGCCACCTCTCGGATCCAAAGTTCCCCGACATCAAGGGAATCGACAGTTTCACAGGCGAGATCTTCCACTCGGCGCAGTGGGACCACAGTGTCGAGCTGGAGGGCAAACGCATCGGAGTGGTTGGTTCGGGCGCGTCCGCGATCCAGATCGTTCCGGAAATCGCGGAAACTGCCACTCACCTGACAGTCTTTCAGCGCTCCGCTCCTTACGTCATACCCCGCTTGGACTACTTCTATACCGACGCCGAGCGCGGAATGTTCCGCAAGTTTCCCCACACGGCACAGGCGATTAGGGATGAGCTTTTCTGGGGCAACGAGGCACGGTTCCCCCAGCGCCGGGGCGTCCCCGCCTTCATCGACCAGATCACCGAAGTCGCCGACAACCACCGCAAAACCCAAGTTACCGTCCCGGATCTGTATGAAAAGCTCACCCCGGACTACGCGATCGGCTGCAAGCGGATCCTGATTTCCAACGATTACTACCCCGCCCTGGGCCGATCCAACGTCACCCTGGAAACGGACGGGATCAGCCACATCGAAGGGAACGCCGTCATCACCCGGACCGGTGAACGCCACGAGCTGGACGTCCTCATCCTGAGCACTGGATTCGAGGCAAGCGACCTTCCCATTTCCCACCGGATATACGGCAAATCCGGTGGCTTGCTCGCAGACCATTGGAGCAACGGCGGACAGGCCTACGCGTGCACCACAGTCAGCGGATTTCCAAATCTCTTTGTGATGCTTGGACCGAATACCGGCCTGGGCGCAGGATCGATCATCTACATGGCCGAAACCCAGATCTCCTACATAGCGGGGGCCATAAAGTACATGCAGCAGAACTCCGTCTCTTCCCTCGAGATAACCGCCGAGGCTGAGGAAGAGTACGTGAAAACCATTGATGAACGCGCCCAAGGCACCGTCTGGCTCTCAGGAGGCTGCGAAAGCTGGTACGTTGACCCCCGGAATGGCCGGCTGACCACGCTTTGGCCGGATTTCATGAGCCAGTTCCGGAAGGAAAACGGGACCTTCAAGGATGCCGGTTATATTGTGAAGACCCATTCGAACCAAGACGAGCCGATGTTCGCCGGCGGACGATGACCATGTCAGCAGACTTGGTTTCCGTTGAGGAATCCTGGCTTCGGTCGATGGTCGAGTGCATCTTCGGCTCGCTGGGCTACTCTCCGGCCTCGGCGGCAAGCGTCACCGATTCGCTGGTGGAGGCGGACCTCCGCGGTGTTCGGTCCCACGGCACGATGCGTGTGCCTATGTACGTTGAGCGCATCCGGGCCGGCTCAGTCTCTCAGCATGAGCGGGCAGAGGTGGTGCGGGAGCAGGGTGCGGTTTGTGTGCTGGATGCCCGCCACGCCCTCGGTTCGCTGACGTCTGACCAGGCGATGGCGCTGGCCATGGAGAAAGCTGGGACGTTCGGCGTGGGCGCGGTATCAGTCAGACACGGCTTTCACTTCGGTGCCGCGTCCCGGTATGTGCTGCAGGCGGCGAACGCCGGCTACGTCGGCATAGCTGCTGCAAACACGCGTCCGCTCATGGCCGCCATCGGCGGAGCTGAAGCCGTCGTGGGCAACAATCCGCTGGCCATCGGCGCGCCGAGCGCCGACGGACTCCACCTTGTTCTTGACATGGCCCTCTCAGAAGCGGCGTTTGGCAAAATCAAATCAGCCGAGCAGAACGGGACCCGCATCCCGGAATCCTGGGCGACGGCGCCGGACGGATCCTCGACGACGGATCCCGCCGAAGCGATCCGCGGACTCTTGCTTCCCATGGGCGGCCCCAAGGGCTTTGGCCTGGCCATGATGGTGGACGTTCTCACCGGAATACTCTCCGGTGGTGCTTGGGGTGATGGGGTTCAGGGACTGTATACGGGGCCCGAAAAACCCAACGACTGTTCCCACTTCTTTCTGGCCCTGAATATCGGGGCCTTCACGGACCCGGACGAATTCCGCCATCAGGTGGCCGCCATGGCTGATCGGGTGCGCACCTCGCGCCGCGCACCGGGTGTCAACGCCGTGTTCACTCCCGGCGAGCCTGAATGGAACGCCCGCGAATCGGCCGGAGATGGCAAGGTCTTCATCGACGCATCCGTCGCCGAAGAACTCGTAAACCTGGAGCGGTCTCTCGGTGGCCCTGCCTCCAACGTCCCCGAGTCGATGGCCTCCCCGGGCGGCTTCTGATTTACTGGGTTGAATGTTTCGGATCAGACTCTCAAAGGGGCAGCACTCGTGAGCCAAAAGCAGGTAACAGCGGTGATTGGCAAGAAGCAGCAGCTGAGCCTTCGGGAACGGTCCAAACTGGGCAAGGCCGAGCGGATCAGGGCCGCTGCCGAGCAGCTCCTCAGCGAGCGAAGCATCGAAAAAATTACCACGCGGGAGGTCGCAGAGCTCGCAGGAATTGGTGAAGCAACGCTGTTCCGCTACATCGGAAGCAAACGCGAACTCCTGATGATGGTGTACGGAGATCAGATGGACGCCATACTGACCAAGATCGAGAGGGAGGATGCCGTGCTGGCATCCTCCGGATCCCTTAAGCGTGATGACGGACAGGCGTACTGCGATCGTATCTACAGCATCTACCGTGCCCGCTGCGAGTTCTACCGGCGTAACCCGGATAACGCCGCGCTCTACATGCGGGAAGGTTTCCAGGTCGGCAGCGTGACCGGAGCGCGGAACATCGCCCAGGGCGACCGGTCGATCCGCATGGTCGGAGCTATCCTTGCCGAGGGCCAAAGCCAGGGTGCCCTGATCGCGACCGTTGATCCCTACCTCGTCGCCCAAAACTGCCACGGTATTTTTATCCATGAAATTGACCGCACACCGGTCCGAGGCTTTACGCCGCAGACGATTTGGGACAGGACAGGCGCTCGGTTGTCGGTGCAGTTGTCTCCGCTGATGATTCGTACAGCCTGAGCTCTGGCGGGATCTCTGACAGCAATGACGAGCCCTGACTTTCGCCCGCGCCAATCTCGGTCTTTGCAGCGGTCCAAGCCGCCGCCTTGTCGGGTTGGGCCGTGAGCAGGCAAGTGGGCATATGGCGCCTTACGAAACCTCTGCGGCTGCTGGCCGACCAGCCCACGAGGCTTGCATATTGGGGGTTGCTGGGGTCCTCTACGCTGGCCACACTGTCCAGCAACATACTTAACGCGCCCCTGGGGATCATCAGGGCGGAACTTTCTTCGACAGTCGCTGAAATAGTCCTGATGGTCAGCGCCTTCACTGTGGTCCTGACCGTCGCAGTCCCGGTGGCGGGATGGTGCTGCGACCGTTTCGGAAACCGGCGGATGCTGCTGTGGGCCTTCGGGCTGATGGTGGCCGCAGACGTCGTGGGTTTCATGGCAGACACAGTAGGCATGCTGGTTTCGGTGCGTGCGGTACAGGGACTGGCCACAAGTTTCATTGCCTCCGGTGTACAGAAATCGCTCATCGTACTCTGGCCTTCCTTGCGCAGACGCTCACTTGCCTTGTGGGCTTCGGCATTGGGTATCGGTCAGGTTTTGGGACCTCTGGCCGGCGGGGCCATAAGTCAGACGCTGGGCTGGCGGGCTGTGTTCATTGTGCATTCGCTGCTGTGCGCGTTAATGTTTTGCCTCCTCCTAGCGGCTTTGCCGTCAGTAATCGACCGCATGGTCCCGACGAATATTGCTGGCCTCTTTCTGCTGGGCGCCGGAGCCACAGGAGTCGTCGTCGGCTTTACGCTGCTGGCACAGCGGACGCTGCCAGCTCCGGCGATATTCAGCGGACTCCTGGGCAGCGTCCTGCTCGTGGGCTTCGTTTGGGTAGCCAGGCAACATCCTGATGGGCTTATCGACCCCCGCCATCTGATCGATCGCCGCTTTGCCGGAAGTGCAGCAGGAGCGGCTGCGGCGATGTTTGCGATGGGATCTTTCCTCGTAGCCACACCCTTATTTCTGTCGGCGCACCTTGACACCCGACCGGACGTCATCGGCGTCGTTCTCTGTTGCCTTGCGATTGCCATGAGCCTGGGCGGTCCAATGGCAGGTCTTCTGTGCCGTAGATTATCGATCAATGGGACGATAAGGCTCGGTTTGCTGGCTAACATGGTCGCTGCTATCGGCATGGGAGTGGTGTATCTCCTGCCGACGCCGGGGGCGATCATTGTGACCGCGACTCTTCTGCTCACCCTTGCCGGCTTTGGAATATCAGTCGTCCAAAGCTTGTCGGCCGAGACGCTGGCAGCGTCGCCTCCCGGAAGATCCGGCCTGGGGATCGGAATTCACAACATGATCAAGTTCTCGGGCATGGCGGTTGCCTATGCCTGGATAGCGGCTTTTCCCCCCGGGGACAACCCGCTGCTTTCTTTCGCGGGTGTTGCATTTGCGGTCGCCGCGGCGTTCGTATTTGTGTGGTCGACCGGGCGACGTTCCGCTACCAGCCCTTGATCTCTTTCGTGGGCCAGAAGGCCACCCAAGATGACCTACATTTCAGTGTCAGGAGCCAAGTGGGCAAACCGGGACCCAACCTGGGACTTTTCTGCTAGAGCCGTCCGGAAATCCCGGGGCGCCCGGTAGGCAAAAATGCAGCGGCCGCGGTGACGGTCAGTTAATGACTCGCAGCCGGACGCGGGACGTTGTCAGTCCACATCAACACCGACCGGATCATCAGCAGCGGCCCGTACCGTCACCCCCACAACCCAAAGCACGAGGCAACACAAAAACAGTCCAGATACACGCCGCGCAGCGACATCTTCAGCGACGAGGAAGGAATTGAGTAAGCGCAGAATTTCCCTTCCAAGGGACTGCTGGGGCGCAATCCTTGTAGCAACTGTCGGAGCTATTAGCGCAAGGCCCCGGGTGCACCGCCCCTTGGATTGACTCGACTCCCGTCAGGACGGAGCGCCGGGACCACAGCCCCCATCACCCAGAAATGAGGGTGTGGCACTTGCAATCACAGGTATGGACATTTCTGTCCAAGGCGCAGCTGCCAGCCTCGAGAACAGGCCGGGCATCTCGACGGGTGGAGGCCGGCGCTTGTTGCGGCGGATCATTCTTGCTGATTGTAGGCGTTGGTTTGAGATGGCATCGTAGACCGAAGGCGGGCGATGACACCCACCATACAAAGGGGACCAGTCGCATGGCCCGGGCAGGACGCCACTGAGGGTCATGGCGGCAGTTGCAGCGGCAGCCCTGATTCTTCCTGGAGGGGCTGGGGAGTGTAGTGCCCGGCTTCACCTAGCTCGTTAGCGTAAACGGCGGCGGCGTTCAGTGGACCGGGACAGCAATCAGCCAGCGTTCAGCGCCGGCCCACGCTACGTCCCGTTCATTTCAACGGCGGAGAATCTGGCGACGAATGACCTGTCACAGTAAGGCTGGGCTCCACGAGTCCGGGTACGACGTAACTGTCCGGGACAGGGTCACCGGAGTGACGCAGTAGGTCAGCTTCAAGGAGCTGGCGCGGGATTCAGGCGGACAGCGGTTGCCCAATGTCACCAGCGGCGTGGACGAGGCCGGCGGCGGGGTCAGCCCGGGTATCGGCATGGACAGCCGCCACGTGGCTGGTCGATCCGCTCGTGAGCCCGGTCTGGGTTTCGTGAACGAGCACATCCGCCGCAAGTTCGTATCGTCGGGCACCCGATCCTCGGCGAAGTGTTTGCTGCCAGCGCAGCGGCCGAAGAGGGCGGAGCTTCGGGCGGACGGTTCCATGAATCGCTAGTGCGGAATGGAAGAAGTTACCTCAAGATATGGATGGGCGAGGACCAGCTCCATGAGTTCCTGATGGGCCGCCCGGATCCTGGCCAACCGCTGCAGCTCACGAGGAACAGCCAGCCAGTACTTCCTCCGAATAGCTACCGATTTATCCAGGATATGGACGAGCCGGCTATCAGGCTCAGCAATGAAAAAGGGAAGGACTGCAACACCCAGCCCCGCAACTGCGGCCATCCATTGCCCCGTGATGTTGTTCGTTTGGATGGCCGGCCGGACTCCAGGGAGTGCTGCGTCCAGAAATCGCAGCGCAGGAATGTCCAGAAGCGAATCCACGTAGCCGATGACGGAGTGCTTGAGGAGCTCATCCACGTTAGATATGGGCCCGTGTCGTTGAAGGTACTGTGCGCTTGCATACAGGCCGAGCGGATACTCTGCAAGTTCGAAAGACTCAACCCCCCGGATCGTCGGCCGTGCCAGCGAGATGCCGACATCAAATTCCTTTGAGGCCAACAGGTTGAGGCGGGTGGCCGTGACTATTTCCACTTTGAGGTCGGGATACCGTGCTCGTAGATTACCCAGTCCCGGGCTGAGTACGAAAGCTCCGAACCCATCAGGGGCGGCAATCCGCAAGGTGCCGGATAGCCGCCCTGCCGAGGACCCGAGTTCCTCGGCGGCGGCCAGCAGGGATGATTCCACAGCCTCGGCATGGATAGCCAGGCGTTCCCCGGCTTCCGTGAGCTCCCACCCTCCCGGGACGCGCACGAACAATCTCGCGCCACTGGCCTTTTCAAGTTGGGTGATGCGGCGACCCACCGTCGTGTGGTCAACGCCCAGTCCACGTGCCGCTGCCACCAGCTTGCCCGTACGGGATACCTCCAAGAAGAAGCGTAAGTCGTCAGCAGAGATCATCTGATTATCGTATCGTGCAGAAATGCACACCAATGGGCACTTTTGGTCATTGTTTGGGCATCCGTACCATGAGAGCGTGGAAGCAATTCCAATACATACCGCCCTATGCGAGGGGCGTGTTCAAACAAAGGTGTTTCATGGTTGCCAGCATTGCACTTCCCCGCCTAATGCGAGTAGGCGGGGAAGCCATCCACGAGGCGGGCTCCTTAGTCAGCGACCTCGGAGGGCGCCGCCCGCTTGTAGTCACCGACGCCTATATGGTTGCTTCCGGCGTGGTTGGCAGTTTGACCGAAACTCTGCGGAAGTCCGGGCTGAGTGTCGCCGTATTCTCAGGAACGGTTCCTGATCCCACCACCGATTCCCTGAGCGACGGTGTGAGAGCGGTTCACGAACACGAGGCTGACATCATCATCGGTCTCGGCGGCGGTAGCGCAATCGATACAGCCAAAGCTCTTGGAATCCTAAGCCGGCAAGGCGGCGAGATGCGGGACTACAAGGCACCGAGGAACAACATTGGCCCTGCGCTTCCCGTTGTCGCAATTCCCACCACAGCAGGAAGTGGTTCCGAAGCCACGCAGTTTACGATCATCAGCGACTCCGAGACCAACGAAAAGATGCTGTGCGTCGGCGCAGCATTCCTGCCTGTGGCTGCTGTCATTGACCACACGCTTACCCTGTCCATGCCACCCCGGCTCACTGCTGATACAGGCATCGATGCGCTGACCCACGCCATTGAAGCCTTTGTCAGCAAGAAGGCCAGTCCTTTCTCAGACGCATTCGCGCTGTCAGCTATCAAGACCATCGGGATGAACCTCCGAAAGGTCTACGAAGATGGCTCGAACCAGGCAGCCCGGGAGGCCATGATGCTGGCCGCCACCCAGGCAGGTATCGCCTTTTCCAACTCCAGCGTCGCGTTGGTTCACGGCATGAGCAGGCCCATAGGTGCTCACTTCCATGTGGCACACGGGCTGGCGAATGCGATGCTATTTCCAGCTGTAACCGAATTCTCAGTAACTGCCGCGGAGTCACGATATGCCGAATGCGCGCGTGCTCTAGGCGTAGCCTCCGCAGCAGCAACCGACCGAGAAGCTTCGGTAGCGCTCGTGGCCGAACTGCATGCGATCAATGCCGACCTAGACGTTCCCACCCCAGAGGTCTTCGGCATCGACCGGCATGCTTGGGAATCCAAACTTCCGCTCATGGCCGAACAGGCGCTGTCCTCCGGTTCACCCGCCAACAATCCCGTCATTCCCGATGCACAGCAAATCCAAGACATTTACGCCAGCATCTACGCCTAGCCAATCCCAATACATCCTCCTCTCGCTCCCGCTGCGGGGCGGCAAGAGACAGCTCTCTAATCAGATATTGCATGTGCGGCCGCATGAACGCCCGATGCTCAAGCCAGGAAGAACAAAACCGATGAACACGACGACCGTCACCTCCACCATCAACCACTTCATCAGCGGAACCGAGGCTGCAGGTACAGGCACCGCCACCAAGCCCGTCTACAACCCGGCCACCGGCCAGGTCAGCGCCGAGCTGCGGCTGGCCAACCGCGAGGATCTCGACGCAACCGTCGCCGCGGCCAAGGCCGCGGCACTCACGTGGGGCGACATCTCGCTGGCCAAGCGCACCGCCGTGCTGTTCAAGTTCCGCGAGCTCGTCGCTTCCCACGTGGACGAACTCGCCGAGCTGATCACGGCCGAGCACGGCAAGGTCCTCTCTGACGCCAAGGGCGAGATCGGCCGCGGCCTGGAGGTCATCGAGTTTGCCTGCGGCATCCCGCAGCTGCTCAAGGGAGAGTACTCGGATCAGGTCTCCACCGGCATCGACGTGTTCTCGTTCCGCGAGCCGATCGGTGTGGTTGCCGGCATCACCCCGTTCAACTTCCCCGTCATGGTGCCGCTGTGGATGGCCCCGATGGCGATCGCCACCGGCAACGCCTTCATCCTTAAGCCTTCCCACCGGGTCCCTTCAGCAGCGATGCTGCTGGCCAGGCTCTGGAAGCAGGCAGGCCTGCCCGACGGCGTGTTCCAGGTCCTGCACGGGGACCGGGAGGTCGTCTCCGGTCTCCTGACCCACCCGGACGTGGACGGCATCTCCTTCGTCGGTTCCACCCCTGTCGCCAAGCACATCATGGAGACCGCCACCGCGCACGGCAAGCGCGTCCAGGCCCTGGGTGGCGCGAAGAACCACGCCATCGTGATGCCCGACGCGGACCTCGACAACGCCGCCGACCACCTCGCCGCCGCCGCCTTCGGTTCCGCCGGGCAGCGCTGCATGGCCATCTCCGTCGCCGTCGCGGTCGGGAACGCCGCCGACCTGCTGGTCAAGAAGGTCCAAGAGCGCGCCCTGGACGTCAAGGTCAAGAACGGCACGGAGCCCGACGCCGACATGGGCCCTGTCATCAGCACTGACTCCCGGGACTTCATCGTCCGGACCATTACCGAAGCAGAAGCCGCCGGCGCCGCCATGGTGGTGGACGGCCGCGACCTGGTGGTCCCCGGCCATGAGGAAGGCTTCTGGGTTGGTCCCACCGTGCTGGATCACGTCAAGACCGAGATGTCCGCCTACACCGAGGAAATCTTCGGCCCCGTCCTCGTGGTGGTCCGCGTGGCGGACCTGGAGGAGGGCATCAAGCTGATCAACGCCAACCCGTACGGCAACGGCACCGCGATCTTTACTTCCTCCGGCGCCGCGGCGCGGAAGTTCCAGCGCTCCGTCGATGTGGGCATGATCGGCATCAACGTGCCGCTGCCCGTGCCGGTGGCCTACTACTCCTTCGGCGGGTGGAAGGCCTCGCTGTTCGGCGACAAGCACATCTACGGCCCGGAAGGCGTTTCCTTCTACACCCGCGGCAAGGTCATCACTTCGCGCTGGCCCGAAGCAAGCCACGCCTCCGGCGCTTCCTACAACTTCCCCTCCAACTAGGCGCGCGCCCCAAGTACAGGGTTCAGCCAGATGAAGCAAACGATGAGTAATACTCCCTCTGCTGACCCAGTATGAGCCGCGGGGTTTGTACCGCATTCGAACTCCTCAGGATCATCCAGTACTTAGATGTTCGGGCTTGAGACAGCAGGGGCCCAATACACCTGCGTCACCGGCCCCTACACCGCCTGACCGGCAGGTGTTCAGGACCACGTTCCTGCCCTGTCCGGCAGCAATGTCCCCGATCACGCTGCCCGGTTCCGTGTTGCCTACGTCCTCCTGCCTGAGCACCGACGGCACGCGGGTCTTGCATCGACGAGGCGGGAACGATGCCCTCGTGCCCGCAGGCGCAGATGCTGGGTGGTCTGCCGGCGACGGCTTGGTCGAGTCGGGCCCGCATCCATTTCGGGTCCCCACAGCCCTGTCGAAGGCGTGCTCTCCCAGGCCCGACGCCGCCCCTTTCCCGCTGGCATAAATTGCCAGGCGGCCGCGGAGCCTGTTGCACTTGCGCTCCCCCGCTATTCCTTGCATGCCTGCTGGGAGTCCTGGCCGGCTTCCGCAAAGCTGCGCGGCTCAGCGTGGAAGTGGACGAGATCGTCGAGGACAAGATCCTGCATCCCACGCTTCCCCGGGACATTTCCCTAGAGAGTGGCTGGACGAGCGCGCTGCAGCGTCCGCAGCTCTGTCCGGCCGTTATTGCGCGGTGACCGACTCTGGCAGCGTGGCCCACGGACTAGCATTAGGTTCATGGGTGCCAATGACAGTTCTGCCGTTCACAGCGGTGGAAGCCCGTCAGGCGGTACCAAGGGTGCCGGCCAACTCATGGCTATGCTTGACCATGGTGTTTCCGCGGGTGATCTGGAGACCACGCTGTCCGCCTGGCTGGAAGCCGGGGCCATTGACCAGTCCACTGCGGCGGCGGCACGCCGGTTGAACGCCCAGTTGTGGGAGGCGAGTCGCCGGGAGGGCCTGCTGCGGGTCCTTTACGATACGGCCACCGACCTGACCGGCATACGCGACGTCGAGGCAGTACTCAAGGCCATCGTCCGGCGCACCCGGTCATTGATCGGCAGCGACATCGCCTACTTGAGCCTGAACGACTATGGCAGCGGTGAGTCCTACGTCCGGGTGACCGACGGCGCAACGACCGCTCTCTTCCGCAACATCCGCATGCCCCTCGGCGTAGGCGTGCTCGGCGCCGTGGCGACCGGCGAGGCACCCTCCCAGAGCGCCGACTACTTAATGGACGAGTCTAAATCCCATCTGGAGTCCAGCGACACTGCTGTGGCAGCCGAGGGCGTCCGGGCGATCATGGGTGTCCCCCTTCGCGCAGAAGGGAAAGTAATCGGCGCGCTCCTGGTCGCCGACAGGCATGCGCACGAGTTCAGCAGTGACGACGTGGCCTTGATGGAATCCATTGGTACGCACGCAGCCGTCGCGCTGGAGAACGCCCGCTACTTCAGTGAAATGGCCAGCGCCCTCACCCGACTGGACCAAGCACAGCGGCAGAACCTGGCCCACGTACGGGCCCTGGAGGAGCTCTCAACCCTGGACCGGCGGCTCATGGAAACCCTGGCCTCAACCGGCAGCCTTCCCTACCTGCTCAACCTGCTGGCCGAGTCCCTGGACACTCCTGTCTTTTTGGTCTCTCCCATGGGCGAGCCGCTGGCGGGGCTCGCATCGGACGGTGACTTCGGTAGCCTCCCGGCCCTGAGCGCCGCTGAGGAGTCTGCGGCCAGGAGGGCGGCCGTACAGTTCGAGGTCAAGGACAAGAAATACACCGTCATGTCCGCCGTAGCGGGCGACCAGCACCTCGCCTCCCTCATCGTCGCGGAGCAACTCAGCCCGGCCCGGCTCGCGGTCCTGGAACGCAGCGCCCTGGTGCTCAGTGTGTCGCTGCTGTTAGAACGCACATTCCAGGACGCCCAATACCGGCTGCAGCTGGAACTCATCGATGACCTGCTCAGCCCCCGCTCTGAACACGCGGCAGCGCTTACCCGCAGGGCCGGGCAGTTCGGTCTGGCAAACCACCTCCAGCTCGTGGTGCGCGTGGTGGGGGTCAGCGACGACCAGCGCCAACGGGCACTCTCCGTGCTGAGGCATCGACCCGACGGGGTCCCGGGAATCATCGCCCTGCACGAATCACACTTGTGCATCATTGAACCCTTCGAACGACGCGACAGCCGCCCGAATGAAGCCAGCGGTGCCGCACACACCGGCCAGTCCATCATTGACGAGCTGAAACGACGCCGCATCACGGCCAGCGTCGGGACATCAGAACCAGTGACCGGCTTTGCCCGGCTGTCCGCGGCCCACACCGAAGCCCACGCCGTCCTCCGTGCGCTGCAGGCCCTCTCGCGCAACGGCGAGGCAGCGGACCGGGCCGCCCTGGGTACCGCAGGAATGTTACTCGGAGCGATGGACAGCCCCTTCGCTGGACAGCTGCTCACTGCACAGCTGGGGCCACTTCTGAGCTACGACGAGCGGCGGGGAACGCAGTTGGTCCTCACAGCGTGGACGTTCCAGGAAAACGGTGGCGCCATCCAGGAAGCGGCCGACTCCCTCCACATCCACCCCAATACCCTTAGGCAACGGCTGGACCGGATAGACGCCCTGATCGGTGCCCCGTGGCGCCGGGGAAGCCGTTCCCTTGACGTCCAAGTGGCGCTGCGCTTATGGCGGATGAAGACAGCCGGCGTCAGCTCCGGCGGTTCCTGACCAGCGGGCCTGCTTTCCGCCGAACCAAAGCATATGGCACCGGACCACATGTACAGTGGCTTTATATGGCACGGAATCACATGGTGAGTGTCACGTGGTTCTGGAATGCTGAGATCTGCGGCGCCTTTCGGGCAGCCCGCTCATCCCATCTCTAGGAGTCATTCACAATGTCGTGTGCGCATGCAGCGGGTATCCGTCCCGCAACCTTCGGCGTCCTGCGGCTGCCGCGGAGTGTCGTCGTCGGCGCCCAGCAGCGTTTCGCCGTCGCCGATATCGCAGCCGAATTCGGGACCAACGTCCTCGTCTGCACCGATCCGCGGCTGGCCGTCTCAGAGGAACTTCAGGCCCTGGTCCGGAGCCTGGAGAACCGGGACCTGACCGTACGGGTATACGGGGATACCCAGGCAGAGCTTCCGACGCCGGGGATCCTGGCCTGCGTTGAGGAGCTCAAGGGCCAGGAGATCGATGTCATCATCGGTTTCGGCGGCGGCAGCTGCATGGACATGGCGAAGGTCGTGTCCGTGCTGCTCACGCACGGCGGCAAGCCTAGCGACTACTACGGCGAATTCGCCGTTCCCGGCCCCACCAAGCCGGTCATCGCTCTGCCCACCACAGCGGGCACGGGTTCGGAAGCGACGGCAATCGCCGTCGTCTCCGATCCTGAGCTGGGCATGAAGATGGGCATCTCGAGCCCCCACATCATCCCGTTCGCCGCCGTGTGCGATCCCGAACTCACCTACTCCTGCCCCCCGTCCCTGACGGCCGCCACCGGTGCGGATGCCTTCGTGCACCTGGTCGAGTCCTTCACTGCCATCACCCGGGAACCCACTTCCACGCTGGCCACGGAACGGGTCTTCGTCGGCAAGAACATCCTGACGGACTCGATTGCTTTGAACGGCATCGGGCTGGTGGGCCGCAGCCTGGTGACCGCCTACAAGGACCCGGAAAACACCGAGGCCCGTGCCGGGATGATGCTCGCGGCACTCTACGGCGGTGTCGTCCTGAGCAATGCCGGAACCGCCGCGGCACACGCCATCCAGTACCCGGTAGGCGCACTTACCCACACCCCCCACGGTGTGGGAGTCGGCCTCCTGCTGCCCTACGTCGTCCGCTACAACTTCGAGGCGATCCAGCCGCAGCTGGCGCAGATCGCTGAAGCCCTGGGGCGCGATATCAGCGGACTGGACCCGCGCGCCGCCGCCGTCGCAGGCGTCGATGCAATCGACGAGGTCATCGCCGCCATCGAGCTGCCTCCGACGCTGAAGGACCTTGGCGTGCAGGAAAGCGACCTCGCCCAGATCGCCAAGCTGTCGCTGAACTCCAAGCGGCTCATCGACAACAACCCCGTGCGGCTTGATCTCGACGCCGTAACCTCCATCGTTCACGCCGCCTACGCCGGCGACCGCACCATCCGCTGATCAGGGATAAGGACCACTGATGACACTTCTTTCAACCCATGAACCGCTCGACGTCGACGGGCTGACGGTGCCCCGCCAGCTGCTGATCGCCGGGAACTGGCAGTACGCCAGCGGCGGTAACACCGTCGAGGTGATCAACCCCTCCGACGCTTCCGTCATCACCGGCATCGCCGACGCCGACGTCGAGGACGGCCTCGCCGCCGTCGACGCCGCGGCAGCAGCCTTCCCGGAGTGGGCCGCGACGCCGCCGCGCCGCCGCGCCGAAATCCTGCGCCGCTGCTTCGAACTGATGACCGAGCGCAGCGAGCAACTCGCCCACCTCATCTCCCTCGAAAACGGCAAGGCCCTGACCGACGCCCGCGGAGAAGTGGCGTACGCCGCCGAATTCTTCCGCTGGTACTCCGAAGAAGCGGTCCGGATCATCGGAGATGTGTCCGTCTCGCCGTCGGGCTCCAACCGGATCCTTGTCCAGCACCCGCCCATCGGCGTCTGCGTGCTGATCACCCCTTGGAACTTCCCGGCGGCCATGGCCACCCGGAAGCTGGCGCCGGCGCTGGCCGCTGGCTGCACCGCCGTGCTGAAGCCCGCCACGCTCACGCCGCTGACCGCCCTGGCGATCGCCCAACTGATGATCGATGCGGGAACCCCGGCGGGCGTGGTCAACGTCATCACCACGAGCAAGACAAGCGAGGTCATGACCCCGATCCTTGCGGACCCCCGGGTTCGCAAGCTGTCGTTCACCGGTTCCACCAGCGTCGGACGCCACCTGCTGCGCCAGGCGGCCGACAACGTGCTCAAGTGCTCTATGGAACTCGGCGGCAACGCCCCGTTTCTGGTCTTCGATGACGCGGACCTCGATTTGGCCCTCGAAGGTGCCATGATCGCCAAGATGCGCAACGGCGGCCAGGCCTGCACCGCAGCCAATCGGATCTACGTCCAGCGCGGTATCCACGACGAGTTCGCCCGCCGGCTGGCCGAACGAATGGGCGCAATGCGCGTGGGCCCGGGCACCGACGCAGACACCGAGGTCGGGCCGCTCGTCGATGAGGCGAGCGTCCGCAAAGTCGACTCGCTGGTCCGCGACGCGGTCAGCCAGGGAGCCAGGCTCCTCGTCGGCGGCAAGGCCATCGACGGCGCCGGATACTACTACCCGCCCACTGTCGTAACTAACGTGCCGCTACAGGCACGCATGGTCAGCGAGGAAATCTTCGGCCCGGTGGCCTCGGTCATCCCCTTCGACACCGAAGACGAAGTCATCGCCGCCGCCAACGACTCCGAGTACGGCCTCGCAGCCTACGTTTTCACTGAGGACCTTCGCCGCGGACTCAGGGTCTCTGAACGCATCGAAAGCGGCATGGTGGCCCTCAATAGGGGACTCGTCTCCGACCCCGCAGCACCCTTCGGCGGAGTCAAGCAGAGCGGCCTCGGCCGCGAAGGTGCCCATCAGGGCCTGCTGGACTTCACCGAAACCAAATACATCGCCCTCGACTGGTAGCCAGCCGCTCCCTTCGTTTCCATCCGAAAGAAAAGACCAATGACGATCTCCAATACCAAAGCCAAAACGAAAGCACCCTGGCGCGTACCGCTCGCCAGCTTCGCGGGCACCACCATCGAGTGGTATGACTACTACATCTTCGGTCTGCTCGCCGCGACAGGCGTCTTCAGCCGGCTGTATTTCCCCGAACAGGACCCGGCGACCGGTCTCCTCCTGGCCTTTGTCACCTATGCCGTCGGCTTCGCCGCACGTCCCTTCGGCGGCATGTTCGCCGGCCACTTCGGCGACAAAATCGGCCGCAAGCCCATGCTGGTGCTGTCGCTGCTCATCATGGGCTTCGCCACGCTGGCCATGGGGCTGCTTCCCACCTACGCACAGATCGGAGTCTGGGCTCCCATCCTGCTGACGGTGCTGCGCTTGCTTCAGGGCTTCGGCGCCGGAGCCGAATGGGCCGGTGCGGCCGTCATTTCCATCGAGCACGCCCCTCCCGGACGC
Source organism: Pseudarthrobacter raffinosi (assembly GCF_023913835.1). Lineage (NCBI taxonomy): Bacteria > Bacillati > Actinomycetota > Actinomycetes > Micrococcales > Micrococcaceae > Pseudarthrobacter > Pseudarthrobacter raffinosi. The sequence continues at coordinate 31,949 of NZ_JAMXBG010000023.1, read as the reverse complement.
AGCGGATTCTTCGGAAGCTTCACGCAGATGGGCGTCCCGGCAGGCATGCTGCTCGCTAACTCGAGCGTCCTGATCGTCAAGGCCTCCGTGCCCGCAGAAGTATTCGATGCCTGGGCCTGGCGAGTGCCGTTCCTGCTCAGCGTGGTCCTGATCGTCATCGGCCTGATCGTTCGCGCCAAGCTCGAGGACTCAGACGACTTCAAAGAACTTGTTGCGACAAAGCAGACCTCGAAGAAGCCGCTGGGCGAAGCCATGAAGAAGGAATCCAAGGGCATCTGGCTCGTTGTCGGCATGCGGTTGGCAGAAAACTCCGCGTTCTACCTGTACACGACGTTCTCCGTGGTCTACATCATGAAGACGTTCGGTGCCGAACGGGCCAACCAGGGCACGATGTCCGTTCTGATTGCCTCGGCCATCGGCGTCTTTGCCGTCCCGCTGTGGGCGATCCTCTCGGACAAGATCGGGCGCAAGCCGCTGTACCTGTTCGGTTCCATCGGCGGACTCCTGTTCTTCCCGCTCTACTTCGTCATGACGGACAGTGGCAGCGCACTGCTGGCAACACTCGCCATCATCATCGGGCTCGCGGTCTTCCACAACTCGATGTACGGACCCCAGGCCGCCTTCTTTGCGGAACTGTTTTCCACAAAGCTGCGCTACAGTGGCGCGTCCATGGGCTACCAGTTCGGCTCGGTTCTCGCTGGCGGCATCGCGCCGTTGGTCGCCGTGGCGCTACTCACCGCCGGAAACGGCGAACCCGGCTGGGTGATCCTCTACTTCAGCGTGATCGGCGTCATCACGGTTGTGGCGACACTCCTCGCACCGGAAACACTCGAGAAGTTGGACCGGCGCATCGCCGCTGCCCAGGAGCTGGACGAGAAAAACGCAGGGATTGCCCAGGAGCGCGTCAGCGCTAACTGATACTCCCTTAAGTAAGGCGGGCGTCGTCCGGGTCAAAGGTAGACCTGGACGGCGCCCTTCTTGCTGCGCCTGAGGTGGTCTGCCCGCGGTTATCGTCGGAGCCGGCTGCGAGAGTCGCCAGATGTTGCGAACACTGTACTCCGCACGTTCTCTATGTTCCACTACGGGTAATCGAGGTCAAGCCTTCGATATTGCTTGAGAGGCAGGGCCTGTGATCGAATCGGCATCTTTCGTCATCAATGCATCGGGCCATGCCGTGGACTTCGTCGTGGCGCCCTTTCCGCCGGCAGACCCTGTAGCTGCCCTGCAGGCGGCGATGAGCGGCGAGGGGCAGGAAACTCCGCTGATGGTTCCGTTGGTTTCCACCGGAGTGCATTCAGGGCCCATTGCCTTGACGGTGGAGGTCCTCGGGGCAAGACCTGAGGGCACCGCGCCAGGATGGGAAGACATCCACGAGGTGTCCCTGATGCTCCCGGAGGGCCGAGCGTACTTCAACCCACCCACAGGCTGGGAGATGAAGGATGTCGGGACCATTACGGGCAATGAAAAGGGCAGCTACCGCGCCCGCCTTCATGCGACGGGCCGGGACACAGCCTTCGACTTGGTCGTGGAATCACCCGTCGAACGGCACCTGATCCAGCTCTGGAAGGAACCACCTTCCCCGGTGTCTGTCTTGTCCTCCGAATCAGAGCGAGGCAAAACCCTGCCACGCTTCATCAAAATATGGCAGGGACCGCCCACAGCCAAGGCCCACGCCGAACCACGACTGATAACCAGGGAGACCCCTTCCGACTAGCGGATCCACCCAGCCGAAGCCCAACCGCGCTTCGCGCCGCTCTACTTGGCGTCTCAATTCCTTGGAATGGCACAGCCCAGGCGGGACACCCCACTGATCGGGATCGTCAGTTTCGGAAGTCGTCTGCACCAACTCTGGGTGTGGGGCTCGGGTTCCGTTGGGGGAACCTTCACCGGACAGCTCAGTTGAAACGAGGACCGAAGGCTATGGCATCCAGATCATTGGCAGACACGATGGCGCCATGAGGGACAGGATGCTGCTGATCATGTGCGGGACGACAGAGTTCCATGACGCCCTCAACTACTACAAGAAGCACTGCCAATGAACGTCATCATCGTTATCTTCGGCGTACTCCTAGCCTCGGCCGCACCGATGAGTTTCCCGCGCCGCGCCGGTCTATGCTATGGAGACCGACTGACGGAAGGCATGGCGTGATGCGGAAACTGATCTACGGCATGAACCTGACACTGGATGGCTACGTCGCCGCGCCCGGCGACGACCTCGGGTGGAGCGGGCCGAGCGACGAGCTGTTTCAGTGGTGGCTCGATCAGGAGCGGGCGATCGGCCTGTTGCTGTATGGGCGCAAGCTGTGGGAGGCCATGAGTTCCCACTGGCCGACCGGCGACCAGCAGCCCAATGCCACCCCGGCGCAGATCCAGTTCGCGCGGAACTGGCGGGACACGCCGAAGGTGGTGTTCTCCTCGACGATCGACAAGGTCGACTGGAACGCCCGCTTGGTCACCGGCGACGCGGTCGCGGAGATCACCCGGCTCAAGGCTGAGGACGGCGAGCCGATGAGGGTCGGTGGTGCAACGCTCGCCGGGGCGGCCATGCGGGCCGGGCTGATCGACGAGTACACGATCGTGACCCATCCGGTCCTGGTGGGCGGCGGCACGCCGTTCTTCACCGCGCTGGATAGCTGGGTGAACCTGAACCTGGTGGAGACGCGGACGTTTCCCGGCGGGGTGGTCCTGACCAGGTACGAGACGAGGCGCTGAGCGCGATTCCTCCGCGCGGTCGGGGAAGTACATCCACCACCAGCGGCCCCACGTCGGTGGCCAGCAGATAGTCCGGAATGCGCTTGTGCACAGCCCCGGCGACCTCAACCTTCCACAGAAACGGTTGCGCCACAACATGGCGCACCGACACATCTTGAAGTCCGCGAACAGCAAACGCGCCAACTCCCGCCGGGACTCGTAGATCAACAGATTCCGCACCGTAGCGCGGCGCCGATGTTGAACCCTCGAACGACACCGGATTGTGCGACCCACGCGAGGAAACCTGCCTGTCCGCACACTAGCTCCGCCGCCGCGAGCAGCACCACAGTGATCCCTTTCGATGACGTGGCCGCCACGCTGAAGCACCAGCAGGCAGCTCTGCCCGTAAGCCGGTCCTTCACCGGCCCAAGCGCCACCCAAGATCTTCCGGATCACGATCGCCGCGTTTCCGGGGCCTGTCGATTGCCGTAAGACCCGCCCGCAAGAATGCCCGGCGAAGGGGCCCTATACGGCACACTCCTGAGACATCAGATCCGCAGTACGAATGGCAGACAGCCCGCGGCCTAGACGCTGGCGGCCGCCCCGGACACGCGCACGGCGACCTGCCCGCTCCCCTGCGCCAGCTGCGAGGCTGCGGCTTCGTCAGCCACCACCGTCACGTGCGGGTGCAGCTGCAGGACCGACCCCGGGCAGTCAGCAGTGACGGGCCCGTTGAGGGCGGCGGCCAGGATGCCGGCTTTGTCCGCGCCGTTGACCACCAGCAGGAGGTGGCGGGCTTCCAGGATGGTGCCCAGGCCCTGCGTGATGCAGCGGAGCGGCACTTCTTCCGGCGTGCTGAAGTAGCGGGCGTTCGCCTCGCGGGTGCGTTCCGTGAGGACTTCCACGCGGGTCCGGGAGTCCAGGGCGGAGCCGGGCTCGTTGAAGGCCAGGTGGCCGTTGTGGCCGATGCCGAGGATCTGCACATCGATGCCGCCAACTCCGGCAATGGCGGCGTCGTAGACAGCGGCTGCGGCCTCGGGGCCCGCGGCGCTTCCGTCCGGCACGGCAACGTTGGCAGGATCCAGATGCAGCCGCTCAGTCACTTCGCGCCGGACAACTTCGGCGTAGCTTTCGGGGTGTCCGGCGGGCAGGCCCACGTACTCGTCGAGGGCGAAGGCCCGGACGGAGGACATGTCCAGCCGATGGTTGGCGAGCGCCGCGTAGATGGGCAGCGGCGATCCGCCCGTGGCCACACCCAGGACGGCGTCGGGCTTGCTGCGGATAACGGCAGCGAGGATCCCGGCGGCGACGGAACCGGTAGCTGAGGCGGTAGGCACAACGAAAATTTCCACGGCAAAGGCACTCTCTACGAAAAGGGCAGGGCTAAATCCGCCCGGGCGCAGGCGGCGAAGGAAAGGCGGAGGGAAACAGGCTAGGCGGCCGCGACATCCTTGAGTTTCAGGCGGATGCCGTCAAAGTGGCGTTGCAGGCGTTCGGACGCAAGAGCCTTGTCCTTGTTGGCCACGGCCTCGAAGATGTCCCAGTGGTCCTGCGTCTGCTGCTCAAGGTTGACCGGGCCGGTACCGATGGCCAGGTGGATCTTGCGGTAAACCTGCCAGAACACATCCATGAGGTTGATCAGCAGCTCATTGCTCAGGGGGGCGTACAGGCGGCGGTGGAATTCGGCGTCGTGCTCATGCAGCGGCTCCCCCTTCTTGGCCGCGTCCTCCATGGCTTCCATGATGGAGCGCAGGTCAGCCACGTGCTCGTCGGTGAGCAGGTCAATGGCCGGTCCGATCAGCCCGGACTCGAGGGCCTGGCGCACATCGATGAGCTCCATGGCTTCCTCGCCCTTGTGGCGGAGGGACAGCCGGCCGCGGAACGTCAGGCCGGACACCAGGGCGCTGAAGTTGTTGGGTGCAACGAACATGCCAAAGCCATGCCGAATCTCAATGACGCCCAGTGCCTGGAGTACTTTCAGGGACTCGCGGACGGTGTTGCGGCCCACGCCGAGCTCGGCGGAGAGCTCACTTTCGGTGGGCAGCGCGTCACCGACGTCCAGGCCGCGGTCCAGAATGAGGTCCATGATCCGCGTCTGCAGGGCATGCGAACGGAGCTGCGCACTGAAACGGGCGGGCGATACTTCTTGCGATGCGATGGCCACGTGGGTCTCCTCCTTGCCGCGCTTAGGGGTCGCGACTTGTCCTACATCTAAAGGGTACGGGAGATGGGACGTCCAATGTCTAGATATTGGGAACGTATTTTTTGAGCAGTTCCAACCCTCAGGGACCGAATCTAACCCAGGAGCGCCGAATCTAACCCAAAAGGGACCGAACAAGCTCGCGGCACGCCCGGTAACCAGGCGTTTTGGGGTCGATCAGGGCGTAATGGTCCCCGGGAACCCTGACCAGCCGGGTCTCCATGTTTGCCGTGGTTCCGGAGTTAACATAGGACTCGGACTGACCCAAGGGAACCGTGGTGTCCTCCGATCCATGGACAGCGATGACCGGCACGGCCAGCGGAAGGGCGGTCATGGGGTCGGCGTACCTGTAGCGGTGCGGATATTTCGACGACGACCCGCCCAGGAGGTTGCTCACCGCACCGTTGCTGAGGTTCAGCTTCTCCGCCTCGGCCAGGTTGAGCAAGCCGGACTGGCTGACCACGCCGGTGAGGTGCACCGCGGAGGCATCTGAGGTGCGGGGCACCTGGCGGTCAGCATCCGGCATTCCCAGCTGGGTAAGCTTCCCCCGGCCGGCAGCCCAGGCGGCCAGATGCCCGCCGGCTGAATGGCCCAGCGCCACCACCGGACCCAGGTTCAGGGCATGCTTGGCCGCGAGGTCGCCCAGCTTGTCGATACCGGTCAGCACGTCAGTGAAGGTGTTTGGCCAGCCGCCCCCGTTTCCGGCCCGGCGGTATTCAAGGTTCCAGGCGGCCATGCCATGGGCGGCCAGGTCCTTGGCGATGGGCTCCCCCAGCTCTGCGCCATACTGCGAGCGCCAGTAGCCGCCATGGATCACCACCACCACGCCGCGGTGCTCGGCGCCGGCCGGCAGCTCCGGCAGGAAAAGCTCGCCCCATTGGCTGGCGTCCTCGCCGTACTGGTACTTGTGCCGCTTCACTGCATCCCCCTTGGCACCGCCACCGGCGGTACCGTCCCGCCCGGCGCCGGGCGAACACGCGGCGCCGAGAATTCCAACGGCCGCCGCGGCAGCCGCACCAACCAGCGTGCGAAAGACAAACGTCCGACGCCGCAGATCAGCCATGTGCCGAGCCTACAGCGTGGTGCCTCCCGGCAAAGTCGCCGAGCAGGAAACCGGTAGATTTGTGCCCGTGAATTCCATCCTCGGGATGACCTGGAGGGACTACCGGGACGCAACAGCCGCCGTCGTGCGTTTCCTGCGGGCGCTCCGTGGCGCTCCCGGGTACTAATACGTCGCCGGACCACCGGCGGCCGCCCGGGAAGGGCGTAGTGTCGGTAGTAGGAGATTTCGGGGGTGGCATATAGGTCCGGGGTTGAATATACGGGCCGCGCGCGAAGAGAGCGCACAGCCGCCAGCCGGGTCGTGTGACCCCGGCGATGCTTGGAATTGAGGCCGCATGGCCGAGAATGATGCTCTGCCGACGGCGGAGCAATTGCAGGACCTACTCCTTGAAAGTCCGGGCTTCACCGAATTCCTCTTGGGACTGACAGCGATTTCCGCGTCCTTGCTGGGCGGGGAGACGCCCCTGCTGTGTGCCATCACGGTGGAACGGGAGACCGGGCCCGTGACGGTAGCCAGCAGCACGGAGACCGCCCGGAGCCTGGACGAACGCCAGTACGCACTCGACAACGGTCCCTGCCTGACGGCGCTGCGGGAGCAGCGCACAGTCCTTATCCGTGATCTTCAGGCGGACGAGAGCTGGGCCTGGTATGCCGGGGCGGTCGCAGACGAAGGCATCCGGACAATCCTGGCCGTCCCCATCCCCACCGACAACGGTTCCCGCTCCGCCCTGAACTGCTACTCAACCCAGCTGAATACGTTTGCCCCGGACACGGTGACCGCCATCGAGGAGCACGCTGCATCGCTGTCCCGGATCCTGCGCTTGGCAATCCGCGTGCACCCTTCGGACCCCTACCCGGAGCATTTGAGGTCGGCGCTGCGGTCCCGGGCCGTTGTGGACTCGGCCGTGGCCCTGATCATGGTGCAGAACCGCTGCAGCCATGAAACCGCCGTCAAGCTCCTGCACCTTGCCTCCCGCAGCAGCAACCGCCGGCTGCATGACATTGCCGGGGACATCCTGCACCACGCCTCAGATATCCCCGTCATCACCGGAGGCGGGGAGAAATGATGGACGACGGCGGATTGGGCACCCCCCAGCCTGCCTTCGAGGCGGACCAGCGCAAGTTTGCAGCCGTCCAGTTCCAGAGCGGGAACATCAGCCTCCCGGCGCTATGGACCTACTATTACGGGATCGGCGGAAACGTCGATCAGCTCGGGGTGGACGCCTATCTGCACGAGCTGGTGGAATTGGCCCCGCTGCAGATGGATCTCATCCAGACCGCCATCAAGGAGATCACGGCGGACGGACCGGGAAGTGCACATGTCTCAGGACTTTGATATCCGAGAACCCCAATCCGGCAAAGTTGGACGTGCCGGCGCGGGCCTGCACGAGTTTGTGCTCCACCTGCAGGACCTCGTCCTGGCAAGCTCCGACGTCCGTGAATTCCTGGCCGCCACCGCCGCGATTTTTGCCACGCAGCTGTCACAGCCCGGGAACCACTTGTCCTGCGGGATCACGGTGGTCCGGCAAAAGCGGCCCGTCGCTGTGGCCAGCAGCGATACACTCGCCCGGAACCTGGACGAACTGCAAAACAGCATCGGCCATGGACCTTGCCTGACAGCCCTCCGGACAAAATCCATGGTCCATGTCCCGGATCTGGACGCCGATGTCCGGTGGCCGAAATATAACCAGGAAGCCCGCAAGACGGGCATCGGCTCCATCCTGGCGGTCCCAATGCATCTGCAGGCTCCTTCGCAGGCTGTGGTAAACCTCTACTCCCCCAACACGGATGGCTTCCCGCATCACGGGATGGATGCGGCTGTTGGCCTGACGGGCATCGCCGCCAAGGCGCTGGACCTCGCCCTGAACATCGCACAGCTGCGCGACGCCCGTGACGACCTCGCCGCCGCCCTGAAGTCCCGCACCGTCATTGACACGGCCATTGGGGTCATCATGGCGCAGAGCCGGTGCAGCCGCGATGCGGCATTCCAGATATTGGTCAATGCGTCCAGTCACCGCAATATGAAGCTAAAGGAGGTGGCCGCCGGCATCATTTCTGGAATTGCCGGCGAACGGGTGTTTCCCACCACTTACGATGAATAGCCACAAAGCCGGTATTCGTGCAGGTCCGGGTCCGCAGCCCACCGCGCACGTTAGGCTTTACCTGAAGCGCTGAACGGTCACAAACAGGCTCATCCGGCACGCCGGAGGCCGGTCACGCAGAATGGCCGGAGGCAAAAAGCATGATCAAGAAGTATCCCCTGGATGAACTATCCACTGCCTTGGGCAGGATTATGGGGCTGCTCCTCACGGAAGAAAAAGTGGACCACGCCGTCCAGCATCTCTCCCGCGCCGTCAGGGATTCCATCCCGGGGACTCTTGGGGCAGGTGTCTCAATGCTTGATCCCCATGCCCGCCCGGTCAGCTCCGGATCTACCGACAGCGTGGTGGAACGCGCCGACGCCCTTCAGTATGAACTGGTCCAGGGGCCCTGCCTGACAGCCTGGGCCACCCAAGAGAGCATCCTCATCCATGACGTTGCAACTGAAGCCCGCTGGCCAAACTGGAGCGCCGCCGTCGTTGACTTGCCAATCCGCTCAGTGATCAGCACCCCGCTGATTGCCGACGGGCAGGCCATAGGTGCAATGAAGATTTACGCCGCCTCCCCCGGCGCCTTTGAAGATGCCACCGCTGCCCTCATGGAGCTTTTTGCCTCCCCCGCGGCCACCCTTCTGTCGCATATCCAGACTGCCGAAACTCCGGAACGCATCAGTGACAGCCTTCAATCGGCTCTCTACAGCAGGGACCTGATTAACCGGGCCTGCGGAATCCTCATGGAGCGCCACACCATCACCGAGGACTCCGCCCTGCAGCAGCTGATGCGGCAGGCCCGCGCGACGCGCAGCACGCTTATGGAAGTCAGCGCCATTGTCCTGGCCGGGGTGGCCTCCGACCCGCGCAGAGGCAGTAGTGATGGGCTTCGATAGCAGCGAATGGGAGCAACGCCGCAGGCTCCAAGCAGCACTGGCAGCAGCACAAGTCAGCACGGGTGACCTGTGGCTTTACTACTTCGGCATCGGCGGTTCGGTCGGTGAGTATGAAGTGGAGGCCTACCTGCAGGGGCTTCTCTCGCTCCCCGAACTGCAACGGGACCTCCTGGCCATGGCGGCAAACGAACTGTTCAATGACCACGCCGGCCCCCGCGCGCCCTATTCGGACGAGCTTGGGTCTGGGGATCCATCCCGCCCCGAGGATCCCTAGCGGGCCAAACGCTCTCTCACTTAATGCCACTTTTCGCCGAACGCTCTCTCACTTGATGCCACTTTTCGCCGAACGCTCTCTCGCTTTCTTGAGGCAAGTGAGAGAGCGTTGGTGATTTTCCTGCGTTAAGTGAGAGAGCGTTTGATGGTGCCGGGTGCCTTGCCGCCCAGCCGTGCGGTGACTTTGTCCGCCGCTGCCCTGCAGGATTCGCCGAGGCTCTGCAGGCGCTCCTTGGAGACCCGGAACCGCGGGGCCGGGATGAGGACTGCTGCCACAAGGTCGCCGCGGTGATCGTAGACGGGGGCGGCGACGCCGACTTCATCCAAGGAGGACTCGCCGTAGTTGATAGCCCACCCGCGGCGGGAGTCGTCCTTAAGGCGGAGCAGATAGTCCTCAAGGGAGGCCTCGTCCAGCCCGGGGTAGGTAATTGCTCCGCTGCGCAGGAGGGCACGCACCCTCTCCTCCGGTTGGATTCCAAGGAACACCTGAACCGAGGAACTCAACGCGTCGCTGTAGCGGGCCCCCAGCGGCGCAGTGTGCTTGATCTGGTGGCGGCTGGCAATCTGCTCCACGCAGATCGACTCGTTGCCCTCCCACATCATCAAGGCACTGGTTTCGCCCGTCAGTTCCGTGAGTTCGCGCAGGACGGGATAGGCGACACGCCGCTCCTCCAGTTCGGCCAGCAACGGACCGGCGACGGCGATCAGGCCCAGTCCGAGCCGGAAACGGCGCGTGTCCGCATCGCGTTCCACGAGGTTTTCCTGTTCGAAGGTTGCCAGGATCCTTGACACGGTGCTCTTGTGCAGGCCCACCCGGTTGGCGATCTCCGTCACGCCAAGCAACGGCTCGTCGGCCGTGAATGATCGAAGGACGGCGATGGCGTTGACGATGACAGAGGCGCCCTTGGTATCGCCCTTGCCGTTGGTGTCGCTGCCGTTGGTGTCAATAGAATCCGGTGTGGTCATGATGCTCACTATCATTGCGCATAGTCAGCGGAAAGCGGCGCCGCGTCAGACACGGCGCCGCTCCCCGGGGCCGTGGTTGAGCTTGTCAGGGTTTCGGCAGGCTCAACCACCGGGGTTAAGCTCCGATGATGTTGTACTCGGGGCCGAACGGGAACTTGGTGATGTTCTCGGCGCCGCCTTCGCCCACCACCAGGATGTCGTGCTCGCGGTAGCCGCCGGCGCCCGGCTGGCCATCCAGGACCGTAATCATGGGCTCCATGGAAACCACCATGCCCGGCTCCAGCACGGTGTCGATGTCCTCGCGGAGCTCCAGCCCGGCTTCGCGGCCGTAGTAGTGGCTGAGGACACCGAAGGAGTGTCCGTAGCCGAACGTCCGGTTGGCGAGGAGCCCGTGGCCCACGTAGATCTCGTTGAGCTCCGCGGCGATGTCCTTGCACACGGCGCCGGGTTTGATCAGCTCAAGTCCGCGCTTGTGGACCTCCACGTTGATGTTCCACAGTTCCAGGGAGCGGGCATCGGGTTCGCCGTAGAACAGCGTGCGCTCCAGTGCCGTGTAGTACCCGCTGGTCATGGGGAAACAGTTCAGGGACAGGATGTCGTGTTCCTGGACCTTGCGGGTTGTGGCCCAGTTGTGGGCGCCGTCCGTGTTGATGCCGGACTGGAACCAGACCCAGGTGTCCCGGATTTCGGAGTTGGGGAACGTCCTGGCGATCTCGTGGACCATCGCCTCGGTGCCGATCAGGGCGACCTCGTACTCCGTGATGCCGGCCGTGATGGCGTTGCGGATGGCCTCGCCGCCGAGGTCGCCGATCCGGGCACCGTGCTTGATGACCTCGATTTCCTCCGCTGACTTGATCATCCTCTGGCGCATCGCTGCCTGCGCCACGTCCACGAGCGTCGCGCCGGAGAAGGCGGCCTGGATCTTGTTGCGGTTGTCCAGCGGCAGCGAGTCGTCCTCGACGCCGAGGCGGCGCGGGTTGATGCCGCGGGTCCGCAGGACTTCCTGGATGGCGAAGATGTAGTTGTCCCGGCGCCAGTCCGTGTAGACCAGGTTGTCGCCGTAGCTGCGGCGCCAGGGCATGCCGGCGTCGATGTTGGCTGTGACGGTGACGGTGTCATCCTTGGTGACCACCATGCCGTAGGAGCGGCCGAAGGTGGTGAACAGGAAGTCGGAGTAGTACTTGATGGAGTGGTAGCTGGTGAGGACGACGGCGTCCAGGTCCTTCTCGGCCATGATCCGGCGAAGACCGGCAATGCGCCGCTCGAATTCGGCGTCGGAGAAGGTCAGGGAGACCTTCTGGCCGTTGTTGAGGACCTTCAGACGCTCCAGTTCGGCGACGGAGGTGGCGTTTTCAGATGCTGTGGTGGTCATTGTGGTGGTGCCTTTCTGCGATGCATTTACGTGACGTATTTGGGTGATGCATTTACTTGAGGGGAGAAGCTGTTGAAAGAGGTGGGCTATTCGTGGCGCAGCGGTTCTTTGCACGTTTCCCTGGACAGTGAAACGGCGATCAGCGAGATGACAGCCGCAGCGACGAGGTACCAGGCGGGGGCCAGATCGCTTGCGGTGGCGGCGATCAGGAGCGTGGCCATGAACGGGGCGGTACCGCCGAACAGCGCGTTGGAGAGGTTGAAGCTGACCGCGAAGCCGCTGTAGCGGACGCGGGTGGGGAACATTTCGGCCAGGAAGCTGGGAAGTGTTCCGTCATTGAGGGTGAGCATCGCGCCCAGCAGGATCTGGACCAGGACGATGACCAGGAAATTCCCGGTTCCCAGCAGCGCGAAGGCGGGAACGGTCAGCACAATGAATGCGATGGATGCACTGATAAGCACCTTCTTGCGTCCGTAACGGTCCGAAAGCATCCCGGTCAGGAAGATAAAGCCGATGTACGTAACCAGTGCGATGGTCGTCGCAAGGAACGATTCGGTTTCGCCAAGGCCCAGTTCCGAGGACAGATAGGTGGGCATGTAGCTGAGGATGACGTAGAACCCGACGGCGTTGAGCAGCACGGCTCCGACGGCCTGCAGCAGCTGCCGCCAGTGGTTCCGGAACAGGCTGGACACGGGTGCCTTGATTGCCTGGTCCTCCGTTGCCAGCTCGCGGAACACCGGGGTGTCTTCGAGCTTGGTCCGGATGTAGCGGCCGATCAGTCCCATCGGGGCTGCGAGCAGGAACGGCAGGCGCCAACCCCAGCTTTGCATGGCATCGGAACTCAGAAGGACTGTCAACAGGCCTGCAATCAGGGAGCCGAGGAGCAGTCCGGCCGCGGTACTGGCGGGAACAACCGCGGCGTATAGGCCGCGCTTGTTGGCGGGAGCGTACTCGACCAGGAAGGCCGACGCTCCAGCATATTCACCAGAAGCGGAGAAGCCCTGCGCTACCCGGATGACCAGAAGCAGGATGGGAGCCCAGATGCCGATCGTGGCATAGCCCGGAATGAGGGCTATGCAGAAGGTTGCTCCTGACATGATCAAGATCGAGAGGGACAGCGCTGTCCGCCGGCCCACCCTGTCACCGATGTGGCCCCAGACGAACCCGCCGAGCGGGCGCACCAGGAATGAAATCGCAAACAGGGCGAAGGTCAGCAGAAGCCCGGTTTGGGGATCTGATTCAGGGAAAAAGACTGTCGCGATCGTTACGGCAAGATAGCCGTAAACGGCGTAATCGAACCACTCTACGAAGTTGCCGATGAAGCTGGCCGCAATGACTCTGCGGCGTGTTTCTTTGCTGACCACGTTGTCAGCCGGTTCAAAATTCTGGCCGCTCATTGTGCTGCGGCCGGCCCGGGGCCCGTCATGTACACCATGTGGTTGAGGGCCGGGGCTTCCCGCACGAGCGGGAGAGGAAGTTTCGTTACTCATGTATCCACCAAGTTGTTTGGGGTTGCAATCAGCGCAACGCTGTTGCAACAGACTAAGCGTGATGAGCAACACAGTCAATGGTTATTTTGTGGCTCGGCACATGGATCCCGGAAAGGTCAGCGTCTGACTTCCCGGCAGCGCGCAGCAGGAGAGAACATTGCGGTCTGTTGCATAGGATGAAATCATGTTGCGACAGTGGCGTGAGTCCAACACCCCAACTTGGACTGTGGACGAACGCAGCACACGAGGGATCTATTGACACCCTCCGTGGCGGCTGACATATTTCGAGTACGCGCTATGTGCACCGTGTTGTGTAATACGCAATAACGTCAGGTCGGCAACCAGCGGTTGGGGGCTCTCGGAGCTGCGGCATGAGAACCCTTTGAACCAGACGGGCCGGCTGGATTGCCCGGAGCGCCGTCGCCCAGGAGTCCCTGGACTCAGGAAAGGAACACCAGCTAATGGTTCACAGAGTCAAGGCGGTCATCGCCAAGGAAAAGAATGCCCCGGTATCGGTGGAGACCATCCTGGTCCCGGACCCCGGTCCGGGGGAGGCGCTGGTGGACATCCTCACGTGCGGGGTCTGCCACACCGACCTGCACTACAAGCAGGGCGGAATCACCGACGATTTCCCCATCCTTCTGGGCCACGAGGCCACCGGTGTGGTCAGCGCCGTGGGTCCGGGCGTCACAGAGGTGTCTCCCGGCGACCGCGTGATCCTGAACTGGCGCGCTGTCTGCGGTGAGTGCAGGGCATGTGCCAAGGGCCAGCCGCAGTACTGCTTCGACACGCACAACGCCACGCAGAAGATGACGCTCGAGGACGGCACGGAGCTCTCCCCGGCGCTGGGCATCGGCGCCTTCGCGGAAAAGACCCTGGTAGCCGCCGGGCAGTGCACCAAGATTGACGACGACACCGATGCCGCCGCCGTCGGCCTGCTCGGCTGCGGCGTGATGGCAGGCATCGGCGCGGCCATCAACACCGGCGAGGTCAAGCGCGGCGAGTCCGTGGCGGTGATCGGCTGCGGCGGGGTAGGCATCTCCGCGATCGCGGGTGCCAAGCTGGCCGGCGCCACCACCATCATCGCCGTGGACATCGACGCCAACAAGGTGGCCATGGCCACCTCCCTCGGGGCCACCCACGGCGTGGACTCCAGCACCGAAGACCCCATCGAGGCCATCCGGGCCCTCACGAACGGCAACGGAGCGGACGTGGTGATTGACGCCGTCGGCCGTCCTGAAACGTACAAGCAGGCGTTCTACTCCCGCGACCTCGCCGGCCGGGTGGTGCTGGTGGGCGTCCCGACGCCGGGCATGTTGCTTGAGCTGCCCCTCCTGGACGTCTTTGGCCGGGGCGGGTCGCTGAAGTCCTCCTGGTATGGCGACTGCCTGCCCTCCCGTGATTTCCCGATGCTGGTGGCGCACTACAAACAGGGCAACCTGGACCTGGACGCCTTCGTCACCGAGCGCATCACCATTGACCAGGTGGAGGAAGCCTTCGCCAAGATGCACGAGGGCAAAGTCCTGCGCTCGGTGGTTGAAATTCAGTCCCTGAAGGAGCTCTCATGAAAGTCACCATCGAAAACCTGGTCACCTCGGGCACTTTTGCGCTCGACGGCGGCACCTGGGACGTGGACAACAACGTCTGGATCGTGGGCAACGACGATGAATGCGTGATCATCGACTGCCCGCACGACGCCGCCGCAATCATCAGCCAGGTCCGGGGCCGGAAGGTCCTGGCCATCCTGCTGACCCACGCGCACAACGACCACATCGGCGCCGCGCGTGCCGTGGCCGAGGCCGTGCAAGCGCCCATCTACCTGCACCCGGGCGACCTGGTGCTCTGGGAGCAGGTCTACCCGGACCAGCAGCCAGACCACAGCATCAGTGACGGCGAGGTGTTCGCGGTGGGCGGCGCCAGCCTGAAGGCCATCCACACGCCCGGCCACTCCCCCGGCTCCACGTGTTTCCTGCTGGAGCGCGAAGGGACGATCTTCACGGGAGATACGTTGTTCAACGGCGGTCCGGGCGCCACTGGCAGGTCCTTCAGCGACTACCCCACGATCCTCGCCTCCATCCGGGAACGCCTGCTCATCCTTCCGCCCGGGACTGTGGTCCGCACCGGCCATGGCGACAACACCACCATCGGGGCCGAACAGGAGACCCTGGCGCAGCTGGCCTAGTGAGACCAGCCCAGTAACACCCATGTGATCCAGTGAAAGCAGTCCAATGAAGGTCGGTTCAGTGAAGTTCGGCAAGCAGCCCGCCCCCGTTGAGGACATCAACGAGGACAACCTCGAAGTCCACAAGCCCAAAACGGAAGCGGCCGGAGTCAAGGCCGTCATGGTTGCCCTCGAACGCGCGGTGGCCCAGGCCGGGGTGACCCGGACGGCGCAGTCCCTGCTGCGGCTGAACCAGCAGGGCGGGTTCGACTGCCCCGGCTGTGCGTGGCCGGAATCGGCCACGAAGCGCAAAGCGGCCGAGTTCTGCGAGAACGGTGCCAAGGCGGTGGCTGAGGAGAACACCCTCCGCACGGTCGGTGCCGAGTTCTGGGCCACGCACTCCATCGCCGAACTCTCGGGGAAAACGGAGTACTGGCTCGGCAATCAGGGCCGGCTGAGCGAACCGGTGGTGATCCGCGAAGGGGAGACCCACTATTCGCCGATCTCCTGGGCCGAAGCGTTCGAACTGGTAGGCGAACACATTCGGGCCTCCACCCCGGACCGGTGCGTCTTCTACACCTCCGGCCGCACCGCGAACGAGACGGCGTTTATGTATCAGCTGTTCGCGCGGGCCCTGGGCACCAACAACCTGCCCGACTGTTCGAACATGTGCCACGAGTCCTCCGGCTCGGCGCTGAACCCGACCATCGGCATCGGCAAGGGCACCGTGTCCCTGGAGGACATCCACGACTCCGAGCTCATCTTCGTCGTGGGGCAGAACCCCGGCACCAACCACCCCCGGATGCTCTCAGCCCTGAAGGAATGCAAGGACAAGGGCGGCAAGGTGGTGGCCGTCAACCCGCTGCCGGAAGCCGGGCTGTTCAACTTCAAGGACCCTCAGACCGTCTCCGGCGTCGTCGGCGGCGGAACGCCGCTGGCCGATGAGTACCTGCAGATCAAGGTCGGCGGAGACCTGGCCCTGTTCCAGGCACTGGGCCACCTGCTCCTGGCGGCGGAGGAACGCAACCCGGGCACCGTCGTCGATCGTTCCTTTGTTGACGCGCAAACCGACGGGTTCGACGCCTACCGAGACGCCCGTGAGGAGCTGGACTGGGCCGAAACCGAAAAGGCCACCGGCCTGCCCCGGGAACAGATCGAAACCGTGGCCGGGATGCTGATCCGGTCCAAGGCCACGATCTTCTGCTGGGCCCTCGGCGTCACGCAGCAGCCGCACTCGGTGGACACCATCAAGGAAATGGTCAACGTCCTGCTCCTGCAGGGCAACTTCGGCAAGCCCGGCGCCGGGGCCTGCCCGGTCCGCGGGCACTCGAACGTCCAGGGCGACCGGACCATGGGCATCTGGGAAAAACCCAAGGACTGGCTCCTGGACGCCCTCGACACCGAGTTCGGGATCAACTCGCCCCGCCCCCACGGCTATGACGCCGTCGAAACCATGGAAGCCTTCGACCGCAACGACGTCGACGTCTTCGTCTCCATGGGCGGAAACTTCTCACTCGCCGGCTCCGACACGCAGGCGCTGGAAGCCGGTATGCAGCGGATCGGCCTGACCGTACACGTCTCCACCAAGCCGAACAGGTCCCACGTGGTCCACGGGCGCACGTCGCTGATCCTGCCCACCCTCGGCCGGACCGATAAGGACGACAAGCACCCCAAGGGCGCCCAGTTCCTGTCCGTGGAGGACTCCATGTCCGTGGTCCACTCCACCCAGGGCAGGCTGGCGCCCGTCTCCGAGCACCTGCTCGCCGAACCGGTAATCGTCGCGCGGATGGCCGAGGCGACCTTCGGGCCGGACCACCTCGTGGACTGGAAGGCCATGGCCGGGGACTACGACGTGGTCCGGGACCACATCTCCCGCGTCCTGCCCGGGTTCGAGGACTTCAACACCCGGGTCAGGACCAAAAACGGCTTTGTACTGCCCAACCCGCCACGGGACACCCGCTCGTTCAAGACCGACATCGGCCGGGGCCGCTTCACGGTCAGCCCGCTCGAATACCTCACCCCGCCCGACGGGCACCTGGTCCTCCAGACCATCCGCAGCCACGACCAGTACAACACCACCTTCTACGGCCTCGACGACCGGTACCGGGGGATTTCGGGCGGCCGCCGTGTGATCCTGGTCCACCCCGAAGACCTGGCAGAACTCGGCTTCCAGGACCGGGACCTCGTGGACGTCGTCAGCACCTTCCGCGGCCACGACCGGCAGGCGGACAAGTTCCGCCTGGTCGCCTACCCCACAGCCAAGGGCTGCGCCGCCGCATACTTCCCCGAAGCCAACGCCCTGGTCCACAAGGAAAACGTCGCCAGGGAATCCAACACCCCCGGCTTCAAGGCAATGTTCGTCCGCTTCGTGCCGCACGCCGGCGGCTGAGCCCGGGCCTGCTTGCCCAGGCCTGGGCAAGCAGGCCACTTCTTCAAACTGGCTCTAACTTTGCAGTCCAGTTTGCCGCTACGGTGAAAGGCATGCATATACCCCTGATCCAGATCGACGCCTTCGCCACCAAGCCCTTCGAGGGGAATCCAGCAGCCGTAATGCCTTTGGAGGGCTGGCTGGTTGACGGTGTCCTCCAGCAGTTGGCCGAGGAGAACAACCTCTCCGAGACGGCCTTTATCGTTGCCGCGATCCCGTACGAAGCCACGCCCTTCGACTCCTCGCAGCCCGCCTACCACCTCCGCTGGTTCACGCCGGCCATTGAAGTGGACCTCTGCGGGCACGCGACCCTGGCCACGGCGTCGTACCTCTTCACGGACGTTCACCCGGACGCCAAGCGGCTGCAATTCTGGAGCCGCAGCGGCTGGCTGTTTGTAGAGCGCGACGGTGACGGCTTCATCCTGGACTTCCCTTCCGAGGTCCCTGAACCCGTGGCCGTCGACCCCTCCGTATCAGAAGCCCTCGGGGTCCCGGCTCTCGAGGCCTTCCTGGCAACCGACCTCATCCATGTCGTCAAGGATGCCGAGACCGTGCGCACGCTGACCCCCGACTTTGTGGCGCTTGCGAAGCTGCCGGTGCGGGGCGTCGTCGTCACGGCGGAGGGTTATGGAACCGGCCACGACTTCGTCTCCCGGTTCTTCGGTGCCCGGGCAGGCATTGCCGAGGACCCGGTGACCGGCTCGGCGCACTCCCAGCTGGCACCGCTCTGGGCCGGCAGGCTGGGCAGCACGGTCCTGTCCGCCCGCCAACTTTCGGCGCGCGGCGGGACCGTGCTCTGCCGTGTGGAAGGTGAGCGCACCCTGCTCTCCGGCACGTGCGTGCGGTACCTCGAAGGCAGGGTGTGGCTGGCGGCCTAGCTTCGTGCCGCCCGGCGGCGGTTGAGCCTATCAAAACCCCGCCCACTAAATCGGCTCCTGCTTTCCCTCCGGGACGCCACGGTGAAGGATGCCACAGTCTCGAGCCGTGGGTGCAATTCGTCGCCGTCTTCCACGACGCCTGTCTGCCACCACAGTTTCAGCCCTTCCGGGACAATCTCCAGGCTGGCCAGGTTGTTGTTGAACCAGGGTCCCTCGACGCGTGTCCAACGGAACGGCGGGTCCGGCACACGCGCCGAGCGGGCCACCAGGCCCCCAATCGGCGCAGCCAGGCCGTAGGCCATGGCGGCCCCGAAGTATCTCATCAGCCGGGGAAGAGGGTTCCGGATCGGGGAACAGACTGCCTGCATGATCCGGCTGCCCGAGGAGCGTTTCACCTCCGCGACGTAGGAGAAGTGCACGTCCCCGGACAGGAACGTGACTGTCTCCGGTGACGGGCCGCGCTTGCCATCCGCGACCTCGGCGGTCATGACGGCCACCTCCTGGAAGCTTTTTTGGAAGGCGCCCCAGTGTTCCAGGTCCACCGCCTGGCGCAGCTTCTCGCCGACCCGGGCGGCGCACTTCCCCCACGCGCCTTCCGAAACGGCCTCATTCCACGACTCGACGTGGTGCAGGCCCATCGGCAGCAGGAAAGGCAGCGACGTTGCCACCAGCACGTGGCGGAATCCGCCGCGCATCCGGCCGTCGAGCCAGGCCATCTCCTCATCATCAAGCAGGGCGCGGGCTTCCGGCACCAGGTTCCTGGCGGCTCGGGAGTCAACCACTATCAGCCGTGTGTCCCCGAAATCCCGGCAGAAGCTCCACCTGTAGGATTCCGGGTCCCGGTCTGCGCGTTCAGCGAAGCTGTCCAGTTCCGCGCTGAGGTCGAGCTCAGCCTCGCTCCGGTGCCGGGCGATCCGCTGCCAGATGGCATCGGTAAGCCGGTCCTGCGGCGACAGGTTGCCCAGGTGCTGGTAGACCCAGTAGGAGGACAGCCCCGAAACTATCCGCTCATGCCACCACGAGGTGGCTTCCATGCTCCTCTTCCAGCTCAGTGAAGCGTTCCAGTCGTCGCGGATGTCGTGGTCGTCGAAGATCATGGCGCTGGGCAGGGTGGACAGCAGCCATCTGTTCGCCGGGTCGGACCACGCGAGATTGTAGAGGTGCGCATACTCCTCGTAGTCCTTGAGCTCCTCACCAGGCGGTGCACTGATGTCGCGGCGGGCGCGGATGAACTGCTGCATCTGTTCGCTGGTCAGGTCGGCGTACACCTGGTCTCCGAGGAAGGCCACCAGGTCCGGCCACGGCAGGTCGCCGCCGGAGGCCATCGCCAGTGCGTAGGCGCGGAGCGAGTCGACGCCGTGCGTCCGGTTGCCGGACTCGTCGTGCGGGACACTGGTGCGGCAGGACCCGTAGGCCATGCGCAGCGGCTTGCCGGGCTTCAGCGTCGCGATCACCGGCGGCGGAAACCCGGTGCCCGGCTCAGGCCAGACCTGCACGCCGCCGATTTCCAAGGTGTAGGGAAGCACTGATCCTGGCTCAATTCCGTCCGCCTCCACCAGCGCGTAATGGTGGCCGTGCACCGCGAAAGTACGCGCCGCCCAGCTCTGCTGTCCGGCCCGGACGGTGACGCGGGAATCGCTCCGGGTCTCCACCCAGATGCTCGCCGAGGTCTCATCCACATACCGCATCATGGGACCAAGCACCAGGGAAGTCGTCATCACTAAGTTGTACCCGTTCCGGCCCGCGGCAACCATGGCTACGGCCAAAGAGCCGAGGAAACACCAGCGGCCTGCCTCCACGTTCGTTCAAGTGCTCAGCCGAGTCGAGGCGGGAACACACTGCTTTCGGGCACTCGTCAGACGGCGGCGTGGAGGAAACGCTCCAAGCCTTTCTCTCCCAGGGAGAGTGCATTGTGGACAAAGTCGGGGTGACCGCGGCCTTCACGCGATGCTAGGCGCCCGTCTGATGTCAGCACCGAGTTCAGCTCCGGTTTGGGTTCCGGTTTTTGTTCACCGGGGCCAGTGAGGTGGTTCCCAGTCCTGGTGTTCGCTCTTGTAGTGCCGGCCGGAGGGTGAAATCCAGCGGGGTGGCTCGTTTTTGGCTGCTGGGGTGGGTCTCCAGGCGCTGGTGTGTCTGAGC
Source organism: Pseudarthrobacter raffinosi (assembly GCF_023913835.1). Lineage (NCBI taxonomy): Bacteria > Bacillati > Actinomycetota > Actinomycetes > Micrococcales > Micrococcaceae > Pseudarthrobacter > Pseudarthrobacter raffinosi. The sequence continues at coordinate 11,303 of NZ_JAMXBG010000023.1, read as the reverse complement.
CGGTGGTGTCGGGGACATGACTGGCCCAAATTCGATACGCCGGTGGTTCCGCCCTGATGCCAGGCCACGACGTGGTCCGCTTCGTTGTCCAGGGACTGGTTGGAACATCCCGGGAAGGGCACCGGCCGTCCAGCATCCGCAGCCACCGCCGCATCGCTTTGCTGGGCCGGCAACTCTTGCGGCCGATCTCCAGCGAGGACCCGTCCCGCGGGTCAACCAGGACCCGGTAGAACGAGTCTGCTCCGTTGGCGACGAGGTCCCCAGCCATGGACGGTGGGATCGGGCCGTACCCGTCGAGCATGGCTGGTTCATCGGTGGCGCCGAGCAGGGAGAACACCAGCACCGTCACCAAGACCTCGGCCCGGGGCGTGGGGACTTTCCCGGGGTTCCCCGCGTCCCCACCGTGGCCAAGACTACGGCCGCCGCCGAGGAGTGCGGTGGCGAAGGTGTCGGAGCGGAGCTGGGTGAGGTTGCGGTTCTCGTCGGGGCCCTGCAGACCACGCGCGAGGGCGGTGGTGCGGTTCCAGATCGCTGCCGCCTGGTCGGCAGGCAAATACGCCGCGAGCCAGGCCATGCCGTCCTTGTCCGGCGTGTATTACACCCGCCGGTCCAGGACGCCTTTGGCGTGGCGCTTCTCGATGCTCTCCGTGTGGTGGCGTTCGCGCCAGATGCGGGCTTTGTGGCGGAACCGGGAGGCGGGCATTTCCCCGGCAGGGCAGCCACGGGTGGTGAGCTCGTGGGACTCGGACAGCAACACACTCGCCGCGCGCGGCCCGATTGTCAGGACGCACGCGATCTCGGCTGCCACCGATGCCTCCTGCGCCTGCGCTGACGCGGCGGGAGGTGCCATCGAGTGAATATTGTCCGTGTACTTCGCCGCAGCCTGGGCCTTCAACGCGGCAAACCGCGGCTCCGACCCGGCGGTCCAGGCAAGAATGTCCAGGCAAATATCCGCAAATGCCTTCGCCACCGCTCCGCTTCCCATGCATCAATCCTCGTGGGAGGGTCTGACATTCAAGCGACATGGTTGAGCCTGCCGGGTTTCGACAAGCTCAACCACCGAGCCCAGGCGGCAACCCCCGGGGTTTTTGCTCAGCCGCGCAGGCGCTCCATGCCGGGATCGAACAGCGGCTCGGCCGTGACGGTCGCGGCGATGCGCTTCCCGAAGTACTCAACCTCCACCGAGTCCCCAACAGAGACCGACGCCGGCAGCCAGGCGTACGCGATCGGCTTGCGCACCGAATAGCCGTACGCAGCGCTGGTGACGTACCCGGCAGGCTCGCCGTTGACGTACACGGGTTCCTTGCCCAGCACAACGGACGTGCCGTCGTCGACCGTCAGGCACCGCAGCGCCCGCGTGGCGGGCTGCTCTTTGCGTGCGGCCAGCGCCTCCCAACCCACGAAGCCCGTCTTGTCCTTGGCGATCGAGAAGCCCAGGCCGGACTCGTAGGGCTGGTGCTGCGACGTCATGTCCGCGCCCCACAGCCGGTAGCCCTTCTCGAGCCGCATGCTGTTGAACGCGCCGCGCCCGGCCGCGACGATGCCGTGCTCCTGCCCTGCCTCAAACAGAAGGTCCCACAGCTTCAGCCCGTACTCGGCAGTGGTGTACAGCTCCCAGCCAAGCTCACCGACATAGGAGAGCCGCATGGCCGTGACGGGGATGCCGCCCACGGAAATTTCCTTGGTCCGGAAGTACTTCAGGCCGTCGTTGCTGAGGTCGTCCGCGCTGATTTTCCCGATCACCTCGCGGGCCAGCGGTCCCCACAGCCCGATGCAGCACGTGCTGCCGGTGATGTCGGAGACGTGGACCCACTGGGCCGGATCCGCGGCTGACTGCCTCCTGGCTTCGACGCGCAGGTAGTCGAAGTCCACGTTGCTGTTTACACCCAGCTGGAACTGTTCCTCCGCGAGCCGGGCCACCGTCACGTCGCTGCGGATGCCGCCGTCGTCCGCCAGCAGCAGGCAGTACGTAACCGCACCCGGCTTCTTGGCGATATTGCCGGTGCTCAGGCGGTGCAGCAGCGCCTGGGCGCCCGGCCCGTTGACTTCCAGCCGCTTCAGCGGCGTCATGTCGTAAAGCCCGACGGCGGTGCGCGTCCTCCATGCTTCGGCCGCGGAGATGGGGGAATGGAACATCGCCGCCCACTCGTCCCGCTCCGGCGCCTGCCATTCCGCCGGCAGCTCCTCGAGCAGGCCGCGGTTGGCCTCGAACCAGTGCGGACGCTCCCAGCCGGCGGACTCCAGGAAGAACGCCCCGAGTTCCTTCTGCCGCGCGTTGAACGGGCTGACGCGCAGGTCCCGCGGAGATTCCTTGGGCTGCAGCGGGTGCAGGATGTCGTAGATTTCCACGAAGTTCTGCTGCGACGTTTCGCTGACGTACTGGTCGGACGTCTGGACCTTCTCGAAACGGTTGAGCTCGCAGCCGTGCAGGTCCGTGCGGGACTGGCCCTCGATCAGCAGCTCGGCCATCGCCCTGGCCACGCCGGCCGAGTGCGTAACCCAGACCGCCTCGGCAACAAAGAAGCCCCCGACGTCGGGCGACTCGCCCATGAGCGGTCCGCCGTCCGGGGTGAAGGAGAAAATGCCGTTAAAGCCGTCATTGATCTGGGTTGCGTGCAGGGCCGGCAGCAGGTCCTGGCAGTCCTCCCAGACGGGTGCGAAGTCTTCCAGCGTAAAGTCCAGGCGGGAAGGCATACGGTGATCGGACATCTCCTCCGCGCCAACGCGGGGCAGCTGGTCCATGTCCACGGGCATCGGCTTGTGTGCGTAGCTGCCGATGCCGATCCGGCTACCGTGCTCACGGAAGTACAGGTCGCGGTCCTGGTAACGCAGGATGGGCTTGCTGGCCCCGTTGGGAAGATCGTTGAGGCCGCGCAGCTCGTTCAGCGGCGTGGTCTTGACGTACTGGTGCGCCAGCGGCAGCAGCGGGACCTTCAGTCCCACCAGCTTGCCGAGTTCGCGGCCCCAGAAGCCGGCGCAGGACACCACGATGTCCGCCGGGATCACGCCGTCGGCTGTTTCGACGCCGGTGACTTTGCCGCCTGCCTGTTCGATCCCGGTCACGGCGGTGGAGCCGAGGAATGTCACGCCTGCCTGCCGTGCGCGGCTGATCAGCAGCTGGACCGCGCGGGCCGCGAGGGCCAGGCCGTCGCTCGGGACGTAAAGGCCGCCCAGGACGCGGCGCCCGTCGGCAAGTGCGCCGGTGTTCAGCAGCGGGTAGTGCTTCTCGCACTCGTCGGGGTCGATGATCCGGCCTTCGATACCCCAGGAGGTGGCGTAGCCGAGCTTGCGTTTGAGGTCCTGGAGCCGGGCCTCGGTGGTGGCAAGCTCAAGCCCGCCCACCTGGTTGAAGCAGGGCACTCCGTCGGCGCTGAGGGAGAGCAGCTTGTCCACCGTATAGCTGGCGAATTCCGTCATGGTCTTGGACGGGTTGGTCTGGAAGACGAGGCCGGGGGCGTGCGAGGTGGAACCGCCGGCCAGCTCCAGCGGCCCCTGTTCCACAACGGTGATGTTGGTCCAGCCGCGGGTGGCGAGTTCGTCCGCGAGGTTGGTGCCGACGATGCCGGCGCCGATGATGACAACGCGTGGTGATGCGCTCATAAGTGGTTCTCCTGTTTGGCTTGGAGGGTGTTCGCGTTAGCGGAATACGACGGTGCGGGTGTTGTTGAGCAGGACTCGGTGCTGGCAATGCCACTTCACGGCGCGGGACAGGGCCTGCGTTTCGGCGTCCCTACCCACGGTCACCAGGGCTTCGGCATCCAGGCTGTGGTCCACCCGGAAGACCTCCTGCTCGATGATGGGGCCCTCGTCGAGGTCGGGCGTCACGTAGTGCGCCGTTGCCCCGACGAGCTTCACGCCGCGGTCGTAGGCCTGGTGATACGGCTTGGCACCCTTGAAGCCGGGCAGGAACGAATGGTGGATGTTGATGGCCCGGCCGCGCAGGCTGGTGCACAGGTCGTTGGACAGCACCTGCATGTAGCGGGCCAGGACCACCAGGTCCGCGTTGTACTCGGCCACGAGTTCCAGCAGCCGGGCCTCCGCTTCAGGTTTAGTGCCCGCCGTCACCGGGACATGGATGAACGTCAGCCCAGCCGATTCGGCCATGGCGCGCAGGTCCTCGTGGTTGGAAACCACGACGGCGATCTCCGCACCCAGGCTGCCCGCCTGCCAGCGGAAAATCAGGTCGTTCAGGCAGTGCCCGAACTTCGAGACCATCACCAGCAGCCGCTGCGGCCTGCCGTCGTGGATGCTGAAATCCATCCCGAATTCGTGGGCCGTCGGCGCGAACTCTGCGGTGAGGCTCTCCGCGGTGCTGGGGTTCCGCTGGTCGAGCCCGCCCAAACAAGGATCCGGGCGGGCCCGGTCGCCGGCGCCGGAGCCGCCGGTGAAGGCCGTGCGCAGGTACAGATTGCCGCTGACGTGGTCGTCGAACTGCTGGTGCTCCACGATGTCGAAGCCGCGGTCTGCCAGGAAGGCCGTCACGGCCCGGACGATGCCGGGCTGTTCGGGGCAGGACAGGGTGAGGACAAATTCGGCGCGACGGGTTTTGGCGGCGGCCGTCGCGGCACCCGCAACGGCCGTGACGCTGCGCGGAGGGCGGCTTTCAATGATGGTGGTCACGAAGTTCTCCTAAAGTGCCGGTGTGGGCTTGGTGGCGTCGCCAGGACATGGGCTGTCGGCTGAACAGCGACCGCCGCACTCATGCCTGGTCACCAGGTCGAACTGGACTCCCCCATGCTGGTCTACGCCCTCGCGGATGGCACGTTCTACCACTGAGTCCGCCAGCCGGCGCCTGAGGGACATTGGGTCCCGGCGCAGGTCCTTGACGAGGGCGAAGCACAGCAGCAGCATGACCAGAACGAACGGCAGCGCCGCCACAATGGTGATGCGTTGTAGACCGGACAGTGCTTCCGAGGGCTCGTCGCCGCCGGCCAGCAGCATGACCGCCGCCACGGCACCGGTGAGGAGGCCCCAGAAAATCACGAGGCCTCGTTTCGGATCGGAGGACCCATTGGAGCTCAGTGACCCCATGATGATCGACGCCGAGTCGGCTCCGGTGATGAAGAAAATGGCCACCAGGACCATGGCCAGGATAATGACCGCCGTGGTCAGCCAGGCAGGCATGGACATGTTCTTTACCAGGTCGAAGAGGGCGCCGTCGAAGGATATGGAAGGCGTTCCGTTAGCCATGGACACCAGGCCGGGCGTGCCCGCCTTGTCCGCTTCCTGCTGGACATGGAAGGCGGTTCCGCCAAAGATTCCGAACCAGATGACGCTGACGATGCTGGGGACCAGCAGGACGCCGGTAACGAACTGGCGGATCGTTCGACCCCGGCTGATCCGGGCGATGAACATGCCGACAAAAGGCGTCCAGGATACCCACCAAGCCCAGTAGAAGATGGTCCAGCCGGACATCCACTTGCGCAACGCCTCGTCACCGACGGCCTCCGTGCGGGAGGACATTTCGGCCAGATCTCTGGCGTAGTCTCCTACTGCGGCGGGGATGAGGTTGAGGATGAACAGGGTTGGCCCGGCGATGAAGACGATGAGCGCCAGGATCACGGCCAGGACCATGTTGATGTTGGACAGCCACTGGATGCCGCGGCTGATGCCGGAGACAGCCGAGGCAACGAAACAGGCCGTCAGGATGGCGACGATAGCCACCAGGACGGGGGTGCCGATTTCGCCGATCCAGCCGTTCGATGTCAGGCCGCTGCCGATCTGCAGTGCACCTAGGCCGAGGGAAGCGGCCGTGCCGAAGAGCGTGGCAAAGATCGCGAGGATGTTGATGAACTTCCCCACAGGCCCTTCCACAGTCCTGATGCCGAACAGCGAAGTAAACGCTGCGGAGATCAGCTGCCTGCGGCCCAGACGGTAGGTGCCGTAGGCCATGGCGATGCCCACGACGGCGTACATGGCCCACGGGTGCAGTGTCCAGTGGAAGATCGAGGTGGCCATGGCCGTCTGGATGGCGGCCGGTGTCCTGCCGTCCACGGTTCCGGGGGGCGGAGAGATGTAGTGGTAGAGCGGTTCGGCCACGCCGTAGAACATGAGGCCGATGCCCATGCCCGCGGCAAACATCATGGAGACCCATGAGACCGTCCTGAACTCAGGCTTTTCCCCGTCCTTGCCCAGCGGGATGTTGCCCCATTTTCCGAGCGCCAGCCAGAGGACAAAGACCACAAACAACGAGGCCAGGACCATAAAGAGCCAGCCGGTGTACTCCATGACCCAGTCGAGGGCGAGTGTCGAGGTGGCGGACAGGCTGTCCCTGCCGAGGAAACCCCAGGCCACAAACGCCAGGGCGAGGGCACCGGTGATGCCGAAGGTGGCCTTGTCGAGGGTGAGCTTACGGTTCCGCCGTTCCGCTACAGCCTGTTCGGACCGGGTCTGGCGCAGTTCCTGAATTATTTGTTCGGTGTCCTCGGCCTCCGCGAGCTGATGGTGGCCGGTTATCGGAAGGGAGTCTGTATCAACGCGGATTTCGTTGACCGCGCGGGTGTCGCTGTTCAAAGCCATGAGCACGTCCTTTTGTTCGGATGCATGGGCTGGTGCTAGACGTGGCCGTCCACTGTCAGGCCTGGGGGAAGGTTGGGGACCTCCGCGGATTCGGTGACCATGATGTCGCCGTCGATCACTGTTACTTCGTGGGAGCGCACCGGCAGCTTGGCCGGCGGCGCGTCGACGCTTCCCGTGCGCAGGTTGAACCTGGAGGCGTGCAGCGGGCATTCCACCCAGCAGTCCTCCACCCAGCCGTCCGCCAGCGAGGCGTCCTGGTGGGTGCACGTGTCGTCGATGGCAAAGAGCTCGCCTTCCTCGGTGTGGAAGACGGCGATGGGCGGCGACGTATTGAGCCGCAGCGCTTCCCCGGGAGCCAGTTCACTGAGCGGGCATGCCTTGTGCATGGGTGGACCTCTTGTTTCTTCGGGGACCCTTGTGTCTGCCGCGATGGCCGCTAAGTTCCGTAGTGAACAACAGCAATCGCCATAAGCAACAGAGTGGGGTAGCTCACAGCACTTGTCAAGGGTTTTTCCTTCTGTTGCGGCCTCCCGACTTCCTGGCTTTCCACCCTTGACAGTGACCGTGGCATAGATCACGCTGTTGCATATAGCGATTGTTGTTGCGTAAGAAGCAATTGAAAGAGGCCGTATTGATGCAGACGCTTGCGATTATCGGAGCCTCCCTGGCGGGTCTTTCCGCCGCCCGGGCGGCCCGCGCCCAAGGCTTTACCGGACGGCTGGTCATCATCGGCGATGAGCCCCACCGGCCGTACGACCGCCCGCCGCTGTCCAAGGACTTCCTGCTCGGCGCGATCTCGGCAGAGGACCTCTTCCTGGAGACCGACGCCGACGAGCTGGCGGCCGAGTGGGTGCTGGGTGCCGAGGCCGTTTCCCTGGATGCGTCGTCCCGGACCATCCACCTTAAGGACGGCCGCACCATACAGTCGGACGGCATCGTGATCGCGACGGGCGCCAGGGCGCGGCGACTGCCCACGCTGGCCGGTCTCAGCAATGTCTTTACGCTCCGCACGCTCGCGGACGCACAGAGCCTTGCCCCCGAGCTGGTGCCCGGAAGCAGGATGGCCGTGATCGGTGCCGGCTTCATCGGCGCCGAAGTTGCCGCAGCCGCCGCGTCGCGGGGCATGGAAGTGACCATGATCGACACCAAGCCCGTGCCGTTCGCCGCGCAGCTCGGAACCGAGATGGGCGGCGTGGTTGCCGGCCTGCACGCCGTCAACGGAGTGGAGCTCATTTCCTCTGCCGTGATCGAGGACTTCTACAGCGGCGAAGGCAACGTCACCGGAATCCGACTGGCCGGAGGACGCTACGTGGCCGCCGACGTCGTCGTGGTTGGCATTGGAGCCGAGCCCAACACCGGCTGGCTGGAGGGCTCCGGCCTGGAGCTGCGCGGCGGCGTGCTGTGCGACGCCATGGGACGGACCGGCATGCCGGGAATCGTGGCCGTGGGCGACTGCGCCGCCTGGTTCGACCAGGCAACGGGCACGCACCGCCGGATTGAACACTGGACCGGCGCCCTGGAGCGTGCCGCCATCGCCGTCGAAGCACTCCTGGATGCCGACGCCGCGCCCCGCCCGGCCAAGCCGCACTATTTCTGGTCCGACCAGTACGGCGTGAAGCTGCAGTTCGCCGGCCGTTCCGCCGGCTACGACCGGGTGGAGATCGAAGTGGGCGACGTCAACGCGCACTGCTGCCTCGCCGTCTACTACCGCGATGATGTCGCTGTGGCGGTCCTCGGCATGAACCAGCCGCGGCTGTTTACCAAGTGGCGGCGCAGCCTCGCGGCACCTGCCGCGGCACCCGGCGTGGCAGCACCCGTCCGGCTGGACGTTCCCGGACTCGTGGGGGCCGCCGTCGTGTCCTGAAAACCCTGCTCCGCCGCTACAAACCTGAAACCCCGCGTTATGGCCTGTGTTGTTAGTTGATCTTTGTTCGTTAGGAGGACAAATTGTCTGTTGAGGTAAGTGCCCCGAGTCTGATCCCCACCCTTCCCGGCCACACGTATGTGGATGAGGGCGTGTTCCGCGCAGAGCAGGAGCGGATCTTCGAGCAGATGTGGTTCTGTGCCATCCGCTCGGCCGACCTGGACAAGCCGGGCGCCTGGCGGACCGTCCAGATCGGGCGGGAAAGCGTGCTGATCAGCCGCACCCGCAAGGGCGGGATCCGCGCCTTCTACAACATCTGCCGGCACCGCGGCGTCAAGCTGTGCATGGAGGAGCAGGGTGAAGCGGCGCGCTCATTCCAGTGCCCGTACCACGCCTGGACCTACGATTTCGAGGGCAAGCTCATCGCGGCGCCCAACCTGACCAAGATGCCGGATATCGACCGCGACGAGTACGGCCTGGTGAAGGTCCACATCCGCGAATACCTGGGCTACGTCTGGGTGTGCCTGGCGGACGAGCCGCCGTCTTTCGAAGTGGACGTAATGGGCGCCATCGAGGAGCGGCTCGGCGACCTGAAGGCGATCGAGGGCTATGATGTGGCCAACCTCAGCCTGGGCCGCCGCATCCGCTACGACGTGAAGGCGAACTGGAAGCTCATCATTGAGAACTTCATGGAGTGCTACCACTGCGCCACCATCCACCCGGAACTGACGGAGGTCCTGCCGGAGTTCGCGGACGGCCTGGCTGCGCAGTACTTCGTGGGGCACGGCGCGGAGTTCGGTGAGGACGTCAAGGGCTTCACCATCGATGGCTCCGAGGGGCTCGACCTGATTCCGGGAATCGAGGAGGGCCAGGACCGACGCTACTACGCCATCACCATCAAGCCCACGGTGTTTGTGAACCTGGTCCCGGACCACGTGATCATCCACCGCATGTTCCCCATGGCCGCGGACCACACCATCGTGGAATGCGACTGGCTGTACCTGCCCAGTGTCGTGGAGAGCGGCAAGGACGTCAGCGCCTCGGTGGAACTGTTCCACCGTGTCAACCAGCAGGACTTCGACGCCTGCGAGCGCTGCCAGCCGGCCATGGGCTCGAAGGTCTACGCCAAGGGCGGCGTCCTGGTGCCGAGCGAGCACCACATCGGAGCGTTCCACGACTGGGTACAGGGGAAGGTTGGGGACGTCGTCCCGCGCGCCTAAGCGAAGCGCCGGGTTGCGGCCCTTCGCCGTCGCTTAGCGCGGAGTACCGCAGCCCGGCTAGATGAGTAATTCCGATTGTCTGCGGCGGTGTGGAGGCTTTTAAAGTCAGGCGGAGAGTGTTAAACCTGTTATGTCGCAGGACATCGGTGACAGTTCGACCTCAGCNCCCGTATCCGCCTCGCGATCGCCCAGTGGCCCGATGACGCACCGCGAGGTGCCGTCACCACGTTCTGCGCCGAGCACGGCATCGCTCGCAAGACGTTCTATGCGATCCTGGCCAGGGCGCGGGATGAAGGACAGGCCGCTGTCTTGGAGCCCCGCTCACGCCGCCCCAAGACCTCACCGACCCGGCTGTCCGAGGACCTCAAGCAAGACACGCTGAAGGTGCGTGCCGCCCTGGAATCCTCCGGGCTGGATCACGGGCCGATCAGCGTGCACGACAAAATGATTGCCCTGGGCATGCACGCACCCTCGCCCGCTTCGCTGGCACGGATCTTTCGCGAGAAGAACGTGGCCCGGTCCGAACCGGCGAAGAAGCCCCGGGCCTCGTACCGCCGGTTCGTCTACCCGGCCCCGAACGCCTGCTGGCAACTGGATGCCACGGAATACGTGCTCACCGGTGGGCGTAAGTGCGTGATCTTCCAGCTGCAGGATGATCATTCACGCCTCGCTGTCGCTTCCCACGTGGCCTCCGGTGAAACGAGCGAGGCGGCCCTGGCAGTCGTGAAGAAGGGCATCGCCTCCCATGGGGTACCTCAAAGGCTCTTGACGGATAACGGTGCGGCCCTGAATCCCTCGCGTCGTGGAGTCGAAGGCCAGTTGGTCACCTATGTGACCTCGCTCGGGGTCAAGGCGATCACCGGAAAACCGTACAAGCCGACCACGCAGGGAAAGAACGAACGCTTCCATCAGACCCTGTTTCGGTGGCTGGATAAGCAACCCCTTGCCGCGACATATCAAGGATTGCAGGAGATGGTTGACCGGTTTGATTTGATCTACAACACCCAGCGCCCGCATCAGGGGCTACCCGGGCGCACCACACCCCAGCAAGCATGGGACGCCACGGCTATCGCCGAAGCGCCCAGGCCGGAACCAATCCCGGTTCTTCTTGAAGCCAACGCACCCGTACCCGTGCCAGTGGTTCTGAGCATTGCCGAACCGGTGGTGGATACCGGAATAGCACCGGACCACAGCACCACGACCGGCCTGGAGACAGAAACCGATCTCGAGACCAGCGCGTTCGAGAAAATCACCGGCAGCATTTCCCACCCGGCAGTCACCGGCAGTCAGAAGCTCCGGGTCTATTCCAACGGCGTCGTCAATATTGACAGAACCCTGTTCTCCCTGACCAAGCGGATGAGCGGACGAATCATCGTTGCTGCCTGGGACCAGGAGGGTGTCATGTTCGCCAACACCGAGGGCGAGGTCATCGCAGAATACGCGTGGCCACCAGAAGGCACCGGATACGTCGGGATCAGCAGGTCCCTCACCCGCTTTCGCAGCGCGCGTCTTTCGGAAGGAACTGTCACCGATGTGCTGAGACATCAACTGTCACCAGTGTCCTGAGGCAGAACTGTCACCGATGTCTTGAGAGATCACAGGAGAGTGTTAAACCCGGTATGTGAACCCCGAACTAAACACTCTCCTGACCACACTCTATGTCCTTCTCACCGACCGTGTCCTGCCTGATCTTGGCGTGT
>NZ_JAMXBG010000005.1:0-245026 GCF_023913835.1 Pseudarthrobacter raffinosi | reverse complement strand
TCCTCGTTCTCGGTAAAAGGAAACAGTGAAGGGCCCACGGCGTGATCCCCGGCGCCCGGCTTAATGACGGACTGAAAGAACCATAGTGACTACGGCGTCGACAGGCGACCACAGGCACATTTTCAGCCCGGAACGGGCGCCCCGCAAGGGGCATACAGGCTTAATGCGCCTTTTCGGCGGACGCTCTCTCACTTTCATAAGAAAAGTGAGAGAGCGTCCGGGGATTTCCCGCATTAAGTGAGAGAGCGTCCTGATGCAAACGCGGACGACGGCGTCACGCAAGGCACGCTTTCGGCCCGCCGGCGGTGCCGTTCCCCCGGAAACCTGGCGTCCCGCCGTCGGCCGTCCCCCAAAAACCTGCTCCGCGTGGCACACCCAGACAGCTCAACCGCCGCCAAATACGGAAACCCCCGCTCCCAAAAGGGAACGGGGGTTTCCGGTGCAGTACCTGCAAGCAGGCTGCGGGGTGTTACTTGGCCTTTTCGAGGATCTCGACCAGACGCCACCGCTTGGTAGCGGACAGCGGGCGGGTCTCGGCGAGGAGAACGAGGTCGCCGATGCCGGCGCTGTTCTCTTCGTCGTGAGCCTTGATCTTCGTGTTGCGGCGGATGACTTTGCCGTACAAAGCGTGCTTTACGCGGTCTTCTACCTGGACAACGATGGTCTTTTCCATCTTGTCCGAGACTACGTAGCCACGCTTCGTCTTACGGTCACCGCGTTCGCCAGCCGTAGCTGCTGCGGAAACAGTTTCCGTCACGTTCTCGTCCTTTTCACTCACTTGGCATCCTCCTCGGCCTCAACCGTTTCAGCCGTTTCGGCTTTCTTGGTTGCAGCCTTTTTGGACTTCTTCTCTTCCTTGGCTTCCACAACCGGTGCGGCAACCTCGGCACGAATGCCCAGCTCGCGCTCACGGAGAACGGTGTAGATGCGTGCGATGTCCTTCTTTACCGCGCGCAGACGACCGTGGTTCTCCAGCTGACCGGTGGCGGACTGGAAACGCAGGTTGAACAGCTCTTCCTTAGCCTTACGGAGTTCTTCAACGAGTCGCTCGTTGTCGAACGTGTCCAGCTGTGCGGATGCAAGTTCCTTGGATCCTACTGACATTTCTATTCACCACCTTCGCGACGCAAAATGCGTGCCTTCAACGGGAGCTTGTGGATTGCCAGGCGCAGGGCCTCGCGAGCTACCGATTCCTCGACGCCGGAGATCTCAAAGAGAACCCGGCCCGGCTTGACGTTTGAGACCCACCATTCCGGCGAACCCTTACCGGAACCCATGCGGGTTTCGGCCGGCTTCTTGGTGATCGGACGGTCCGGGTAAATGTTGATCCAGACCTTCCCGCCACGCTTGATGTGGCGGGTCATCGCGATACGGGCAGACTCGATCTGACGGTTAGTGACGTATGCCGGGCTCAGAGCCTGGATACCCCACTCACCGAAGGAGACCTTGGTGCCGCCCGTAGCAGCGCCGGAACGACCCGGGTGGTGCTGCTTACGGTGCTTGACTCGACGTGGGATAAGCATTTAAGCCTGTCCTCCTTCTACTGCAGCAGGTGCAGCCTCAACTGCCGGAGCCTCGGCAGCCGGAGCTGCCTCTGCTGCCGGACGGTCGGTACGACGGCGGCGGTCACCACGGTCAGCGCCGCCGGCGCCACCCGGGCGGCCCGGACGGTCGCTGGGACCGCGGCCACGGGACGGAGCAGCAGCTGCCTGCTGAGCCAGTTCCTTGGCGGTGACGTCACCCTTGTAGATCCAGACCTTCACGCCGATGCGGCCGAAGGTGGTCTTGGCCTCGTAGAAGCCGTAGTCGATGTTCGCACGGAGGGTGTGCAGGGGCACACGGCCTTCGCGGTAGAACTCCGAGCGGGACATTTCTGCGCCACCCAGTCGACCGGAGCAGGCGATACGGATGCCCTTGGCACCTGCACGCTGAGCGGACTGCATGGCCTTCTTCATCGCACGGCGGAAAGCCACGCGGGAAGTCAGCTGCTCAGCAACGCCCTGGGCAACAAGCTGTGCTTCCATCTCGGGGTTCTTGACCTCGAGGATGTTCAGCTGGACCTGCTTGCCCGTCAGCTTCTCAAGCTCGCCGCGGATGCGGTCTGCTTCAGCGCCGCGGCGGCCGATAACGATGCCGGGACGTGCCGTGTGGATATCCACGCGGACACGGTCACGGGTGCGCTCGATCTCAACCTTGGCGATACCGGCGCGCTCCATGCCAACTGACATGAGCTGGCGGATACGGATGTCTTCGCGAACGAAGTCCTTGTACCGCTGTCCGGGCTTGGTGCTGTCAGCGAACCAGTGCGATACGTGATCGGTGGTGATGCCGAGTCGGAACCCGTGCGGGTTAACTTTCTGTCCCACTTAGCGAGCCTCCTCTTTCTCAGGTGTAGCGACTACCACAGTGATGTGGCTGGTGCGCTTCTTGATCTGAAATGCACGACCCTGAGCACGCGGCTGGAACCGCTTCATGGTCGGGCCTTCATCAACGAACATTTCGCTGATGATGAGGTCGCTTTCGTCAAACGAAACACCGTCGCGGTCCGCGAGGGACCGGGCGTTTGCGATTGCCGACTGTACTACCTTGAATACCGGCTCCGAAGCTGCCTGGGGGGCAAACTTCAGAATTGCCAGAGCCTCATTCGCTTGCTTACCACGAACAAGGTTGACGACGCGCCGGGCCTTCATAGGCGTTACGCGGATGTGACGCGCAATTGCCTTGGCTTCCATTGCTTTCCTTCTCTCGTCTTTGACGTAAGTGCAGGCGCCTAGCGGCGCTTGCCCTTACGGTCGTCCTTGACATGGCCGCGGAATGTCCGCGTGGGAGCGAATTCGCCGAGCTTGTGCCCGACCATCGACTCAGTGACAAACACCGGAATGTGCTTGCGTCCGTCGTGTACGGCGATCGTGTGCCCAAGCATGTTGGGGATGATCATCGAACGGCGGGACCAGGTCTTGATGACGTTCTTGGTGCCCTTTTCGTTTTCCCTGTCCACCTTTACAAAGAGGTGCTGGTCAACGAAAGGACCTTTTTTCAGGCTGCGTGGCATGTGTCCAGGCTCCTATCGCTTGTTCTTGCCAGTACGACGGCGACGAACAATAAGCTTGTCGCTCTCTTTGTTGGGACGCCGGGTGCGGCCTTCCCGCTTACCGTTCGGGTTGACGGGGTGACGTCCACCGGACGTCTTACCCTCGCCACCACCGTGCGGGTGGTCAACCGGGTTCATCGCGACACCACGGACGGTCGGGCGAACGCCCTTCCAGCGCATGCGGCCGGCCTTACCCCAGTTGATGTTCGACTGCTCGGCGTTGCCGACCTCGCCGACGGTTGCGCGGCAGCGCACGTCAACGTTGCGGATTTCGCCGGAAGGCAGACGCAGCTGGGCGAAGCGGCCTTCCTTTGCTACAAGCTGGATCGATGCGCCGGCGGAGCGGCCCATCTTGGCGCCGCCACCCGGACGCAGTTCAACTGCGTGGATTACGGTACCAACCGGGATGTTGAGCAGCGGCAGGTTGTTACCGGGCTTGATATCAGCACCGGAACCTGCCTCAACGACGTCACCCTGGGAGAGCTTGTTCGGCGCGATGATGTAACGCTTGGTGCCATCAACGTAGTGCAGGAGGGCGATGCGAGCCGTACGGTTCGGATCGTACTCGATTTCGGCAACGCGGGCGTTGACGCCGTCTTTGTCGTGGCGACGGAAGTCGATCAGACGGTACTGGCGCTTGTGGCCACCACCCTTGTGACGGGTCGTGATCTTACCGGAGTTGTTACGGCCGCCCTTTTTGGGCAGCGGACGTACCAACGACTTTTCCGGCGTCGACCGCGTGATTTCGGTGAAGTCCGCTACGCTCGAGCCACGACGGCCTGGGGTAGTCGGCTTGTATTTACGGATTCCCATAATTTATTTCCTCGTTAAAGTGGTCTCCGCTACGAGAGCGGACCGCCGAAGATGTCGATGGTGCCTTCTTTGAGGCTCACAATTGCACGCTTGGTGTTCTTGCGGGTACCCCATCCGAATTTGGTGCGCTTGCGCTTACCGGCACGGTTGATGGTGTTGATCGATTCGACCTTGACGGAGAAAATCTTCTCCACGGCCAGCTTGATCTCGGTCTTGTTCGAGCGGGGGTCCACCAGGAAGGTGTACTTGCCCTCATCGATCAGGCCGTAGCTTTTTTCCGATACGACGGGTGCAAGCACGACGTCGCGCGGGTCTTTGATGGTGGCTGCACTCACTTGGCATCCTCCTCGTTCTTTGCTACTGCCCGGTCAGCAACGAATGCTTCGTAGGCAGCCTTGGTGAAGACAACGTCGTCAGAGACGAGTACGTCGTAGGTGTTCAGCTGGTCTGCGTACAGAACGTGAACACCGGCGAGGTTGCGCACGGAAAGTGCTGCAACATCGTTGGCGCGCTCGATGACAACCAGCAGGTTCTTGCGCTCGGAAACTCCGCGCAGCGTTGCCAGTGCGTTCTTGACGGACGGCTTGGTGCCCTCCACCAGTTCGGCAACAACGTGGATGCGTCCGTTGCGTGCCCGGTCAGAGAGTGCGCCGCGCAGTGCAGCAGCAATCATCTTCTTGGGGGTGCGCTGGCTGTAGTCACGCGGTGTGGGACCGTGGACTACGCCACCACCGGTCATGTGAGGAGCACGGATTGAACCCTGACGGGCGCGGCCGGTGCCCTTCTGCTTGAACGGCTTGCGACCTGCACCGGAAACTTCGGCGCGGGTCTTGGTTTTGTGGGTACCCTGGCGAGCAGCAGCGAGCTGGGCTACGACGACCTGGTGCAGCAGCGGCACGTTGGTCTGAACGTCGAAGATCTCTGCAGGCAGGTCAACCTTGACAGTGCTAGTCATTGAACTAGGCTCCCTTCACGGCGGTGCGTACGAGTACGACCTGGCCGCGGGCGCCGGGGACGGCACCCTTGATCAGGAGCAGCGACTTCTCGACGTCAACTGCGTGAACCGTGAGGTTCAGCGTGGTGTGACGAACGGCGCCCATGCGGCCGGCCATTTTCATGCCCTTGAAGACGCGGCTCGGGGTGGATGCGCCACCGATTGAACCGGGCTTACGGTGGTTCTTGTGAGCACCGTGTGAGGCGGGAGCACCGTGGAAGCCGTGACGCTTCATAACACCGGCGAAGCCCTTACCCTTGGTGGTGCCGATAACGTCGATCTTCTGGCCGGCTTCGAAGAGCTCAACAGAAAGCTCCTGGCCCAGCTCATAAGTGTCAGCATCTGCAGTGCGCAGTTCGACGACGTGGCGGCGAGGCGTGACGCCTGCCTTTTCAAAGTGACCAGCCAGCGGCTTGGTGACCTTGCGGGGATCGATCTGGCCGTAGCCGATCTGAACAGCTACGTAGCCATCAGTGTCTGCGTTGCGCAGCTGCGTGATGACGTTCGAATCTGCCTGGACCACAGTGACGGGGATGAGCTTGTTGTTCTCGTCCCAGACCTGGGTCATGCCGAGCTTCGTGCCCAGCAGGCCCTTTACGTTACGGGTTGCGGTCATAGTCTCTCAGCACCTCCCTACAGCTTGATTTCGATGTTCACGTCGGCCGGCAGGTCGAGACGCATAAGCGAATCAACAGCCTTCGGCGTGGGATCGATGATGTCGATAAGACGCTTGTGCGTGCGCATTTCAAAGTGCTCGCGGCTGTCCTTGTACTTGTGCGGAGAGCGGATAACACAGTAAATGTTCTTCTCCGTCGGCAGCGGCACGGGGCCAACTACCGTTGCGCCTGCGCGCGTGACCGTCTCAACGATCTTCCGTGCTGAAGAGTCAATGACCTCGTGGTCATATGACTTCAGCCGGATGCGGATTTTTTGTCCCGCCATGTCGCCTGACTCTCTTTCAGTTAGTGCTGCTCCCGGTGAGGGCTGCTCTGTTCACTTTCTTGTTGCATGTGGCTGCCGAAGCATTTGAAGTCTGAACTACCACCCGCCGCACAAGCTGAATCCGGATGAATCCGGGTTCCTCAGCCTGCCGACGTAACCGACCCCCGCGGTCGGGCGTGTCGCGCTTAGCACGCATACAAATCCGCAGTTCCATGGGGAGTGGGTTATGTTTGGGCTTCCACTTGGACCCTGGCACCCGGCATTATCCGGATCGGGACACGAAGAAGCGCTTGAACAACTCATCTAGTATGCCGGATATTATGCCCAGAAGCGAATCTGCAGGCTGACACCTCCCCCCTCCGGCCCAGTGCGCATTCGGGCCCTGCACGGCCTGTGGTCATTGCCTTCGGCAACATCCGAATGGATGATGGGGGAATGACCGTCGAAAATGACGTTTCCGTCCAGGATCTGGCCGACCGACTGCCCAGCTCGTTTACCCTCGGTGTTGCCGCGGCCGCCTTCCAGATCGAAGGCTCCCTCTCCGCTGACGGACGGGGTCCCTCCGGTTGGGACGCCTTCGCGGAGAAACCCGGCGCCATCATCGATGGACACTCCCCAGCAGTGGCCTGCGACCACTACAACCGCTCGCCCGAAGATGTGGCTCTGATGCGGGACCTCGGCGTGGATTCCTACCGCTTTTCCATCTCCTGGCCGCGGATCCAGCCGGACGGCCGCGGTGCATTCAACAAACAGGGCCTGGACTTCTACGACCGCCTGATCGACCAGCTGCTCGAAGCCGGCATCTCCCCCATGGCCACCCTCTACCACTGGGATACGCCACTGCCCTTGGAGCACCGTGGCGGCTGGATGAACAGGGCCACCGCCGAACGCTTCGCTGAGTACGCAGGCGAGGCCGGCCGGCGTTTTGGTGATCGCGTAGACAAGTGGGTAACCCTCAACGAACCAGCCTCGGTAGTCCTCAACGGCTATGCGCTGGGCGTCCATGCCCCCGGACGGGATCTCCTCTTTGATGCCTTTCCTGCTGTCCACCATCAACTGCTGGCGCATGGCATGGCCACCCAGGCACTGCGGGCGGAAGGGGTCCGCGGCGGAATTGGCGTGACCAACCTGCATTCCCCCGTCCAGCCGGCAACGCGGAAAATTGCCGACAGGGCCGCTGCGAAAGTCTTCGACATTATGCTGAACCGGATCTATGCCGATCCGGTCCTCCTGGGCCGGTACCCCCGCTCCTTGCGGTTTGCCAAGCCGTGGCTGCCGTCGTTCGGCAAGATTTCCGACGCCGATCTGCGCACCATCCATCAGCCCGTGGACTTCTACGGCGTGAACTACTACCAGCCCGTGAAGGTAGCAGCCGGGCAGGGCACCGGCGAAGACCTTACGGTGCCAGCGGAAGCCATGGTCCGGATACCTGCCCACCAGATGCCGTTCGACGAGTACGGCACCACAGGCTTCGGCTGGCCGGTGGCTCCGGAGCACCTGGGATTCCTGCTGCGCGAGCTGAAGGACCGCTACGGGGATGCCTTGCCGCCGATCTACATCACCGAAAGCGGTGCCAGCTTCCCTGAACCCGAGCATGTCACCGGCCCCGTCCAAGACCAGCAGCGGATCGATTACATCGCGGGCCACTTGCGGCACGCCCTGGAGGCGACGGCTCCGGGCGGAATTGCCCACGACGTGGACCTCCGCGGGTACTACGTCTGGACCCTGATGGACAACTTTGAATGGGCCGCGGGGTATTCACAGCGCTTCGGCCTGGTGCACGTGGATTTCGACACCCTGGAGCGCACACCCAAGGAATCGTTCTACTGGTACCGGGCGCTCAGTCAGGCGCGGAAATCACTGGCCGGCGAAGGCCAGCCCGGCTGAACACCGGCGAACACTCCTGCCGGCTGAGGCCCAGTGGCCTTGCTACTTGTCCTTGTTTGCCCGGTTGATGCGCTTGGCGCGGTCAATCTCGGTGCGGAAATGCTTCTTGGCCCAGAAAACTCCGGCGACCACGGCGACCACGATGATCAGAAAAATCAGCCATTCCATGATGTACTCCTCTCGCTGTCAGCAACAGTATCAGTGCCGGCGGGAAGGTTCCCTGCGGTCGTGGGACGGCGGGCTGGACTCAGGACCCGGGGTCACCTCTGGTCCCGCCTCCGGCGCCTGACCGGCCGTTCCACGGTTCAGCCGCCAGACGGCAAAGACGATCAGCCCCACAGCGATGAACGCCAACAGCAGGAACGTGTACTGCCGCATGGCCCACAGAATGCAGGCGGCCACCCCTGCCGCGCCCCACCAGACGAAGAGCCGTTCCCCCAGTCCAAGGCCTGCCATGAGCAGCAGGGCGAGGAGCACCAGGACCCACAGCTGCTGCCCAGCGTTCCCGCCGAACACTATGCCCAGGCCGCTCAGCGAGAGCAACGCAGAGGCCGCGCCCACCAGGAACCGGCCGGCAGCTTGGTTGCCGGCGAAGTAGCGCAAGCCACCGAGGACAGCGGCCAGGACCACGTACCACTGGACAACCCAGAAGGGACTGGGAAGATCGGTCAATAGCCGGCCCGTGCGATCCTCAGGCGCGTCCAGTTCGAAGATGGCAGCGCGCTGGATGGCTACGGTGAGGAGCAACGCACCCACTTCGAGGGCGATCCGTCGCGCCCTTGCGGGTGCCTCCCTGTAGGACACCCCGATGGCGGCGGCCAGCACGGCGGCCGCCGTCCAGGACGTTGCATCGTGCCGGATTCCGACGAAGACCACCAGCACGAGGCCGAGGAACGCCGCACCGGCAAGCGACCAACGACGCACCGGCTCGGCCTGCAACGGGCCGCTGCGCATGAGCCGCACGGCATAAAGGGCGGCCGAAGCCACGCCCGCGCCGGTCAGCCATGGCAGGAATCCGTCCCAGACGCCGGGGACATCCTGATACGCCTCCGCCGCCAAGGCGACGGACCCGCCGAGCGCGGCCACGGCTGCCGGCGGATACAGCACCGGCAGATCCTCGATATGCGACGCGGTAAAGCACACGGCTGACAGGACCAGGACAGCCGCTCCCGTCACCCAGTCGGCCGCCAACGGCGAGATCAGCAGCCCAACACCGGCAAACGAGCCGGCGGTAACCAGCCAGAGCCAGTGCTCGACGTCCGCGTCGCCAGCGGTCTGTTGGTGACCATTCTGCTCATGCCCGCTCTGAGTGAGCCCGTTCTGAGTAAGCCCGTTCTGCCGGCCGGCGTTCTGCCGGTGCCGCAGGATGCCGGCAGCGGTTGCAAGCAGCGCACCACCCAGCAGCGTCACGGCAGTGCCGGTGTGG
Organism: Pseudarthrobacter raffinosi; assembly: GCF_023913835.1. NCBI lineage: Bacteria > Bacillati > Actinomycetota > Actinomycetes > Micrococcales > Micrococcaceae > Pseudarthrobacter > Pseudarthrobacter raffinosi. Next base: position 235,873 of record NZ_JAMXBG010000005.1, on the reverse strand, counting down.
CTCAGCACCGCGGTCACAAGGAACGTCCCGTCGAACGTGAACAGCGGGCCCAGGGCGAGGACGCCGAACAGTGCCGTATACACAGCGAAGTAACGGGCTCCGTAGGCACTGAAGAGTCTCCTGGCCACCACAGCAGAGACCAACAGCAACAGCAGTTCCAGCAACACCACCCAGCGGCCGCCGTCGTCGTCCTGCGCCAGCAGCCCGACGCCGCCCGGCCTCGTCACGTAGACCAGCGGCAGCAATGCCTGCCCGGCCAGGGTGATCCAGACTGCAGCCTGCTGGAAAGGGATGTCAGCCAGCCGTGAGCGCATCACCCAGCGGACGGCATGCTGGGCCGCGAGCACCAGGGCAAAGGTCACCGAAACCACTGTGGGCGAGGCGGTGACGTCGTAGCTGAGGACCACCGCGAGGCCTGCCGTCAGCACGCGGGCCGCCACAAAGTACCAGCCCTTCCTGGCCCGCCGTTGCTCTGCCACCACCATCAGCGTGGAGTAGACCGCGAAGATACCCAGGATCAGTTCCACCCGAAGTAGATCGCCATCGCTGAAGACCAGCAGCACAACAAATGCAAACGGAGCCAACCAGACTGCACCCGCCACTCTGCGAAGGAAGTACCCCGAGGCCGCCGCGCCTAGGGCCACGAGTCCTGCAGCGTACGTTTCCTGCCAGTCTGCGGAACCTGACTGCAAGAGGCTGGCAATGCCGGCCAACTGGAGAAGGAGCACTGCGCCTGCGTCAGCAAGAATCCCGCGGGGAGCACGACGGCGGACGGCAGCCACCAGCGGAAAGCACAGCTGGAGTGCCAGCACGGTCACCAGGACCGTTGCCGGGTGGACCACTTCGTCCGCGATGACCACCGGGCCGCCGTCCCGCCGCAGCTGGTGAAAAGCTGTCAGGGCAAGTACGGTGGCTGCCGCCCTGGCGAACCACCAGTAGGCCCAGCGGTGTTGGCGCAGGGGCAGACGAACCGCAGTGATGAGCAGATATGCAACCACCAACAACAACGCCAGGTTCCCGGCGCCTTGTGAAACGGCTTGGAACGCGACCGTCGCGGCGACCACGGACATACCCAGCGGCAAGGCCTCCCACACCGTTGCAACCCAGTCCGGTTCCGTAGCCGGCCGTGGAACCACCACGGCTCCGATGACAAAAGCGGCAGCAAGCTGGATGATCACGCAGACGGCTGTCAGGCCGTAGTCCGGCGAGGTCTCAATGAACGGCATCCCGACCAGAACCAGTGCACCCCCGGCACCGAAGACGCCCAAGGTTGCCTCCGGCGCAAACGTCCGCACGCCCGCGCGTTCCAGCAGCGCCGTCAGGAGTTGCTGGCACACGAGTGCCAGCAACAGCGCGAACACGGACGCCTCGGCCCGCCCGGGGCCGTCATCCATCACGGCCGCGACAGTTACGGGGACCGCGCAGGTAAGGGCCAACCGGGACCCCAGAACCAACCGGCCGCGGAAATCACCTGCCGCGAAAACCCCCCGGATCGCCCAGAAGCCGGCCGCGGCGAGCAGCATTCCGGCGAGCGGCCACGCGCCCATCGAAGGCGAAACTATGCCGGCCAAGACCAGTGCGGCCACTGGCGCCCATTCGGCCCGGCCGGCCCACTTGGCTGCCAGTACCATGCCCGTGGCCAACGATAATGCCACCGGCACCCACAGCGGCACCGTAATACCCGCTGCGACTGAACCGTAGCCGTCCATAGCGCGGAAGAAGCCGACAGCGGTCTCCTGAACGCTGAACGCCGTGGCGGCAGCGAGTTGCAGAGCAAACGTCGCCCGGGCATCAACCTGCCAGCGTTCTCCAGCGGCGTTTGGGCTGTTGCCGGCGGCGGACGAGCCTGCCTGCTGCTGGCGAAACCAGCCCGTCAGCCTGGCCGACAGGAACGCCAGCCCCACTGCCTGGGCGGCGAACAGTACGCCGGCGGCGAGCAGGGCATCGGTCCCCCGGCCGGTCAGGTGCCACATCTCGACGGCGGCAGCTACAGTCAGGGCGGCCCGTGCCGCATAGAAGTTGATCAGCCGGAACCGCCCCGGAACAGCGGCCATAAGGGCAAAATAGACTCCGCACATGCCGATGACCAGCGCGTACTCAGCTTTGTCCAAGTGCAACGGCACGCAGGTCGCGGCGACGGCAACGGCCGGAACCACCAACGGGTGCAGGACCATCAGCGGCCTGATATACACCGGCGGCAGCCAACGCGGCCGGGCAAGGGCAATGCCAGTTAGCAGCACGGCGACGGCTATGAGCGCAGCGAAATACCAGACGAGCGCGCCACCCAGGATTGAAACGCCGGAGAACGCTGTGGAGGCCACAAACGTGAAGGAAAGGTACACGAGAACCCTGCTCTCCAGCCGGACCGCCGCCGCAACATAAGCCGCGGTACCGATCAGCGACGTGATCAGCCAGGCGGACGGGCCGTGATGCAATGCGAAGTTGTACAGTGCCAGCCCGGTCACAGGAACCAGGGCAAGCCCGGTACCGGTGAACGCCACGGCAGCAGGCTTCAGCCGCGGGACCCGGGCGTGCAGTACAAATCCCGCGCCATAGAAAAGCGCCGTGACCGCGCAGACGCCGGCAAAGCGCAACATGGGCGGAAGGCTGGTGCCGATGAAGAGTGCTGCGGCAGCCACCAGCAGCAGGCTGGCCACGTACAGCGTGATGTTGATGTTCTGCCGGTCACGCTTTTCACGGCGGGCCTGGCGCTCAGCCGGTGTCTCCGGAAATGTCTGGAACGAGGCGGCCGGAGACTGCGGCGGAATCCTCGGTGGCACCGACGCGGTGGGCGACGGCGACGATAAGGGCGCCAAAGGCGACGCCGGCACCAGGGAGATGCTGACGTCGGCGGGCACTGGCGTGGCCGGCGTGGGCACACTGCTGGCTGCCGCCGTCGTACGCTGCCCCAGGGGCGGGCCCTCCCCCAGCCGTGAGTCGGCGTCGGCAGAACTTGGCGATTGCGTGGCCCCCGGACTTGGCTGGCCGGACGCCTGAAGCTTGGCCACGGCGTCAAGCCACCCTTGAAGGTGACCGGCGCGGTAGCCCGCTTCATAAGATTCGTCCCTCACGGCGATCCCTCTCCAAAGGGCAGGCCTGCCTGCACAGTTAATCCAGTGATTGGATTAACTGTAGCAAAGAACAGCCCCGCTGCACTAGCAGCGGGGCTGTTCCAAACTTCGCGTCAGGTTGTCAGACGGCCATCAGCTCCGTGCTCAAGAAGTAATTACTTGATGATCTTGGTAACGCGTCCTGAACCAACGGTGCGGCCGCCTTCGCGGATAGCGAAGCCGAGGCCCTCTTCCATGGCGATGGGCTGGATGAGCGCAACGGTCATCTCAGTGTTGTCGCCAGGCATAACCATTTCCGTGCCTTCCGGCAGGGTGATAACGCCGGTTACGTCCGTGGTGCGGAAGTAGAACTGCGGGCGGTAGTTCGAGTAGAACGGGTTGTGACGTCCGCCTTCGTCCTTGGAGAGGATGTAGACGTTGGCCTCGAAGTCGGTGTGCGGGGTGATGGAACCCGGCTTGACAACAACCTGGCCACGCTCTACGTCATCACGCTTCAGACCGCGGAGCAGGAGGCCACAGTTCTCGCCGGCCCATGCTTCGTCGAGCTGCTTGTGGAACATCTCGATACCGGTGACGGTGGTCTTCTGAACCGGACGGATGCCGACGATCTCAACCTCAGAGTTGATGCCGAGGGTACCGCGCTCGGCGCGACCCGTCACAACGGTGCCACGACCGGTGATGGTGAAGACGTCTTCGATCGGCATCAGGAAGGGCTTGTCCTTGTCGCGGATCGGGTCCGGGACATTCTCGTCAACCGCTTCCATGAGGTCCTCGATGGACTTGACCCAAACCGGGTCGCCTTCGAGAGCCTTCAGGCCGGAGACGCGAACAACGGGAGCGTCGTCGCCATCGAAGCCCTGAGCAGAAAGCAGCTCACGAACTTCCATTTCAACGAGGTCCAGCAGTTCTTCGTCGTCAACCATGTCCGACTTGTTCAGCGCAACCAGCAGGTAGGGAACGCCAACCTGGCGGGCAAGCAGAACGTGCTCGCGGGTCTGAGCCATCGGGCCGTCAGTGGCGGCAACCACGAGGATTGCACCGTCCATCTGGGCAGCACCGGTGATCATGTTCTTGATGTAGTCAGCGTGACCCGGAGCGTCTACGTGTGCGTAGTGGCGCTTCTCGGTCTGGTACTCAACGTGAGAGATGTTGATGGTAATGCCGCGCTGACGCTCTTCGGGAGCAGAGTCAATAGACGCGAAGTCGCGCTGCTCGTTGAGAGTCGGGTACTTGTCATACAGCACCTTGGAAATGGCGGCCGTCAACGTCGTCTTACCGTGGTCAACGTGACCAATGGTGCCGATGTTAACGTGCGGCTTAGTCCGCTCGAACTTTGCCTTTGCCACAGGTTCCTCCTAGAACGTTTTCAAATGACTTACCCTTCAACCGCGCTTATCGCGGCAGAAACTCAGGCAAGTCTACTTGGGGGGCTTTGGATTGGTGAAATTGCAGATTCAGGAACTAATACTAGTCCCTCGAGCCTGTTCGTGCAGGTGGCCGGCGCCCGGCTTGACCGGACTGCATCTAACCGGGACCCGGCCACCTGCACCAGGTGTGCTTCCGTCAACCGGAAACGCACCCGAGTTTTTTGCTGCGAAAGTCCGAAAGACTACTCGCCGCGGTTCTTCTGGATGATCTCGTCGGCAAATGCCTTCGGGACCTCGGCGTAGCTGTGGAACGTCATGGAATACACAGCGCGGCCCTGGGTCTTGGAACGCAGGTCACCGATGTAGCCGAACATGCCGGACAGCGGGACGTGCGCACGGATGACCTTGACACCCTGTGCATCTTCCATGGACTGCATCTGGCCACGGCGGGAGTTGAGGTCACCGATAACTTCACCCATGTATTCCTCAGGGGTGCGGACCTCTACATCCATCAGCGGTTCGAGCAGGATGGGGTTTGCCTTACGTGCGGCTTCCTTGAAAGCCATACGGCCGGCAATCTTGAACGCCATTTCCGAAGAGTCAACATCGTGGTAGGCACCGTCAATCAGCGTCGCCTTGATGCCGACAACCGGGTAGCCGGCCAGGACGCCGTCGTTCAGTGCATCCTGGATACCGGCGTCAACCGACGGGATGTACTCGCGCGGAATACGGCCACCGGTGACCTTGTTCTCGAACTCATACAGCTCGCCGTCGGACGTGTCCAACGGCGCGATGGCAATCTGGATCTTTGCGAACTGGCCCGAACCACCGGTCTGCTTCTTGTGCGTGTAGTCGTGACGCGCAACAACATTCTTGATAGTTTCGCGGTAAGCGACCTGCGGCTTGCCGACGTTGGCCTCTACCTTGAATTCGCGGCGCATGCGGTCCACCAGGATATCAAGGTGAAGCTCGCCCATGCCGGCGATGATGGTCTGACCGGTGTCCACGTTGAGGGAGACCTGGAAGGTCGGGTCCTCAGCGGAGAGCTTCTGGATGGCCAGAGAGAGCTTCTCCTGGTCACCCTTCGTGTTCGGTTCGATGGCAACCGAGATCACGGGCTCCGGGAAGCTCATGGACTCGAGTACGATCTGGTTGCTGGAGTCACACAGGGTGTCACCCGTGGTGGTGTCCTTCAGCCCGATCGCTGCGTAGATGTGGCCGGCGGTAGCGCCTTCGACAGGCATTTCCTTGTTGGCGTGCATCTGGAACAGCTTGCCGATGCGCTCCTTCTTGCCCTTAGTGGAGTTGACCACCTGAGCACCGGCTTCGACGTGACCGGAGTACACGCGGATGAAGGTGAGCTGGCCGAAGAAGGGGTGGGTCGCAATCTTGAACGCCAGAGCCGAGAACGGCTCCTCGGAGGAAGGCGCGCGGGTCAGTTCCTTCTCTTCGTCGCGAGGATCGTGACCGATCATCGGCGGGACGTCGAGCGGGTTCGGCAGGTAGTCAACGACGGCGTCAAGCATCGGCTGAACGCCGCGGTTCTTGAACGCGGAGCCACAGAAGACCGGGTAGAGCTCGGAATTGATCGTCATCTTGCGGATGCCGGCTTTGAGTTCCTCGATGGTGAGTTCTTCACCTTCGAGGTACTTCTCCATGAGCTCTTCGGTAGCGTCAGCCACCGTCTCAACGAGAGCGGCGCGGTATTCCTTGGCCTTCTCCAGCAGATCCGCGGGGATCTCCTGGATCTCGTACTTGGCGCCCATGGTGACGTCACCCTTGGAGTCACCGGGCCAGACCAGCGCACGCATTTCCAGGACGTCCACAACGCCAATGAAGTCGTTCTCGGCACCGATCGGCAGCTGCATAACCAGCGGCTTGGCACCAAGGCGGCCGATGATGGTGTCTACCGTGAAGTAGAAGTCAGCGCCGAGCTTGTCCATCTTGTTGACGAAGCAGATGCGCGGAACGTTGTACTTGTCAGCCTGGCGCCAAACGGTCTCAGACTGCGGCTCAACACCTTCTTTACCATCGAACACGGCAACGGCGCCGTCGAGGACGCGCAGGGAGCGCTCAACCTCTACGGTGAAGTCAACGTGGCCGGGAGTGTCAATGATGTTGATCTGGTTGTTGTCCCAGAAGCAGGTCACGGCGGCAGACGTGATGGTGATGCCGCGTTCCTTCTCCTGTTCCATCCAGTCAGTGGTCGAAGCGCCGTCGTGCGTTTCGCCGATCTTGTGGTTCACGCCTGTGTAGAACAGAATGCGCTCGGTGGTGGTGGTCTTGCCAGCATCGATGTGGGCCATGATGCCGATGTTGCGGACCTTACTAAGGTCTGTAAGCACGTCCTGTGCCACGGTGTCTCCCTTTCGGATGGACTACACGTTCGCCGCCGGCTCAGCTGAGCCGGCGGCGTCCGGGAAGTATTACCAGCGGTAGTGTGCGAAGGCCTTGTTGGACTCGGCCATCTTGTGGGTGTCTTCGCGACGCTTCACAGCGGCACCGAGACCGTTGGAGGCATCCAGGATTTCGTTCTGGAGGCGCTCGGTCATGGTCTTTTCACGGCGGGCCTTGGAGTAGCCAACCAGCCAACGCAGGGCGAGGGCGGTGGAGCGGCCCGGCTTGACCTCAACCGGAACCTGGTAGGTGGCGCCACCAACGCGGCGTGAGCGGACCTCAAGGGAAGGCTTGACGTTCTCCATGGCCTTCTTGAGGGCTGCTACGGGGTCGCCGCCGGACTTGGCGCGGGCGCCTTCGAGGGCACCGTAGACGATGCGCTCTGCGGTGGACTTCTTACCGTCAACCAGCACCTTGTTGATCAGCTGGGTAACCAGCGGGGAGCCGTAAACGGGATCTAGTACGAGCGGCCGCTTGGGGGCCGGACCCTTGCGAGGCATATTACTTCTTCTCCATCTTTGCGCCGTAGCGGCTGCGTGCCTGCTTACGGTTCTTCACACCCTGGGTATCGAGGGCGCCACGGACGATCTTGTAGCGGACACCCGGGAGGTCCTTCACGCGACCGCCGCGAACGAGCACAATGGAGTGCTCCTGCAGGTTGTGGCCTACACCGGGGATGTAAGCGGTAACTTCAACGCCACCGTTGAGGCGCACACGTGCAACCTTACGAAGAGCCGAGTTCGGCTTCTTGGGGGTGGTGGTGTAAACGCGGGTGCAAACACCGCGGCGCATCGGGCTGCCGTTAAGCGCGGGAGCCTTGGTCTTTTTGACCTTAGGCGTGCGGCCCTTGCGGACCAGCTGGTTAATCGTAGGCACTCTCGTGTTCTCCGTTGGTTTGATCTCTACCTTCACACTCAGGCGCCAGCCTGAGCACAATGGTTTTGGCGTTGTTCCTGCAGCTGCGGCCTCTGGAACATGCGTAGGCGTGCAAAAGCGTGGCATTCGTTGCGCACCTTACCCGCAACCCGGAAACAAGCTCCACCCAGCATCATGAGAACAAAACCAAAATGATGCTGCGGCGGCCTTCATCCACTGCCACACAGAACAATTACACAAAGTTTAGCACGGCTGGAACCGGGCCCTTAATCGGGCGTAGACGAAAGGCCCCGCCGCCACAGAGTGGAGGCGGGGCCTTTCAACGCAATCGACTAGCGGAAATCGTTGCCGAGATCGTAGTCATCCAGCGGGATGGCGTGGAACTCAGGAGCTCCGTCGCCGCCCAGGGAGTCGTACGAGAAGTCACTGAACGCGCTGGGGCCGGTGAACAGGTTGGCCTTCGCTTCCTCAGTGGGCTCCACGGTGACCTCGGTGTAGCGCGGGAGACCCGTGCCCGCCGGGATCAGCTTACCGATGATGACGTTCTCCTTGAGGCCGAGCAGCGGATCGCTCTTGCCTTCCATGGCCGCCTGCGTCAGGACGCGGGTGGTCTCCTGGAAGGAAGCTGCGGACAGCCAGGACTCGGTGGCCAGGGACGCCTTGGTGATGCCCATGAGCTCAGGACGTCCGGAAGCCGGAGTCTTGCCCTCGGACACAACGCGGCGGTTGGCCTCCTCGAAGCGGCTGCGCTCGGCGAGCTCGCCGGGCAGCAGATCCGATTCGCCGGACTCGATGACCGTGACGCGGCGCAGCATCTGGCGGACGATAACCTCGACGTGCTTGTCGTGGATACCGATGCCCTGGCTGCGGTACACGCCCTGGACCTCGTCCACCAGGAACTTCTGCGCGGCACGGGGACCCATGATGCGCAGAACCTGCTTGGGATCCACCGGACCGTTGATGAGCTTCTGGCCTACTGTGACGTGCTCGCCATCCTCGATGAGGAGGCGTGAACGGCGCAGGACCGGGTAGGCGATCTCTTCAGAGCCGTCATCCGGAGTGATGACCAGGCGCATCTGGCGCTCGGACTCTTCGATGGCGATGCGGCCGGCTGCTTCAGCAATCGGTGCGACACCCTTCGGAGTACGGGCTTCGAAGAGCTCCTGGATACGCGGCAGACCCTGGGTGATGTCCTCTCCACCGGTGGCGGAAACAGCACCACCGGTGTGGAACGTACGCATGGTCAGCTGGGTACCGGGCTCACCGATGGACTGTGCGGCGATGATGCCCACGGCCTCGCCGATGTCCACGGTCTTGCCGGTGGCCAGCGAACGGCCGTAGCACAGGGCGCAGGTGCCGACGCTGGACTCACAGGTGAGTACGGAGCGGACCTTGACCTCGGTGATGCCGGCTGCGAACAGCTCAGCGATAACGACGTCGCCGCAGTCGGTGCCGCCGGCTGCAAGGACATTGCCCTTGGAGTCCACAACGTCAACAGCGAGCGTACGAGCGTAGGCGCTGTTCTCGACGTTCTCGTCCAGGACCAGCTCGCCGTTGGCGTCCGGCACGGCGATTGGCGTGACCAGGCCGCGCTCGGTGCCGCAGTCCTCTTCGCGGACGATGACGTCCTGCGACACGTCCACCAGACGACGGGTCAGGTAACCCGAGTTGGCGGTACGCAGTGCGGTGTCAGCCAGACCCTTACGGGCACCGTGCGTGGCGATGAAGTATTCCAGCACCGACAGGCCCTCGCGGTAGGAGGACTTGATGGGACGCGGGATGATTTCACCCTTAGGGTTGGCCACCAGGCCACGGATACCCGCGATCTGACGGACCTGCATCCAGTTACCACGTGCACCGGAGGACACCATACGGTTGATGGTGTTCATCGGCGACAGGTTGTCACGCATCACCTGGGCGATCTCGTTCGTTGCCTTGTTCCAGATCTCGATCAGTTCCTGGCGACGCTCGTCGTCGTCGATCAGGCCCTTGTCGTACTGGCCCTGGATCTTGGCAGCCATGATTTCGTAACCGGCCAGGATCTTCGGCTTGTCCTTGGGTACCTCGATGTCCGAGATGGCGACGGTGACACCGGACCGGGTGGCCCAGTAGAAACCGGCATCCTTCAGGTTGTCCAGCGTTGCCGCCGTGACCACCTTCGGGTAGCGCTCGGCGAGGTCGTTGACGATCGTGGACAGTTCGCCCTTGTCCGCAACGTTCTCAACCCACGGGTAATCGGCCGGCAGGGTCTCATTGAAGATGACCTGGCCCAGGGAGGTCTGGACGATAACCGGCTGGCCGGCCTCCCAGCCTTCCGGAGCTTCCCAGCCCTGGTACGGAACGAAGCCTTCAAGACGGATCCTGACCTGCGAGTTCAAGTGCAGCTCGCGGAGGTCGTAGGCCATGATGGCTTCGGCAACCGAGGAGAAGACGCGGCCTTCGCCAGCTGAACCAACACGCTTGGTGGTCAGGTGGTAGAGGCCGATGATCATATCCTGCGAAGGCAGGGTGACCGGGCGGCCGTCGGACGGCTTCAGGATGTTGTTCGAGGACAGCATCAGGATGCGTGCCTCGGCCTGGGCCTCGGGGCTCAGCGGCAGGTGGACTGCCATCTGGTCGCCGTCGAAGTCAGCGTTGAAGGCGCCACAAACCAGCGGGTGGAGCTGGATTGCCTTACCTTCAACAAGCTGCGGTTCGAAAGCCTGGATGCCAAGGCGGTGCAGGGTGGGTGCACGGTTGAGCAGCACCGGGTGTTCGGTGATGATCTCTTCCAGCACGTCCCAGACCTGCGGACGGTAACGCTCAACCATGCGCTTGGCCGACTTGATGTTCTGTGCGTGGTTGAGGTCAACCAGGCGCTTCATCACGAACGGCTTGAAGAGCTCCAGTGCCATCTGCTTGGGCAGACCACACTGGTGCAGCTTCAGCTGCGGGCCGACGACGATGACCGAACGGCCGGAGTAGTCAACGCGCTTGCCGAGGAGGTTCTGGCGGAAACGGCCCTGCTTGCCCTTGAGCATGTCGCTCAGGGACTTCAGCGGACGGTTGCCAGGACCGGTGACCGGACGGCCGCGACGGCCGTTGTCGAAGAGGCTGTCAACAGCTTCCTGAAGCATGCGCTTCTCGTTGTTGACGATGATCTCCGGGGCACCGAGGTCAAGCAGGCGCTTGAGGCGGTTGTTGCGGTTGATCACACGACGGTAGAGGTCGTTGAGGTCGGAGGTCGCGAAGCGGCCACCGTCCAGCTGGACCATCGGGCGCAGTTCCGGCGGGATCACCGGGACGGCGTCCAACACCATGCCGAGCGGGCTGTTGTTGGTGGTCAGGAACGCGTTGACCACCTTCAGGCGCTTCAGGGCGCGGGTCTTGCGCTGGCCCTTGCCGTTGGCGATGATGTCGCGCAGCAGGTCAGACTCGGCCTGCATGTCGAAGTTCTCAAGACGCTTCTTGATCGCTTCGGCACCCATGGAGCCTTCGAAGTACATGCCGTAGCGGTCGCGCAGCTCGCGGTAGAGGCCTTCGTCGCCTTCGAGGTCTGCGACCTTCAGGTTCTTGAAACGGTCCCAGACCTGCTCGAGCCGCTCGATCTCGGCGTCGGCACGCTTACGCACGTTGGCCATCTGACGGTCCGCGGAGTCGCGGGCCTTCTTCTTGTCGGCAGCCTTGGCACCTTCACCTTCGAGGCGCGCGATCTCGTTTTCGAGGTCACGGGCGATCGTGGCGATGTCGGAGTCGCGGTTGTCGATCAGCTGCTTCTTCTCGATGTCGTGCTCAACCTGCAGGTTGGGCAGTTCCTCGTGGCGGCTGTCGGCGTCGACGCTGGTGATCATGTAGGCAGCGAAGTAGATGACCTTTTCGAGGTCCTTCGGTGCCAAGTCAAGGAGGTAGCCCAAGCGGGACGGAACACCCTTGAAGTACCAGATGTGCGTGACCGGGGCGGCCAGCTCGATGTGGCCCATGCGCTCACGGCGGACCTTCGCACGGGTGACTTCAACGCCACACCGCTCGCAGATAATGCCCTTGAAGCGCACGCGCTTGTACTTACCGCAGTAGCATTCCCAGTCGCGGGAAGGGCCGAAGATCTTCTCGCAGAAGAGGCCGTCCTTCTCGGGCTTGAGCGTGCGGTAGTTGATGGTTTCCGGCTTCTTAACCTCGCCGTAAGACCAGCCACGGATGTCATCCGCGGTGGCGAGGCCGATCTGCATGAGGCCGAAGGAGGATTCGCTGGACATATGGTCCCTGTTCTCTCTTGTTCTCTAAATTCTGAAGTCTTGGTTACGGGAAGAGGGAGGTGATGCCGGGGAAAAGGCAGCGCGGCGGGGCCGCTTGCTTTTCCCCGGACATCAACCTGCTAAACCTCTTCTACGGAACTGGGCTCTGCACGAGACAGATCGATGCCCAGTTCTTCCGCAGCCGTGAAGACTGCGTCATCAGAGTCACGCATTTCAATTGTGGTTCCGTCCGTGGAGAGTACTTCCACGTTCAGGCACAGCGACTGCATTTCCTTGATCAAGACCTTGAAGGACTCAGGAACGCCCGGCTCGGGGATGTTCTCGCCCTTGACGATTGCTTCGTAGACCTTGACACGACCGTGGATATCATCCGACTTGATGGTGAGGAGTTCCTGGAGCGTGTACGCGGCGCCATAAGCTTCCAGCGCCCACACTTCCATCTCACCGAAGCGCTGGCCACCGAACTGTGCCTTACCACCCAGCGGCTGCTGCGTGATCATGGAGTACGGGCCAGTGGAGCGGGCGTGGATCTTGTCGTCCACCAGGTGGTGGAGCTTCAGGATGTACATGTAGCCGACCGAGATCGGATCCGGGAACGGCTCGCCGGAGCGGCCGTCGAAGAGGCGGGTCTTGCCTGAGGAGTTGATCAGGCGGTCGCCGTCGCGGGTGACGTTGGTGGAGTCCAGCAGACCCGTGATTTCCTCTTCACGGGCGCCATCGAACACCGGCGTTGCAACAGTGGTCTGGCCACTCTCGCGCGGCAGGTTCGGCAGCTGCTTCATCCACTCGGGCTCGCCTTCGATCTTCCAACCGGTCTTGGCAACCCAGCCGAGGTGCGTTTCCAGCACCTGGCCGACGTTCATACGGCCCGGAACACCCAGCGGGTTCAGGACAATATCAACGGGGGTACCGTCGGCGAGGAAGGGCATGTCCTCGATCGGGAGGATCTTGGAGATAACGCCCTTGTTGCCGTGACGGCCGGCGAGCTTGTCGCCGTCGGTGATCTTGCGCTTGGCGGCCACGTAGACGCGCACCAGCTGGTTCACGCCCGGGGGCAGTTCGTCGTCGTTGTCGCGGTCGAAGACGCGGACGCCGATGACGGTGCCGGACTCGCCGTGCGGAACCTTCAGGGAGGTGTCGCGCACTTCGCGGGACTTTTCACCGAAGATGGCACGCAGCAGGCGTTCTTCCGGGGTCAGTTCGGTTTCACCCTTCGGGGTGACCTTTCCGACCAGGATGTCGCCGGCTTCAACTTCGGCACCGATGTGGATGATACCGCGCTCGTCCAGGCCTGCCAGGACTTCCTCGGACACGTTGGGGATGTCACGGGTGATTTCCTCGGCACCAAGCTTGGTGTCGCGGGCATCGATCTCGTGCTCCTCGATGTGGATGGAGGAAAGAACGTCCTCGGCAACAATGCGCTGCGAGAGGATGATGGCGTCCTCGAAGTTGTGGCCTTCCCATGACATGAATGCCACGAGCAGGTTCTTACCGAGGGCGAGTTCGCCCTGGTCCGTTGCCGGACCGTCGGCGATGATGCCGCCGACCTCGAGGCGCTGGCCTTCGTTCACCAGGACACGATTGTTGTAGCAGTTGCCCTGGTTGGAGCGTGCGAACTTGTTGATGCGGTAGTTGGTTTCCGTACCGTCGTCGTTGAGCATAATGACGAGCTCAGCGGAGACCTCGGTAACCACACCGGCCTTCTTCGCAATGGTGACATCACCGGCGTCGACGGCTGCGGCGCGCTCCATGCCGGTACCCACGAACGGGGCCTCGGAACGGACCAGCGGCACGGCCTGGCGCTGCATGTTGGCACCCATGAGTGCGCGGTTAGCATCGTCATGCTCGAGGAACGGGATCAGGGCGGTAGCCACGGACACCATCTGGCGCGGGGAAACGTCCATGAACTCGACCTCGCCGGCGGGAACGAGCACAGGCTCGCCTCCACCACCACGGGCGCGGACCAGGACGGTCTCTTCGGCGAACTTCTTGTTCTCATCCAGCGGAGCGTTGGCCTGGGCGATCAGGACCTCTGCCTCGTCGTCGGCCGTGAGGTACTGGACCTCGTCGGAGACAACGCCTTCAGCGACGAGACGGTAAGGAGTCTCGATGAAGCCGAACGGGTTGATGCGGCCGTAGGATGCCAGCGAACCGATCAGACCAATGTTCGGGCCTTCAGGGGTTTCGATGGGGCACATACGTCCGTAGTGGGACGGGTGAACGTCTCGAACTTCCATGCCTGCGCGGTCACGGGACAGACCACCCGGGCCAAGCGCGGACAGACGGCGCTTGTGGGTCAGACCCGACAGCGGGTTGTTCTGGTCCATGAACTGTGACAGCTGGGAAGTTCCGAAGAACTCCTTGATGGCTGCAACAACAGGGCGGATGTTGATCAGTGTCTGCGGCGTGATGGCCTCGACGTCCTGGGTGGTCATCCGCTCGCGGACAACGCGCTCCATACGGGACAGGCCGGTGCGGACCTGGTTCTCGATGAGCTCGCCGACGGCGCGGATACGACGGTTGCCGAAGTGGTCGATGTCATCGATCTCAACGCGCAGCTCGTGGTCCTGGCCGTCGCGCTTGCCGGTGAGGGTCTTCTCGCCGGCGTGCAGGGCAACCAGGAACTTGATCATGGCCACGATGTCTTCAACGTGCAGGACAGAAGCTTCCTTGTCGCCAAGGGAGCGGTCGATGCCAAGCTTGCGGTTGATCTTGTAACGGCCAACCTTGGCCAGATCGTAGCGCTTGGAGTTGAAGTACAGGTTGTCCAGGAGTGACTGGGCAGCCTCGACTGTGGGCGGCTCGCCCGGTCGCAGCTTCCGGTAGATGTCCAGCAACGCGTCTTCGCGGGTCTCGGTGGCGTCCTTCTCCAGCGTTGCACGCATGGAGTCGTACTGGCCGAACTCTTCGAGGATCTGGCCTTCGGTCCAGCCGAGGGCCTTCAGCAGAACGGTGACGGACTGCTTGCGCTTGCGGTCGAGGCGAACGCCGACCTGGTCGCGCTTGTCGATTTCGAGTTCAAACCATGCACCGCGGGACGGGATGATCTTGGCAGTGAAGATGTCCTTGTCACTGGTCTTGTCGGCGGTGCGCTCAAAGTAGGCGCCCGGTGAACGGACCAGCTGGGAGACGACCACACGCTCGGTGCCGTTGACGACGAAGGTGCCCTTCTCCGTCATGAGGGGGAAGTCGCCCATGAACACGGTCTGCTGCTTGATTTCGCCCGTGTTGTTGTTCATGAACTCGGCCTTGACGTACAGCGGTGCCGAGTACGTTGCGTCCCGGTCCTTGCACTCGGCCATGGTGTACTTCGGGTCAGCGAACTCCGGATCGGAGAAGCTCAGGGACATGGTGCCCTGGAAGTCCTCGATCGGGGAGATCTCTTCAAAGATGTCCGACAGTCCGGACGAGGTGGCGACGCTGAGATCGTTTTCTTCGACGGCCTTCGCTACGCGCGCCTGCCAGCGTTCGTTTCCGACCAGCCAGTCGAAGCTGTCCGTCTGCAGGGCAAGGAGATTCGGAACGTCCAGCGGTTCGTGAATCTTTGCGAATGAGAGCCGGCGAGTGGCACCATCAGTGCTGTCGGCGGTGTTAGCGGTTTCGTTATTAGAGGTGCTCGAGGCGACCAAGAGGGATCCTTCCACAGACCTTCAGGCGTTTTCAGATCTCCCCCGCTGTGCACCCTGCGGAATGACTCCGCAGTGCTACCATCCGGTTCCGCTATATGACCCGGGCCGGGGCTTTCCATACAATGACGTTGTTGACGGCACGTTGATGGTCAGCTGCCAGGCAAAGCCCACCGCTATATGAAGGCTGAAGGTAAACAGGGAAGACGCAAATATCTACGATACGGCAAAACCAATTACGTGTCTACCCCACAACCGGACTTATTGCAAGCACTGATTTCTTGATACCGGAAGCGGCATCAGAGCCGCAGCGTAACGTCCTCAGCCGTGCAGGCCTGGGCGTTTGCGAAGACAGCATCACGCACACCATCCTTGGAAGTCTGCTCGGGATCGCCGCCGCTTTTCGCGGCCGTGGAGTGGTCAAGCGCGAGGACGCTGAGCGAGGTAAACAGTCCCACCAGGTTCCCCGACACCGTGTCCTTGGCGTCCTGGGCGGCAAAGTAGATGTCCTCGTAGGCGTTGGAATCGTCCTGGATGGCCTTGTAGTCGGCGTAGAGCGAGTTGAACGTCTCGCAGGCTCCCTTAACACCGCCGGCCTGGGGCGCTGCTGACGGAATGGAAGAGCGCGACGGCGATGCGGTGGAAGGTGCCGACGTGGACGCAGTGGGGGCTGCTGTGGATGAAGTGCTGTCCGGCGCAGGAGTGGCAACGCTGCAGGCGGTGAGTCCGGCGAGGCTGGCCATGGCTGCCGCGGCGAGGATTTTCTTCAAGATGCTGCTGCTCCCTGTTTTGCGTTGCTCTGATGTTCTTGCGTCGCTCTGTTGCTTTCGTCTTCGCCGTCCACCCTACGCACCACCGCGACCTCGCGCACAACCGGCGGATGGGTAGTTCTCCCCTGGTGGCCACGGCCGGCAGGATTGGAATCATCGGCACCCCTGCGGCGTTTGGATAAATAGGTGACATGCCTCACGGTAGCCTTGGAAGTACATCGATTCAGAGCGGAAGAGATCACAATGGGCAACTCCAACGACAACACTGACGTGGTCATCCTGGCCGGTGCGCGCACCCCGCAGGGCCGGCTCAACGGGCAGTTGGCGAGCTTCACCGCCGTCGAACTGGGAGCGCACGCGATCAGGTCCGCGATTGCAGCGAGCGGCGTGGACGCCGGCCAGGTGGACGCCGTCATCATGGGCCAGGTACTGCAGGCCGGCGCCGGGCAGAACCCCGCACGCCAGAGCGCCATCGGAGCGGGAATCGGCTGGAACGTTCCGACCGTCACCATCAACAAGGTGTGCCTGTCCGGGCTGACCGCGGTGATCGACGCCGCCAGGATGATCCGCAGCGGCGACGCCACCGTCGTCGTGGCCGGCGGCCAGGAATCCATGACCCGTGCGCCTCACCTGCTGCCGGGTTCCCGCCAGGGCTGGACCTATGGCGCCATCCAGGCGCTGGATGTTGCGGCGCACGACGGCCTCACGGATGCGTTCGACGGCCAGTCCATGGGCCTGTCCACCGAAACCAAGAACCTGACCCTGGGCATTGACCGGACCTCGCAGGACAACGTGGCCGCCCACTCGCACCAGCGTGCGGCGCTGGCGGCGAAGAACGGCGTCTTCGACGACGAGATCGCACCCATCAGCGTCAAGCAGCGCAAGGGAGATCCCATCGTCGTCTCCACGGATGAAGGGGTACGGCCCAACACGTCCATCGAGTCCTTGGCCGGGCTCCGGGCCGCCTTTGTCAGCGACGGAACCATCACCGCCGGCAACTCCTCTCCCCTGTCCGACGGCGCCTCCGCACTGGTGCTGGCATCGCGCCGATTCGCGGAGGAGAACGGCCTGGAATACCTGGCTGTGGTGGGAAAGCCCGGACAGGTTGCCGGTCCGGACAATTCCCTGCATTCGCAGCCGTCCCACGCCATCATGAACGCACTGCAGCGGGCGGAATGGAGCACCGCCGACCTTGACTTCATCGAAATTAACGAAGCGTTCGGTTCGGTCGCGGTGCAGTCGCTGAAAGACCTGGACTACCCGCTGGAGAAGTGCAACATCCACGGGGGCGCCATTGCCCTGGGCCACCCGATCGGGGCGTCCGGTGCGCGGTTGGCGCTGCACGCGGCCCATGAACTCAAACGGCGGGGCAGCGGCAGGGCCGCGGTCTCCCTGTGCGGCGGCGGCGGTCAGGGCGAAGCGCTCCTGCTGTACCGGGACTGATGGCGGGCACGGAATAATGGTGGGCAGGAACTGATGGTGGGGCAGGTCCACAACGCGGGCGCCGCCGTCGGACGTCAGCGCTTCCTTGCCGACGCCGCCGCGCGCGGCTTGGACGTGCAGCTGGTGGAGCGGCTGGCCGCGCGGAGCCTCGAGGAGGCTGCCGGGATTCTGGGCATCACGCCCGCGGACATCGTGAAGTCCCTGGTGGTCAAGCACAAGGACGGGACGTTCCTGTTCGCGCTGATTCCGGGTGACCGGCAGATCTCCTGGCCAAAACTGCGGACCCTGGTGGGCGTCAACAAGCTCTCGTTGCCGCCCGCGGACGTGGCGCTTGGTGCGACCGGCTATGAACGCGGGACCATCACCCCGCTCGGCAGCACCACCGCCTGGCCGGTGTACGCGGACGCCACCATCGCCGGCCGCCGGATCTCCATGGGCGCCGGCGAACACGGCTACAGCGCGTTTGTGGACGCCGATGCGCTCACCGCAGCACTGGGCGCCGTCGTCGCCGATATCTCCGAACCGAACTAGGCACCACACGCAAGTAGGTCGCACTAACTGTCGTTTTGAGCGCTCATAACGACAGTTAGTGCGACCTACTTGGGTTAAATGCAGGAAAACCCCGCCCACCGAAGTGGACGGGGTTTTCCGTGAAGCGGCGTGAGTTACTTGAGGGTAACGGTTGCGCCGGCAGCCTGGAGCTGTTCCACTGCCTTTTCGGCAGCTTCCTTGGTGACGCCTTCGAGGACAGCCTTGGGGGCGCTGTCAACAACGTCCTTAGCTTCCTTCAGACCCAGGGAAGTGATTGCGCGAACTTCCTTGATCACTGCGATCTTCTTTTCGCCAGCTGATTCGAGGATAACGTCGAATTCAGTCTGCTCTTCAGCTTCTTCAGCTGCGCCGCCACCGGCGGGGCCAGCAACAGCAACTGCAGCTGCAGTAACTTCGAAGGTCTCTTCGAAGAGCTTGACGAACTCGGAGAGCTCGATGATGGTCAGTTCCTTGAAAGCTTCAATGAGCTCTTCGTTGGTGAGCTTCGCCATGGTGTGGCGTCCTTCCTATAGGTGGTGCTTGGCGGCCTGGGCCATTGCCTTCACACCGGAGTCTGGTGGGTGAAGAGAAACTAGTTCTCTTCGGCAGCGGGCGCTTCGGCGGGAGCCTCTGCAGCTGCTTCGGGGGCTTCGTCTGCGGCCGGAGCTTCTTCCGCGGCGGGAGCCTCGGCAACTGCCGGTGAACCGTTCGCTTCTTCGAGCTTGAGGCGCAGTGCGTCAATGGTGCGTGCAGCGGCGGCAGCAGGAGCCTTGAGGATGCCTGCAACCTTGGCGAGCTGCAGCTCGCGGGACTCGAGTGCTGCCAGGGCAGCGACTTCGCTCGCGTTCAGTGCCTTGCCCTCGAAGTAACCGGTCTTGATAACCAGCTGCTTGTTGGCCTTGGCAAAATCCGTCAGGCTCTTGGCAGCGGCAACTGCGTCACCCTTGATGAACGCGATTGCAGTGGGGCCGGAGAGCTGGTCGTTGAATGCTTCGACACCAGCTTCCTTGGCTGCAATGGCGGTCAGGGTGTTCTTGACGACCGAGAACTTGGTGTCCTGGCCGAGAGAAACACGCAGCTGCTTGAGCTGTGCAACGGTGAGCCCGCGGTATTCGGTCAGGACAGCGGCGTTCGATTCCTTGAAATCGTTAGTGATCTCAGCTACTGCTGAAACCTTTGTAGGCGTTGCCATAACCCTCCTTCCGGGGATAGTGCCGGTATGCGACGGTCCCCGCTCAGATGAGCTAAAACTAAAAAACGCCCCGCGCAGATGCACGGGGCTTGGCTCAACACGGCTTTCACTGTGGAGCGTTGCTTCGTTCACCTGCGCCGGCCGCCCTATGTTCAGGGTCCTTCGTCCAGAAATACATTTGATCTCCCGCACGCAACTGCAGAGTTGAGCTGCGTTCAGGAGAATGGATTTCCAACAACCGACGGTCTTTGGTAGTTCAAGCTTACGGGACGGCCAGCCGGACCACCAAATCGGCCTTAGCTCTTGCTGGTCCCCAGGTACGGAAGTTCCTTCTGCCAGATGCCGGTCACGCCGGCGGTGGTGAAGCCGAGCTGCTGGTTGACAGTCAGCAAGTACCTGTTCTCGGGGGCGTTCCAGGTGTAGATGACACGGGCATCGGGGAACTGCTCGGTGAGCCGCTCCATGTTGGCCACCTTGATCAGCAGCCCCAGCTTGTTCCCGCGGTGCTCATGCAGGACCAGGGTGTCGTCCTGGAACACCACATCGGGCCGGTGGGCCAGGACACTGATGGTGGTCAGGCCCACCAGGGCCCCGGTGGCCAGATGCTCGACGGCGGTGACCACCGTCCGCCGCCCCTGCGCGATGGTGACCTCTTCGGCCTCGCGGAGGATGCCGCCGTCGAACACCATGTCCTGCTCAACGGGAGTCTCAAGGGAAGGATCGACGTCGGCGCCCGCCTGGTTCTCAAGCACGGCCACGGCTTCCAGCCACTCATCCGGGCAACGGTCCGTCCAGTGATGGAGCCGGTACCGCGCGTTGTTGGCTTCATCCGCCTCGGCCTGGAGATCGGCCACGAGTTTGGTGTCCAGCGGCAGTGCACAGGAGCTGAACTGTTCGATGTGCTGAAGCGTGTAGCCCGTCCGGCGCGCGAATTCGACTTCTCGGCTGTCCAACGGCACAAAGCCCTGGCCTGAACCCGGCACCAGCTGGGCCGTCTCGAACTCGTGCAGGGACGCGCCGGGATGGTTGGTGTCAACGAGGATCAGCGTGCGGCCCTCGCTGCGCGCCAGGTGTTCAGCCGCGAGGAGCAGCTTGCGGCCCACTCCCTGGCGCTGGAATTCCGGCAGGATGTCCAGGGTGAACTCCGCCATGTCCAGGTTGTCGGTCAGCGGCAGGGCAATGTCCACCGTGCCGATGATCTGTTCTCCGGCCTTGGCCACCAGGATGACCTGGCGCTCATAGGGATCGGCCAGCTCCAGGAGCTTCTCCAGCGGCGTGTACGCGAGGTCGTCGCTGCCCCAGGTCTGCATCCGTACCTTGCGGCCCACCTCCACGGCAGCCAGGAAATCCACCGCGTCAGGTGCGTCCAGGGTGTCCGGGATCCACAGCTGCTCTATCCGTACGTCTTCTGCCATAAGGTGCGTCATCCCAGCCGTTTCTGCCATTCGCCCTCATAACCAGCAGGTTTGAATCCAAGCAAATTATTTATCGCCAGCATATGCCGGTTTTCCACTGCGTTCCATGTCAGCACCGACCGCGCCGCCGGCCATCGATGCTGGGCGGCTCGAAGGTTCGCGGCCTTGATCAGCAATCCCAGCCTCTTCCCGCGGTGCCTGGCAGGGTCCCAGTCCCCGGCTTCCCAGTCCAGTCCGGCAATGGGGACATCCTTGCTCATCCGGTTCTTGAGAACTGCGCATTCAGCCAGGAGTTCGTCAGGACACGTATCAGACCAGCCCACCAGGACGTAGCCGGTTGCCCGTGAACACGCCTCCATCTCCAGCGTGTCCAGCTGGTTCGCCGGGACCGGCAGCGTTAGCCGGCTAGACCTCTCCACCTGCTCAAGTTCGTAGCCCGCACCGGCTGCAAAGGCCACGGCAGGATCATCTGCGGGGAGCCCGACCGCGCCGGATTTGGCGGGGATCAACCGGGCCGCGTTCTCCACCGGCCCGGCGGGCAGCTCACAGTACGCATCCAAGGAAGTGCGGCGCTGTCCGCGGCCACCGCCTCGGCGTGCTCCAGCAGCCGGCGGCCCCAACCCCGCCGCCGGAAGGCTGCCGCCACGTCCACCATGATCCCTGCCGTGGACGTGTTCTCACGCAGGGGCAGGGTTACGGAGCAGGTACCCACGGTTTCCTGGCCCAGCCGTGCTACGAAAAGGCGGCGTTCCTCATACTCATTGCCGCGCCAGTATTCCAGGCTCTCCATGGCCGTGGGGCAGCGGTCCAGGTCACCCCATTTCTCCAGTTCATGCTTCTCGCGCAGGGCG
Organism: Pseudarthrobacter raffinosi; assembly: GCF_023913835.1. Taxonomy (NCBI): domain Bacteria; kingdom Bacillati; phylum Actinomycetota; class Actinomycetes; order Micrococcales; family Micrococcaceae; genus Pseudarthrobacter; species Pseudarthrobacter raffinosi. The sequence continues at coordinate 214,102 of NZ_JAMXBG010000005.1, read as the reverse complement.
TGGCACTCGAAGAAGTCCATCACGCCGCCGGTGCCGCCGGCACTGTGGTCTGTCCCGGCGTCGAGCGCTGAAGGAATGGCCCCTGCGGTGATCATCAGCTGCTGACCGGTCATGCCCCATCCTAACCATCCGTTGGGTTTGGTCGAGGGCAGGCGGAGGCCGTTTGGTCCAGGGTCCTTGGGTAAGCAAAAGGACCGTCCGGCGCAGTGCCGGACGGTCCTTAGGTGTGCCGGGATAAGCCGGCCGAAGTGCTGTTGAGGACTAGACCTCGGTCAGGACCTTCGTGACGTTGGGGTCGACGGAGATGCCGGGACCGAACGTGGTGGCCACGGTGGCCTTCTGGATGTACCGGCCCTTGGAAGCGGACGGCTTCAAACGAAGCACCTCTTCCAGTGCTGCTGCGTAGTTCTCGGCCAGCTTGATGGCGTCGAAGGAAACCTTTCCGATGATGAAGTGCAGGTTCGAGTGCTTGTCGACGCGGAAGTCGATCTTGCCACCCTTGATGTCGTTGACAGCCTTGGCCACGTCTGCGGTCACGGTGCCGGTCTTCGGGTTCGGCATCAGGTTACGGGGACCCAGGACCTTACCAAGACGGCCAACCTTGCCCATGAGGTCAGGGGTGGCTACGGCTGCATCGAAGTCGGTCCAGCCGGCTGCGATCTTTTCGATCAGGTCATCGGAACCAACAAAGTCGGCGCCGGCAGCGATTGCTGCCTCAGCCTTGTCGCCCGTTGCGAAGACCAGGACGCGGGAGACCTTACCGGTGCCGTGGGGCAGGATAACGGTGCCGCGGACCATCTGGTCAGCTTTGCGAGGGTCAACGCCCAGGCGGAAGGCAACCTCAACGGTGGCGTCGAACTTGGACGGGTTGGTGTCCTTGGCGAGCGTTACTGCCTCGAACGGCGCGTAGAAGTTCTCCGCGTCGATCTTGGCGGCTGCTGCCTCATATGCTTTGCTGCGCTTTGCCATGCTGCTTATTTCTCCTTGTGCAGTTGTGGTCTGCGGACCGCGCTGGGCCCTGCCACAGCCGAGGATCCTGGGAGGACCCTGCGGCATTACGGTTTGTGCCGGTTGTCCGGCAGTGGTGCCGGTTTCCCGACGGTGAAGGCTATTAGCCCTCTACGGTGATACCCATGGAGCGGGCGGTACCGGCGATGATCTTCGCTGCGCCTTCGAGGCTGGTGGCGTTGAGATCTTCCATCTTGGTGGTGGCGATCTCGTTGACCTGGGCCTGGGTCAGCTTGGCAACCTTGACGGTGTGCGGGGTGGGTGAACCCTTGGCAACGCCTGCAGCCTTCTTGATGAGCTCTGCAGCCGGCGGGGTCTTGGTGATGAACGTGAAGGAACGGTCTTCGTAGACCGTGATTTCCACGGGGATAACGTTTCCGCGCTGGGCTTCTGTGGCAGCGTTGTACGCCTTGCAGAATTCCATGATGTTGACACCGTGCTGGCCAAGCGCAGGACCGATCGGCGGGGCCGGGTTAGCGGCGCCTGCCTGGATCTGCAGCTTGATGAGGCCGGTGACCTTCTTCTTGGGAGCCAATGTAAGGTCCTTCTCTCAATATCTTCCTGGGACACAGGAGCGTGCCTCAGGTTGTTGGCCGCCATGGCGAGGCGACCGGCCGTTCCGGGGCTGCTAAGCGGGCAGTCCGGAACGAATTCTGTGCGGGTAACTAGATCTTGCTGACCTGGTTGAATGCCAGCGTGACCGGGGTTTCGCGTTCGAAGATCGACACGAGCACCACGAGGGTCTGGGATTCCACCTTGATCTCGGAGATCGTGGCGGGGAGGGTCTCGAACGGACCTTCCTTGACGATGACCGATTCGCCGACCTCGAAGTCGACGTCGATCTGGGCGGCAGCGTGCTTGACGGGCTTGCCCTTTTCGGCCTGCTCTTCTTCGAAGACCGGCGCGAGCATGGAGAAGACTTCGTCGAGGCGCAGCGGCACCGGGTTGTGGGCGTTGCCCACGAAGCCGGTAACACCGGGAGTGTGGCGGACGGCGCCCCAGGAGGCATCCGTCAGGTCCATGCGGACCAGGACGTAGCCGGGGATCCGGACGCGGTTGATGACCTTGCGCTGAGCGTTCTTGATCTCAACGACCTCTTCCATGGGCACCTGGATTTCGAAGATGTAATCTTCCATGTCCAGGGTCTGGATGCGGGTCTCAAGGTTGGCCTTGACGCGGTTTTCGTAGCCGGCGTAGGAGTGGATGACGTACCAGTCACCCTCCTGGCGGCGCAGCTTGGCTTTGAATTCGTCGGCGGGGTCAACCTCGGCCTTGGCGGCCGCGGCTGCCAGGGCGTCTGCATCAGCGTCGTCGCCCTCCGAGTCGCCCTCAGCAGGTTCGCCTTCTACGGCGTCACCCTCTGAATCGGCACCCTCTGAATCGTCTGAATCGTCGGCGGAATCGGCGTCGGCGGATTCGGGCGCAGCGGACTCAACCTCGGACTCTTCACCGGCTTCAGCCGTGGGGGCCGCCGTGTTGTCCGTGGACTCTTCCAGCTCAGTCTCGGTTACCTCGAGCTCCTGCTCAGACACTTGGTCTCCTGCTTCCTCATTGCCTAACATGCCTATTTAAATGGCTCAATTCCGCACACCGCGTGGATTCTTCCGGTTTACCCGGACAAGGCCACGCGGCCTGCGGACGATATGCCTTAGCGGTCCCCGGGAGCTATCCCGCCGAAGACCCAGCTGACCGCGGTTCCAAAACCGATGTCCAGCAGGCTGACGATCACCATCATGATGGCCACGAACACCAGCACCACGAGCGTGTAGTTGATCAGTTCCTTGCGGGTTGGTGCAACAACCTTCTTCAGTTCGCCGATGACCTGGCGAATGAAGAGTGCAATACGAGCGAAGAAGTTTGCCTTGGCGTCCTTCTTAGCTGGGCGGCCCTTGGAGCTGCTGGCAGCTGTTTCGGTCACCTGGTCCTCGCTCATCTTTGCAATGTTGGATTACCCGGTTCTGATCAGAACCATGGTTGCTGCGCTTGCTCCGGCATTCCGCCGGAACAGCTTGCGCAGGGCAGACAGGACTCGAACCTGCAACCTGCGGTTTTGGAGACCGCTGCGCTACCAATTGCGCCACTACCCTATGGATCGAAAACAGCATCCTGACAAACTTCCGCAGTTTGCACTGGGGCGCACGTCATCATCCGTGTTTTCAACACCGGAGAACCAGTCTACGCAACAACTTCGTCTACGTCGAACCAGCCTCATTCCGGACCGTCCAATCCGCCCTGGTGGGTGACTTGACCTGCAGTCACATCCACGCCGGCAGCCCGAACGATCCGCTGAACAGCATAGAGTAGACCACGTCGAATTCCACCATTCAGCCTCCGGGCTGCAAGCGAAGAACGGACCCTGCCATGTCTGCCGCCCGCGTTTCCAAGCGCATTTCCGCTATTGCCGAATCCGCAACCCTGGCCGTTGATGCCAAGGCCAAGGCGCTGAAGGCAGCTGGCCGGCCCGTTATTGGCTTCGGGGCAGGGGAACCGGACTTCCCCACCCCGGACTACATCGTCAAGGCGTCGATTGAGGCCGCCGGCCAGCCCAAGTACCACCGCTACTCCCCCGCCGCCGGCCTGCCGGAGCTCAAAAAAGCCATCGCCGAGAAGACTCTCCGCGACTCCGGCTACGCCGTGGATCCGTCCCGGGTGCTGGTGACGAACGGCGGCAAGCAGGCCGTGTACAACACCTTCGCCACGCTGTTGGATCCGGGCGACGAAGTGATTGTCCCCACGCCGTTCTGGACCACCTACCCGGAGGCCATCAGGCTCGCCGGCGGTGTCCCCGTTGAGGTGTTCGCCGGACCTGAGCAGGACTACCTGGTCACCGTTGAGCAGCTTGAGGCCGCGGTGACGGACAAGAGCAAGATCCTGCTGTTTGTCTCGCCGTCCAACCCCACCGGCTCCGTCTACAGCCCCGAGCAGGTCGCCGAAATCGGCAAGTGGGCCGCCGCCAAGGGGCTCTGGGTGGTCACCGACGAGATCTACGAGCACCTGACGTACGACGGCGTCCCGTTCACCTCCATCGCCACCGCAGCCCCGGAACTGGGCGACAAAGTGGTCATCCTCAACGGCGTCGCCAAGACCTATGCGATGACCGGCTGGCGCGTCGGCTGGATGATCGGCCCGGCCGACGTCATCAAGGCAGCCACCAACCTGCAGTCGCACGCCACCTCCAACGTTTCTAACATCATGCAGATCGCAGCCCTCGCCGCGGTCTCCGGACCGCTGACCGCCGTCGACGAGATGAAGGTGGCATTTGACCGCCGCCGCAAGGCGATCGTTGCCGGCCTGAACGCGATCGACGGTGTTGAATGCCCGACGCCGAAGGGTGCGTTCTACGTCTACGCGGACGTCCGTGCGCTGCTGGGGAAGGAATTCCCGACGGCGGCAGGCACCGCAACGCCGTCGACCTCCGCCGAACTGGCTGCTTTGATCCTGGATGAGGTTGAAGTTGCCGTGGTACCGGGTGAGGCGTTCGGCCCTTCAGGCTACCTGCGGCTCTCCTACGCCCTGGGCGACGATGACCTCGCCACCGGCGTCGCCCGGCTCCAGGACTTCCTGGGCCAGGCCAAGTAGGGACGCTCTCTCACTTCCTGCAGGAAATACTCAAACGCTCTATCACTTCCTTTAGGAGTGATAGAGCGTTTGCGCTTAAGCCGCATCAAGTGAGAGAGCGTTGGGGAAAAAGGCACTTTATGTGAGAGAGCGTCCGGGGTGGGCTAGAGGAGGCGGCGTTCGGCGGCCCACTTGGTCAGCTCGTGTCGGCTGGAGAGCTGGAGTTTGCGCAGCACCGCTGAGACGTGGGTTTCCACGGTTTTGATGCTGATGAACAGCTCCTTGGCCACCTCCTTGTAGCTGTAGCCCCGGGCGATCAGACGCATCACTTCAAGCTCGCGGGCAGACAGCCTGTCCAGCTCGTCGTCGGCAATATCGGCCGGAGCGGTGCCGAAGGCGTCCAGCACGAAGCCGGCCAGCCGGGGCGAGAACACAGCGTCGCCACCGGCGACTCGGAACACGGCGTCGGTGATCTCGGCCCCGGAAATCGTCTTGGTGACATACCCCCGGGCACCGGCGCGGATGACTGACACCACGTCCTCGGCGGCGTCGGAGACGCTCAGGGCCAGGAACTTGGTGGTGGCCAGGAGCGACGCGGAACCCGCGATGACTTCCCGGCCGCCGCCACCCAGACCACCGGGCAGGTGCACGTCCAGGAGCACCACCTCCGGACGCTCCTGCGCGATCACCGCGATGGCCTGCTCAACCGTTGCCGCTTCCCCCACTACTTGGATGCTCTCAGAGAGGTCGGCCTTGAGTCCCGAGCGGAAGATGGCGTGATCGTCCACGATGACCACCCTGACCGGCGTTGCGGGGCGGATGGGCCCGGTCCCCTGTATGCCGGTCCCCTGTACGTTGTTCATGATTTCCCTTCCGCGTTTTCCGGTTGGAGTGCCGGCATTCCCAGCCGCACCTCAGTGCCGTTGGGCGTGCTGGTGATGGAGGCGGACCCGCCGTGGCGTTTCATGCGTCCGATGATCGATTCGCGGACACCGAGACGGTCTTCGGGCACCTCCTGCAGGTCGAAGCCCGGCCCCCAGTCCTTGATGAAGATTTCCGTCCGACCATCGGAAACTTCGAGGTAGACAGAGACGGTCCCGCCGCCGTGCCGGGAGGCATTGAGCATCGCCTCACGGCTGGCCTGGACCAGGGCTTCATGGGATTCGGTCATGGCTGTGTCCCCGACGCTCACCACCTCCACAGCGTTGCCGAGCGAGTCTTCCACTTCGGCACCCACGGCCTTGATGCGGTCCGAAAGCTGGCCCGCCTCCTTACCCGGGTCCTGGAACAGCCAGCTCCTGAGCTCACGTTCCTGCGCCCGGGCGAGCCGGACAACGTCGTGCTCGTTTCCCGCCCGCCGCTGGATCAGGGCGAGGGTCTGGAGGACGGAATCGTGCAGGTGGGCAGCGATCTCGGCCCGCTCCGTTTCACGGATACGGCCCGCCCGCTCAGTTTCCAGGTCCCGCCAGAATTTGAGGGCCCACGGAAGAAGTACCAGCACCACGCCGCCCAGCACCGACACCGACGCCAGCAGCGCCAGCCAGGTCTGTTCCCAGGATCCGGAACCGGACACCATCACCAGCACGCCGGCAACCACCAGCGCCAGACCGGCGGCCAGGCGCGCCCAGCCGCCTGCCTGATCGGCCTTGGTTTTGTCCACGAGCCCCGCGCGGCGGGTTTCGTCGAGCTGCATCCAGGCGATGGCTGCACCGCCCAGCACGGCAGCCGCGGGGATAAGGGTCTCCAGGGGCACGTCCACGCCCAGGAGCCGGGCAATCATGATGCCCGCCACGAGGAGGAGTCCGGCGCCCAGCAGAATCTCCTTGCCATAACGCATGCTGCGGACCCGGAACCACGGCGGCCGCACGGGGGCCCCGTAGCTCGAACCGTAGCCGGCAGCGGGCCCGCCGGAAACACCCCCCGGGGCGAAAGCACCGGCGTCGGGATTTCCCCACCAGGGAGCGGCCGCGGGCGAGCCCTGCGACGGCGCCGCCGAGTGCGGCCCGGCGCTGAATGCCGGGTCAAGGCTGACGGCCGGGGCAATGGGCGACGCCGGACGCCTGGCATTGCGCCGGGCACTTTCGTCGGCGGTGGGGACCATGATCCACAGCCACGCATAGAAGGCCAACCCGGCGCCACCGGCGAGCGTCGCGAGTGCCATGCCGATCCGCACGCTTTTCACCGGCCAGCCCAGATGCGCCGCGAGGCCGGCACAGACGCCCGCGATGACGCGGTCGCTGCTGCGGACAAGCGGTGGGCGGGTGAGGGCGGTGGTCATGTGTCAATCCAAGCACGGATCAGGGTTCCCCGGACCCGATTCCGGCCTGAACCGGGGGTAACTCAGGGGCGAGTCAGGGTGTTCCCCAGTAGAGCTGCGCCGCCCCGGACGGCAGGATCGAAGTATGAACTCCCAGACCCCCACCCCCGATGACGGCCAGCCCACCGAACCGCTCCCCCCAAGCGACCCGGACCAGCCGACCGAACCCCTGCTGCCACCCCCGGCTGCTTCGCAGGACACACCCCCGACCGCCGGTCCCTATGCCGGCCCGTACGCAAGCCCGCATGCCGGCCCGTATTCCGGCCCGTACTCCAGCGCCAAAGCGCCGGGGCAGTCCGGTGACTTCTTCACCTGGGTCCGGAGCCACGGTATCCAGCGCGGACGCGACCGGTGGATCGGCGGTGTCTCCAGCGGCATCGCGCACCGGATGGGCATCGATCCGCTGATTGTCCGCGGCATCTTCATTGTCCTCACCCTCTTCGCCGGAATCGGCGTCCTGCTCTACGGCCTGGCCTGGGCAGTCCTTCCCGAACCCGACGGGCGCATCCACGTCCAGGAAGCCGGCGCCGGCCGCTGGTCCAGCGGCATGACAGGCGCCCTGATCACCACTGTGGTGGGGCTCACCGGGCTGGGCGGCGGATTCTGGGGCTGGAGCCGCAACGGCTTCGGCGGATTCCTCTGGACCGTCTTCTGGGTGGGCGGCGCCATCTACTTCATCTACTACCTGACCCAACGCAACAAGGCCCGGAATGGAGCTCCCATGAACGCCGCACCGCAGCCGGCCGGCGCAAACTCCGGTTACTCGGCCGACCCCACCGCCCCCTATGCCTCGCCGTTTGCGGCCACGGATTCCGCCTCTGCCCGCACGTCGAGCACGTCCGGCGCGACCGGCAGCGCGCCTTACCTTCCGGTCCCGCCGTCGAGCGTCAACCCGCCTTACGGTGGGGGCAGCTACGGCGGCGGCAGCTACGGCGGGGGCGGCAGCGACGGCGGTGCCTACGGCGGCTACCAGCCTCCACAGGGCCCGGCACGCGCACCCAAGGTCCGCCCGTCCGGCCCCGGCGCCCCGGCAGTAGCCATTACAGCCGGAACAGCGCTCCTGGTGGGTGGCGGGCTCAAAGCCCTGGACGCCGGCAACGTGATCAACCTCGGCGACGCCGCCAACGCGATCGTCTGGGCCAGCGGTGCAGCCGTCCTGGGCCTGGGCATCCTGGTCGCGGGCCTGCGCGGCAGGACGTCCGGAATCCTCGGATTCTTCGCCGTTGTTGCCCTGGTGATTGGCAGCATCTTCAACGTTGTGGGCAACGGCGACAGGGTCCGCTTCACCCAGGTCGACTGGGCACCGACGAGCCAGCAGCAGGCGGCCGATGGCTTCAGCGTCACCGGCGGCAGGGGAACCGTTGACCTCACCCAATTGGGCGCGCAAGCCCCGCTGGACTCAGAAGTCGTGGTTCCCCTGGACATCACGGCGAGCAACGTCACCGTGATCCTCCCCAGCAACATTCCCGTGGACGTGAGGGCAGACATGACGCTGGGGAACCTCAACGAAGGCACCAACCACCGGGGCGGCATTACCTCCCAGGAAACCAGCTACAACACCGACAAGCCAGGCGGCCACCTGATCATCCGGATCGACGGCACCCTCAGCAACGTCACCATCCAGGAAGGAAACTGACATGAGCAGCTTCGATCCGGCACCGGATTCGTCTACCCCGCAAACCCCGACGACGGTGCACACCGACGCGGCCGGACCCTCACCCACACGGGTGGGCACGATAGTCTGGGGCCTGATCGTGATGGCGCTGGCCGCCCTGATCATCATCGCCCAGTTGGGCGTGGTAACCCTGAACGGCACCTACGTACTGATCGGCCTTATGATCGGCGCCGGCGCCGCGCTGGTGATCGGCGGGCTGCTTTCGGCCCGAAAGCGTGACAATGAACCCACAACAGGGAAGTCTTGAACCATGGACAAGTTCTTCAGCATCGTCAGGGGCTTCGGCCTGAAACGTGGACCCCAACGCTGGCTGGGAGGTGTGTGCGGCGGCATTGCAGCAAAGCTCAACGTGGATGTGGCATTCGTCCGGATCGCTTTCCTGGTCTTCTGCCTCCTCCCCGGCCCCGCCGTCGTCCTCTACATCGCAGCGTGGCTGGTCCTTCCTGACCAGCAGAACTCCATCCCGCTGCAGAAATTCCTGGACCGCCGCTCCATCAGCTGACCTCAGGTCAGAACCGCAAGGCCCCCGCTCCCCGGAGAGTTCCTTCCAGGAGCGGGGGCCTTTCTCCTGTCCTTGTCCACCGGCCGGCGGACAACAGATTCAACCGGCCGGGCCTGTTGACCGGCACCCCGGGACTGCAACGCTGGAAGCATGAACACTTCCCTCATCCCCGGGCAGCGGCAATCGCCTGATGCCATCTGAGCAATCCCGAGGTGGCCACCGCGCTCCATATCGCCGAGGCGACGGTCAAGACCCACCTGCTGCGGATCTTCAACAAGCTGGACGTGGACGACAGGACCCGTGCCGTGGTCCTTCCCATGGAGCGGGGCGTTTTGTAACCGGTTTGTGTCGTAACGCACACCGCCGACTACAATCTAGGTGAGCTCAGCGTGGCGCTCTGCCTGTAAACCTTCACACCAGGATTTGAGCCGAGACATGAAAATTGGAATTCTTACCAGCGGCGGCGACTGCCCCGGACTGAACGCTGTCATCCGCGGAGCCGTCCTCAAGGGCATCGCCATCCACGGCCACGAATTCGTGGGGTTCCTGGACGGCTGGCGGGGTGTCGTCGAAGGCGACATCATCGACATCCCCCGCAGCATGGTCCGCGGCATCGCCAAGCAGGGTGGCACCATCCTGGGCACCTCCCGCACCAACCCCTTTGAAAACGGCGGCGGGCCGGAGGTCATCAAGGCCCACATGGACCGCCTCGGCATCGACGCCATCATCGCTATAGGCGGCGAAGGGACCCTCGCGGCCGCGAAACGCCTTACCGACGTCGGTCTCAAGATCGTGGGTGTCCCCAAGACCGTGGACAACGATCTTGACGCCACCGACTACACGTTCGGTTTTGATACGGCCGTCCAGATCGCCACCGAGGCCATCGACCGGCTCCGGACCACGGGCGAGTCCCACCACCGCTGCATGATCGCCGAGGTCATGGGCCGCCACGTTGGTTGGATTGCCCTGCACGCCGGCATGGCCGCCGGCGCCCACGCCATCCTGATCCCCGAGCAGAAGGTCAGCATCGAGCAGATCACCGAATGGGTCCAGGAAGCCCATGACCGTGGCCGCGCCCCGTTGATTGTTGTTGCCGAGGGCTTTGTTCCGGACCACATGGAATCCCCGCACTCCGAGCGCGGCCTGGACACGTTCGGCCGGCCCCGTCTGGGCGGCATCGCGGACCAGCTCGCCCCCGAGATCGAAGCCCGCACCGGCATCGAGACCCGTGCCACGATCCTGGGGCACATCCAGCGCGGCGGCGTCCCGTCCGCGTTCGACCGTGTGCTCGCCACCCGCCTGGGCATGGCCGCAATCGACTCCGTGGTGGAGGGCTACTGGGGCACCATGGTGGCCCTCAAGGGCACCGACATTGTACACGTGAGCTTCGACAAGGCCCTGGGCCAGCTGAAGACCGTACCGCAGAACCGCTACGACGAGGCTGCGGTCCTGTTCGGCTAAGCCTGATCAGCGCGAACGGACACTTGAGGCCCTCCGCTGTGGGGCCTCAAGTGTCCGTTCGCGCTTCCCTGTGCTGGGTAGGCTGGGGATATGACTCTTGACCCCGGTTCCGCCGCCATCATCCAGCTCGCTTGGGCCCGGCATTTGGGGCTCGACGACGGCGCTTTCGCTGCGTCGCTGACTTCCGGCGAGCGTTTGGTCAGGGCCGACGACGCTGCAGGGACTGTGGAGTTCGTCAGGCTGTTCGGCAGCTCGGCACTGGTGGGACCCCAATGGGTCATTGACGCCGCCGCCGGAATTCCGGATGAGGAGATGGCCCAGCATGTGACCCTCCTGACCCTGACCCGGTCCCACGGAGGCCACGGCCTCGGCGCCGCGGCATTGTTCTTCGCCGACGACCTGCCCCTTCGCCAGCCCTCCGAAGAGCTGACCGTGTCCCACGGAAACCCGGAGGCGATCGAGCTGGAAGGCCTGTGCCCGCCGGACGACGTCAACGAAGTGCACCTGTCAGAACTTGGGCACCGCTACACGATTCTCCACGAGGTGGACGGGCGGCGCTTCCCGGTGGCCTGCGGCGCCTACGGGGAATGGGAAGGACTTCTCGCGCAGATGGGAGTCCTGGTGGACCCCGAGTGGCGGCGACGCGGGCTCGGATCGGTGGCCGCATCGATCGCCGCCCACGCGGCCCTCGCGGCGGGCCTCACCGTCCAGTGGCGCGCCGAGGTCAGCAACACCGGCGCCGTGGCCCTGGCGCGGCAGCTGGGCCTGTCCACCGGCGGCATCCAGACCAGCGTGCACCTGGGCTGACGCCGCCTGGGACGGCTGCCTACTTTTGGGACGCCGCCTAGGACGCCCGGGTGGCACCCTCTACGGCCGGAGCCGCCGGCTGACCGCCCCAGCCCGCTGCTACCTTGGGCTTGGCGAAGAACAGTGCCACGGCTGCGCCCACCAGGATCACACCGGCAGGAAGCAGGATGGACTGTCCCATCGCCGTCGAGAATCCCTCATGGGGCGCCTCAGGCAACAGTCCGGAGAATTCCATTCCGCCGGACCCGGAACCTTGCGCGGGAAGCTCCGCGGCCAGGCGCGCCTGGATGAGCACGGCGAGGGCCGCGCTGCCCAGTACCGCGCCGATCTGACGGGTGGTGTTGTAGACCCCGGAACCTGCCCCGGCCTGACGCGGGGGCAGATTGCGCGTGGCCGTGGAGCTCAGGGGCGCCCAGATACCGGCATTCGCGAACCCCAGGACAGCACTGGGCAGGAGAAAGAGCAGGATGGGGGTATCCGGGTGCATCAGGTGAAGCCAACGGTGGTGATGCCGATGTTTGCCAAGGAGAAATTGCGGTCCCGGAACAGGCCCAGCGGCAGGAGCGGCTCGCCCTTGTTGAAGCGCTGCCAGAGTATGAACGCCCCAAGGACCAGCAGGCCGGAGATGATGAGACCCCAGACGCTGACGGGGCCAACGATGGTCCCCCAGTTGTACGTCTCGCCTTCCTGGATGCCGAACACCAGGAGGAACAGCCCGGCGGCGCTGAGCAGCACGCCCGGGATGTCGAACTTATGGGGGTCCGTGCTGAGGGTGGGGACGAACCGCCAGGCGAGGATAAATCCAACGATGCCGACCGGCACGTTGATGAAGAAGATCCATTCCCAGCCGAGGCTGTCCACGATCAGGCTGCCCAGGATTGGTCCCCCCAGCGTTGCCAGGCCCGCGGTGGCGCCCCACAGGCCCATGGCGGCGCCCCTTCGGTCCGGCGGGAAGATCCTGGTGATCACCGCCATGGTCTGCGGCGTCATGATGGCGGCGCCCAGGCCCTGGAAGATCCGGGCCGTGATCAGCGTCTGGACGTCACCGGCCAGCCCGCACCAGAGGGAGGCGAGCGTGAAGACCACGAGGCCGGAGAGGTAGAGCTTCTTGGGTCCGAAGCGGTCGCCGAGCCGGCCAGTGCCAAGGCCGCGCTACATTTTCCAAGCCTCAGTTGCCCAACAGATCGAGGATGTCGGTACGGGCGAACATCTGCGCGGCAGCCCGGGCGGAGGGGCTGCCGGCGTCGGGATCTGCTCCGGCGTCGAGCAACACGCGGGACACGTCCGTGTACCCCTTGAATGCTGCACCGGCCAAGGGGGTCTGGCCGCGGTCGTTGGCCGTGTTGGCCTCTCCGCCGTGCTCCAGGATCAGCTGTACCGTCTCAGCGTGGCCGTGGTATGCGGCCAGCATCAGAAGCGAATCGCCCGCGGTGTTGGTCATGGTGGCGGGCGCTCCGGCCTCGAGATAACTCCGCAGCAGACCGGCGTCCCCCTCCCGGGCAGCCTGGAAGAGCCGGTGCGCCAACGCCACCGCTTCGTCGTCGGTCGTGGCCTCGGGTTTGGCGGCGCCGGGCGTAGCGGCGTCGGGTGCGGTGTTCTCGGTCATGAGCGGGTCCCCCTCAGGAATCCAGTCTGGCGTCCCACTACCTGGCCGGCGTCGGGAGCAACAATTACTTCCTGGGCAGCGATGTAAGGCTCGTCGCCGTCCAGCACGGTCAGCATTTCGTCCGGTGCGACGGACCGTTTGATGACGGCCAACGCCACCGGGCCCATTTCGTAGTGCTGCGCAACGGAGGTCACTGTTCCGACCTTCCGTTCGCCGAGCATGACCTGGCTGCCGGGCGCGGGCATGGTGTGCTGCGATCCGTCCAACTGGAGGAACACCAGGCGCCGCGGCGGATGGCCCAGGTTGTGCACGCGGGCGATGGTCTCCTGGCCTTTGTAGCAGCCCTTGGACAGGTGCACGGCGGTGCGGAGGAGGTCCAGTTCGTGCGGAATGGTTTTGTCGTCGGTTTCGGCGCCCAGCCTGGGGCGCCACGCAGCGATGCGGAGGGCTTCGGCCGCCATTACGCCGGCGAGCGGGCGGTCTGCCAAAGTGTCCTCAAGTGCTGCGGCCGGGACGAGGTACTCGATCCAGGGCCGCTCCAGCCCTGGGTGCCCTTCCTCCGGAACCACAGCGTAGGAGTAGCCGCCGGCGCCGACGTGCGGCCACGGATCCCGCCAGGCCAGCAGTGTGGACCATTCCTCCACAGTCTTGGTGGACCCGAGAACTGCCCAGTCGGCGGAGACGTCGGTGACCTCGACGCGCAGCATGAACTTCATTTTGTTCAGCCACTCAGCCAGCGGTGCAGCCTCGGCGGCTTCAACAATCAGCCAGGTGGTCCCGCCGTCGTCCACTACACGGGCGTCAAACTCGATCCGGCCTTGGATACTCAACAGCAGCAACTCACTTGACTCCCCCGGCTGCAGGCCTGTGACCTGCTGGGAAGACAGGGTGTTCAGCCAGGTCAGCCGGTCCGGACCGCTGACCGTCACCACGCCGCGGTGGGAGAGGTCGACGACGGCGGTACCGGCCGCGAGGGCGCGCTGCTCACGCAGCGGCTCACCGTAGTGGGATGCGACGCCGGTGTCCGCGCCGGTGGCCTCGACGGCGCCGGGGCGCGACAGTAGGGGGCTGGGAGTAGTCATACTGGGGGAACGTCCTTAGGTCGGTGGGTATTCCGGTCTCGGGCAGCGGGTCCTGACAGGCTCGACCACCGGTGGGTCAACCACCGCGCCGCGGCGTTAGCGGTATTCCGGGTTTTCGAAGTCGAAGCGTGTTCCGGCTTTCCATTCTTCAGGAAGATTGCCGTAGGCGGGAATCCCGCCGGCGTCCTTAAGCATCCGGGCGAAATGCAGCAGGTTCCATGTCATAAACGTGGTGTTGCGGTTGGTGAAGTCGGATTCGGGGCCGCCGGAGCCTTCGTCAAGATAGCTCGGGCCGGGGCCAACCGGGCCGATCCAGCCGGCGTCGGCCTGGGGTGGGATGGTGAAGCCGATGTGCTGCAGGCTGTACAGCACGTTCATGGAACAGTGCTTGATGCCGTCCTCGTTGCCGGTGATCAGGCACCCGCCAACTTTGGGGTAAAACACCCATTGGCCCTTGTGGTTGAGTTCCCCCGAATGCGCGTAAAGCCGTTCGATCAGCTTCTTGGTCTGGGAGGAGTTGTCGCCCAGCCAGATGGGACCGGCCACCACCACAATGTCGGCCTCCTCAACAGCAGGGTACAGTTCCGGCCACTCATCGGACGGCCAGCCGTGCTCGGTCATGTCCGGGTAAACACCGCTCGCGATGTCGTGATCGACAGTCCTGATCACGCGGGTGCTCACGCCCTGTTTCTCCATGATGAGGCGGCTGACATTGATCAGGCCCTCGGTGTTGCTGGTCTCGGGCGACCGTTTCAGAGTGCCGTTGAAGAACACAGCCTTCAGGTCGCTGTAATCCGTGGAGTCCTTCTGTGTAGCCATGATGCTCCCTTGATTCACTCGTGGGTGAAGCCCAGGATGCCAAGTCTACCGATGACCGGTGACACGGCAGGGCGTCAGGAAACCTTTTTCAGGAAGGCAGAGGCGTGCGCTTCGAGGCCCTTGCCGGGCTGCGATGTTCCGCCGGTGGCCACGTCCCAGCGCCAGAGCAGGTTGCCGTCCACCAGTCCGAAGATCCGGGTGGCCGCGCTGTAGTCCTTGGAATGGCTTCCGCGCATCACCATGTCGGTGGTCAGCTGGATCTGAGGGCCCTTGATCTGCCCGTAGTAGAGCTCGGAGATCCCGCCGGGATGTGAGATGGACACCGAGATATCGAACCCGCCGTCTTTATTGCGGAGCGCTTCGACTTCATCGGCGCTCTTGAGAGCGGGAACAATATCGGCCGGAATCAGGCCCGGTCCGCCGTCGGCATCAAGCTGTTTGCGCTCCAGCGCCCAAAAACCGGTCTCAACCGTCAGCGGCCGCAGGCGCGTGCCGTCGTCGTCGGTTAACCAGCTCTCCGCGCGGTACTGAAGATACGGCAGGCCGTTGTGCGTGAAGGAGACATGCTGGAGGAAGTGCTCCGAGTCCTCGTCCCCGCTGCCGAGCCGGCCGCTGCCTTCCCACTCACCAATGAGCCAGGAAAGCGGAACAAGTTCCGGTGTCAGGTCTGTAGGAATTTCTATCGGCACGGCAATTACCTCAGGAAAATGCTAGCTCGTTGAACGGGTTTACTTCTGGCCTTTGAAGAGGCGGTAAACCACAAAGCCGGCGAACCAGGCCATGGACAGGCTGGCGATGCCGAGCAGGACGAGGAAGAAGATTTCAAATGCAAGTACGGACATGATGCCATCCTAACCGGTTAGTAGATGAGTAGTTTGTCTATGAAGTAAGCCAGGGAGCCCACGGCCGAAACCGGCGCAAGGCCCATGCTAACCGCAGCCAAAGGATTCAGCGGACCGCCGCGGAGTGTTACGAGTCGGCGGAAGCTGACCAGCACGGCGCCCACCACAACACCGAAGATCGCCGCCGGCAGAACAGCAATATCGGAAAAGACCAGTCCGGCGAGCGGCCCGGCAAGTCCTGCCATCACAATGCCGAGGGGGGCCACGATGCTGTCCGGCCAGCGGATCAGGCCGGCCAGCAGAGCCACGGCAGCGCTGATGGCTGCCACCAGGAGCATCTCCCGCACGCCGTTGAAGCGCGCGCCGGCAATCCAGCCTGCCCCCAGGCACGAGAGGAGTACCCCGGCGCAGCAGCCCAGCGTGGACTCAAGCCGTTGGGCCTGGCCCGTGCCTCGGATGAGCTGCACCACAAACACAGCCATCATTCCCAACGCCATGAACGCCGGCGTCCAGTCCAGGAAACCCGGGGCGGGGACAAAACCGGCAGCGAGCGCCGATCCGACGCCCGGCAGCGCAATGACGGCTGCAAGGGTCTTTTTCGCGGGGATGCGCAGGAAATGGGGCCAGCCGATGCCTACTGCCACAGCGATCGCCACAGCGACGCCGATGAGTACCTCACGTGAGATGTAGACGCCGGCGATGATCGCTACGAGTCCCGCCACTCCGACAACACCGATGACCCACGAGTCCAGTGACTTTGCCGGGGCCTGCACGTCGGCGGTCATCGGAAACCCGGCCGGCCAGTTCGCTTCGGCTTCGACTCTGCACTCAATTCGTGGCATCCCATTCTGGCTGTGGACCCGGCGGCTCGGCCTTCGGTGTCAGGGCGTTCTGCCCGACGGTTCAATCCTGCCTTATGTGACCCGGATATGTCGCAAAACGAAGGTTTGAGGGGGCGGAATCCGTGCTGTCGTGCAGGCCGGTGGGTATACTCAGAGTTCAGCTACGCTTCCTGCTACGGATGCCGGCCGGATAGATACTTAGTCGGCCAAGTCCGCTGCAGTGAGATAGTACCGGCCGGTGAAAACCCGGTTCAGTCGCCCGAAGATGCGCGGACGCCCCTTGGAGGAACAATGTCGCACATCCTGCTATTGACGAACAGCACCGGTTCTTCGGTAGACATTCTGCCTGCCCTGGAATTGCTGAACCACCGCGTGCACATCCTCGCCGCGGAACCCACAGCCCTGCTGGAGACCGATCCCTGCGACATTGTGCTCCTCGACGCCCGCAAGGACCTGGTGGGCGCCCGCTCCCTCACCCAGCTGCTCAAGGCCACAGGTCTGAGCGCACCCCTGGTCCTGATCCTGACCGAGGGCGGCATGGCCGCTGTTTCTTCGGCCTGGGCCGTGGATGACATCGTGCTCGATTCAGCCGGTCCCGCCGAAGTGGAAGCCCGCATCAGGCTCTCCGTGGCGCGGGCAGTTCCGGACAAGGATGACGCCCCCACGGAGATCCGGGCGGCAGGCGTGGTCATCGATGAAGCGAGCTACACTGCCCGTGTCAACGGCGCCCCGCTGAACCTGACGTTCAAGGAATTCGAGCTCCTCAAATACCTGGCCCAGCACCCCGGCCGCGTCTTCACCCGCCAGCAACTGCTCACCGAGGTGTGGGGCTATGACTACTACGGCGGCACGCGCACCGTGGATGTCCACGTCCGGCGGCTGCGTGCCAAACTCGGTGCAGACCACGAAAACCTGATCAGCACGGTCCGGAACGTCGGCTATCGCCTGACCCTGGTGCGGCAGCAGGAAGACGAACTGACGGAAGCCTGACACCGTTCAGACAGCAACAGCCCCGGACCGCTGGTCCGGGGCTGTTGCTGTCGTAGTGATGCTGTATTTGTGGAGGACATACGGGTCGAACGTATCGAGGCCACCCCACTGGTGGATCCCCCTCGTTTCCCACCGTTACCGGCGGGTGAGATATCGACTATACGTGCCTGCCCCGGGGCCATCAAATCGGAGCGCCGTCCGGCCGGGGCGTATAGCCTAGCCTCATGAGTCCTGCGCACCCGGAAAAATGGCCCGTCCTTATTATCCACGGCGGTCTGGAAGAACAGCTGCTGAAGGACTGCGTGGCGCTCCTCGCAGCTGCCGAGGAGTCTGACGGCAACCCCTCGCTTTCCGAGCAAACGGTGGTGACGCTCCGCGCCGGGGACTCTGCAGAGCATTCCCTCCTGACCCTGGCGCTCTACGCGCCGGACGAGGACTCCGATCCCTCCTCCGGCCAGGACCTGGCCGGGTTTGCCGTTGTTGTGGAGGAGCCGGACGGCAGCGGAGTGCTGGAAATTGCCGTCCACCCCAGCTACCGCAACCAGGGCGTGGCGGACAGGCTTGTCGGCGCACTTCAGTCCGGGCGAGGCCTGGATGGGCTGAAGGCTTGGTCCCACGGCAACCACGAGGCAGCCGCGGACCTCGCCGCCCGCTACGGCTACGGTCCGGTGCGCGAACTCTGGAAGATGAGGCTGACCACCGCCACGGCAGAACTGCCCGACGTCGGCCTGCCGGATGGCGTCACGCTCCGCGCCTTTGCGCCGGGCAGGGACGAGGACCGCTGGCTGGCTGCGAACCGCGCCGCATTTGCCCACCACCCCGAGCAGGGCTCGATGTCCCGCGCGGACCTGGATGCCCGCATGGCCGAGGACTGGTTTGATCCCGCCGGCTTCCTGTTGGCCGTGGACGCCGAGGACCGGTTGCTGGGATTCCACTGGACCAAGGTGCATCCGCGCCACGGCGCCCACCCTGCGATCGGCGAGGTCTACGCGGTGGGCGTCACACCGGCCGCGCAGGGTATGGGCCTGGGAAAAGCACTCACTGTGGCTGGCATCAGGCATCTGCAGGGCCTGGGGCTTCACGCCGTCATGCTCTACACGGATGCCGACAACACCGCTGCCGTTTCCCTATACCGGGGCCTGGGCTTCACACGCTGGGATATGGACGTGATGTACGGACCGCTGGCCTCTGTTTAGTGCCGCCCGGGTGAGTTATCCCTCTCGTGTGACTAACGACTTCGGATGGCCCGAAATCTAGGGCTTGTGGACGCTGATTGATTGTAAGGTTGGTAAAGAACCGCGCCGGCCGAGGGCCAGCATCAAGCGCCAGGTAAGAGGAGAGACCATGAAACCGGAACCCGCCGGAACAGTCACGTCCGAGGGCGCTTCAGTGCCGGTGCGCGCGCGCTTCGGCTCATCCGAAGTCCCTGCCTCGCGTGCAACGCAGGACCGGATCGACATCCCCGAGTTTGCGCCCAACCTTGTGCCCGAAGGGGACATCCGGCCTGACCGTTTCCTGGACCGCGAGCTCAGCTGGCTGGCTTTCAACTCCCGCGTCCTGGAACTCGCCGAAGATCCCTCGCTCCACCTCCTGGAACGCGTGGCTTTCCTGTCCATCTTCGCGTCCAACCTGGACGAGTTCTTTATGGTCCGGGTGGCCGGCCTGAAGCGGCGCATCGCCACCAACCTCGCCGTGCCCTCCCCTGCCGGCCTCAGCCCTGTGGAGGTGCTGGAGAAGATCGGCGACGAAGCCCACCGCCTCCAACAGCGCCATGCCCAGGTCTACGCCGAACAGATCCGCCCCGCCCTGGCCTATGAGCACATCCACCTGATGCACTGGGACGAACTGGATGACGCCGCCAAGCAGCAGCTCAGTGCCATGTTCGCCGAAAAGGTCTTCCCGATCCTGACGCCGCTGGCCGTGGACCCGGCACACCCGTTCCCCTACATTTCGGGGCTCTCCCTCAACCTGGCCGTCGTGGTCCGCAACCCCGTGAGCGACAAGGAACTGTTCGCCCGCCTCAAGGTTCCGGACCAGCTTCCCCGCCTGATCTCCATCGACGGTCCGCGGGCCGGGGCCGTGGCGGGACGCGTGGCGCGTTTCATCGCGCTTGAGGAAGTCATCGCCGTCCACCTGGACAAGCTCTTCGCCGGCATGGAAGTCCTGGAACACCACATCTTCCGCGTCACGCGCAACGAGGACCTCGAAGTGGAAGAGGACGACGCCGAGAACCTCCTGCAGGCGCTGGAGAAGGAACTGCTGCGCCGCCGGTTCGGCCCTCCCGTCCGCCTCGAAGTCACCCACGACATCAACCCGAACATCCGGGCCCTGCTCATCCGTGAGCTCGGAGTGGAAGAGTCCGAGGTGTACTCGCTCCCGGCTCCGTTGGACCTCCGCGGCCTGTCCGTCATTGCCGGAATTGACCGTGCCGACCTTCATTACCCCAAGCACATGCCGCACACGTCCCGATTCCTCAACGAGTCCGAGACGTCCAAGGCCGCCAACGTTTTCTCGGCCATGCGCCGCCGCGACATCCTGCTCCACCACCCGTACGACTCCTTCTCCACCTCCGTGCAGGCGTTCCTGGAACAGGCGGCCGCGGACCCCAAGGTCCAGGCCATCAAGCAGACCCTGTACCGGACCTCGGGCGACTCCCCCATCGTTGACGCCCTGATCGATGCCGCAGAGGCCGGCAAGCAGGTGCTGGCCCTCGTGGAGATCAAGGCCCGGTTCGACGAGCAGGCCAACATCTCCTGGGCCCGCAAGCTGGAACAGGCGGGCGTGCATGTGGTCTACGGCATCGTGGGCCTGAAAACCCACTGCAAGCTGTCGCTGGTGGTCCGCCAGGAAGTGGACGGGCTGCGCCGCTACTGCCACATCGGCACCGGCAACTACCATCCCCGCACGGCCCGCTACTACGAGGACCTTGGCCTGCTGACCGCCAATGACCAGGTAGGCGAGGACCTTTCCAAACTGTTCAACCAGCTCTCCGGCTATGCTCCGAAGTCAACGTTCAAGCGGCTCCTGGTGGCTCCGCGCTCCGTCCGCTCCGGGCTGATCGACCGCATCGAGACCGAGATCCGCAACGCCAGGGCCGGGCTGGCCGCAAGGGTGCAGATCAAGGTCAACTCCATGGTGGATGAAGCCATCATCGACTCCCTTTACCGCGCGTCCCAGGCCGGCGTGATGGTGGACGTCGTTGTGCGCGGCATCTGCTCGCTGCGTCCCGGCGTTCCGGGCCTCAGCGACAACATCACGGTGCGCTCCGTGCTGGGCCGATTCCTGGAACACTCCCGGGTGTTCGCCTTTGCCAACGGCGGCGATCCTGTGGTTTACATCGGCTCGGCGGACATGATGCACCGGAACCTGGACCGCAGGGTCGAGGCCCTGGTCCAGCTGTCCAATCCCGACGACATCAGCTACGTCCTTAACCTGCTGCGCCGCTACATGGATCCGGAGACAGCCAGCTGGCATCTGGATAACCAGGGCCTGTGGAACCGGCACCACATTGCCGACGACGGCAGCCACCTCGACGACATCCAGTCCTGGCTGCTGGCCTCGCGCACCCGCCAGCGCAGCCTGAGCCGTCGGTAGGACTACGGCGTTGGCGGGCGACATCCTCGTAGCAGACCAAACAGAACATCCCGGCGAGGCAATCGCCGTCGTCGCAGCCGGGGCACTGCCTTGGCGTATCAACTCCGAAGGTCTCGAAGTCCTGCTGATCCATCGTCCGCGGTATGACGACTGGTCCTGGCCCAAGGGCAAGATCGACGCCGGTGAGACCCTTCCCGAATGCGCGGCCCGTGAGGTGCACGAGGAGATCGGACTTGATGCGCCCCTGGGCATTCCGCTGCCGCCGATCCACTACCGGGTGGCGACTGGACTGAAGGTGGTCCACTATTGGGCGGTCCACGTCAACGGGGCCCGCCTCGTTCCCGACGGCAAGGAGGTGGACCGCGTGGTGTGGTGCGCCCCTGAAACGGCCGCGGGGCTGCTGTCCAATCCGACCGACGTCGTTCCCTTGGAGTACCTGCGGGCAGCCCATGGCCGGGGTGACCTCAACACATGGCCGCTGATTGTGGTGCGGCATGCAAAGGCCAAGCCCCGCTCGTCCTGGTCCAAAGCCGAGGGCGAACGGCCCCTGGCCGCGACGGGAATCAGGCAGGCGCAGGCCGTCAGCCGGCTGCTGCAGGCCTGGAAGCCGCCGCGCGTGGTGACGAGTCCCTGGCGGCGCTGCGTGTCAACCGTGGCGCCATACCTGAGGGCAACAGGGGCCAAGGTCAAACTGGTGGAATCGCTGACGGAACACCGGCACGCCCGGACCCCCAAAAAAACCGCTGCCGCCATTGAGTCGCTCCTGGAGAAGGCACGGCCCGTCGCCGTCTGCACGCACCGTCCCGCACTGCCCACCATCCTGGGCCAGCTGGCCAAGCACATGCCAGGCCGCGTGCGCGCGCTCCTGCCGGACGCCGACCCTTACCTGTCCCCCGGTGAGCTGGTGGTGTGCCACGTGGCCATCGACAACAGGCGCCGCATCGTGGCAGTGGAGCAGTTCAAGCCCTTCGACGACTGAGTTTTCGGCACGCCCGGGCGCGCCGCCCGGCTCACCGATGAACTGCTGCTCGATCTGGTCCGCGGCAAACTGAGGAAGGGCTGATCCGATGCGCGGCCGGCGGCCAACGCTGGGGCCGGCCGCGGGACCCTTGCGGGGTCGGCGGGGCTTCGCCCGGTAGACTTTAGCCGTGAGCATCCCGACGCCTTATGAAGACCTCCTGCGCGATGTCCTGGCCCATGGCACGCACAAATCCGACCGCACGGGCACCGGAACCACCAGCGTTTTCGGCCGTCAACTGCGCTTTGACCTTGGCCGGAGCTTCCCGCTGATCACCACCAAACGCGTGCATTTCAAGTCCGTGGCAGTGGAGCTGCTGTGGTTCCTGCGCGGTGAATCGAACGTCAAATGGATGCAGGACCAGGGCGTGAGCATCTGGAACGAGTGGGCCGACGCGGAAGGCGAACTGGGTCCCGTCTACGGCGTCCAGTGGCGCAGCTGGCCCACCCCTGACGGCGGCCATGTTGACCAGATCGCCGAGCTGGTGGGGAACCTCAGGACCAACCCGGACTCGCGCCGGCACATCGTGTCTGCCTGGAACGTCTCCGAGCTCAAGGACATGGCACTGCCCCCGTGCCACGCGTTCTTCCAGTTCTACGTGGCCGACGGCAAACTGTCCTGCCAGCTGTACCAGCGCTCGGCGGACATGTTCCTGGGCGTGCCCTTCAACATCGCCTCCTACGCCCTGCTCACGTGCATGATTGCGCAGCAGGTGGGGCTGGAGCCTGGCGAGTTTGTATGGACAGGCGGCGACGTCCACATCTACGAGAACCACATGGACCAGGTCCTGAAGCAGCTGGACCGGGAACCCTATGAATACCCGCAGCTGAGGATCACCCGGAAGCCGGCCTCGATCTTCGACTACACGCTCGAGGACTTCGAAGTGGTGGGCTACCAGCACCACCCCACGATCAAAGCCCCGATCGCCGTATGAGCACCGAGAACGCAGCAGACCCCCAGGACTTCACGCAGGAACTCGCCGGTTCCGTGACCGGCGTCGGCCTTGTGTGGGCGCAGACGTCCGGCGGCGTGATCGGCAAGGACGGCGACATGCCCTGGCACCTCCCTGAGGATCTGAAGCACTTCAACCGGCTCACCATGGGGCACCCCGTGATCATGGGGCGCAAGACGTGGCTGTCCTTCGCGGACAAGTACCGTCCCCTGCCCGGCCGGACGAACATTGTGATCACCCGGCAGAAAAACTGGGGCGAATCGCCCGAGGCGGAGGGCGCCGTCGTGGTCCCCTCCCTGGATGATGCCCTCCTTGAGTCGCAGTTCGTCGACGGCGGCGGGACCGTCTGGATCCTGGGCGGCGGGGAAGTCTTCCGCCAGTCCACCGAACTCGCCAACGTCGCGGTGGTCACCACCATCGACGTGGAGGCGGACGGCGACACGTTCGCCCCCGAGCTCGATGAGACCTGGGAGGCGGCGGCGTGCGTCCCGCCAGACGGGTGGCTGACGGCGGCCAACGGAACGCGCTACAGGTTTACCAAATGGATTAGGACGCAGGGCTGAGATGTTGAAAAAACCGGAAACACTGTTTGTGCTGGGCTACATGCTGCTGCCGCTGCTCGCGCTGCTGTCTGCGATCGTTGGCCTGACCATGATCCTGGGCGGCAACAAGATCCCCGGCGCCATCGTGCTGGTGGTGGTGACGCAGGTGTTTGCCTTCGGCGCCTTCTACGCGTTGCGACTCCGCAAAGCCGCGGTGCTGGAGGAAACCAACCGCAGCTGACGCCTGTTTCCCCCGCACGCCGCTCGTACGCATCCCCGCGCGGGTGACGTAACCGACTGCGCCCTGCGCGATCCGGCGTCTAAACTGGACGAATGACTACAGCAGCTACCCCCTCCGTCGGCCTGGTCGGATGGCGCGGCATGGTCGGCTCCGTCCTGATGCAGCGCATGCAGGACGAGGGCGACTTCGCCAACATCAACCCGGTGTTCTTCTCCACGTCAAACGCGGGAGGTGCCGCCCCGTCGATTGCCGGTGCTGCCGCTGGCGCCGCCGGCAAGCTTGAGGACGCGTTCGACGTCGACACGCTGGCTAAGCTGCCCATTATTGTCACCGCCCAGGGCGGGGACTACACCAAGCGCGTGCACACCGAGCTGCGTGGCCGCGGCTGGGACGGCCTCTGGATCGACGCCGCCTCCACGCTGCGCATGAACGACGACTCGATCATCGTGCTGGACCCGATCAACCGCGACGTCATCGACAAGGGCCTGGTCAACGGGACCAAGGACTTCATCGGCGGGAACTGCACCGTTTCCTGCATGCTCATGGGCCTCGGCGGGCTGTTCAAGAACGGCCTCGTTGAATGGGGCACGTCCATGACATACCAGGCTGCTTCCGGCGGCGGCGCCCGGCACATGCGCGAACTGCTCAGCCAGTTCGGCACACTCAATGCCGAGGTCAGCTCGGAACTGGACGACCCGGCGTCGGCCATCCTGGAAATTGACCGCAAGGTCCTCGCCCACCAGCGCACCGACATCGACGCCACCCAGTTCGGCGTGCCGCTGGCCGGTTCCCTGATCCCGTGGATCGACGCGGACCTTGGGAACGGCCAGTCCAAGGAAGAGTGGAAGGCCGGGGTTGAAACCAACAAGATCCTGGGCACCTCGGACGAAAACCGGATCATGATGGACGGCCTGTGCATCCGGATCGGGGCCATGCGTTCGCACTCGCAGGCGCTGACCCTCAAGCTCCGCGAGGACCTCTCCGTGTCCGAGATCGAGAAGCTACTCGCCGAGGACAACGAGTGGGCCAAGGTCATCCCGAACACCAAGGAAGACTCCATGGCGGGCCTGACCCCCGTGGCTGCGTCCGGCACCCTGGACATCCCCGTGGGCCGCATCCGCAAGATGGAAATGGGCCCGGAGTACATCAGCGCCTTCACCGTGGGCGACCAGCTGCTCTGGGGCGCCGCCGAGCCGCTGCGCCGCATGCTCAACATCGCCACCGGGAACCTGTAACCTCCCGCGGCTCCGGCGCCGCACTTCTGCGGGATACGCCAAGTGCTTCCACTCAAGTCGAAGGACCAGCCAGCCTTCTTCGATCAGTGCGTTCTCCCGGCGACGCTCTGCGAGCAGCACGTCCTCCGTGGGCCCGTAGTCGGTGTATTTGCCGCTGCCATCAAACTCAATCACTATGCGGGTTAGCGGATCCGCGAAGTCTGCCCGGAATTGACCACTTGGCGTCTGAATCTCGAACTGCGGAATGAACATGTGCAGATCGAATGATCGCAGCAGCCTGGTCCGGGTCTCCCCCACCGATTCCGACCGCCCATCCAGGGCCGCCAGCAGATCCAGCGCCCGCCGGTTCCCGCGTTTGACCGGTCCCACGTCCAGAAGTTGCCGCATGCTGTCGATCCCGGCTCCCTTGCGCAGCGCGTGGTCGCCGATCACGGCTGCCTGCTCCAGTGGCAGGATACGGGCGCAGTCCAGGACGGTCCGTTCAATGCCGGTGGTCAGAATCTCTTTGCCACCCATGCTCCACAGCGTTGTCACATCTACGGGTTGCAGGTCCATCCGGTGGGTGCGGACGTCCGTGCCGGCACTATTCGTCGAGTTGGCGTAGTCCGTGGTGACGTGGATCATGGGCCCGGCATCCCAGACGTGACACTCGTGCAGCCTGGCGGCACTGATATGGCTGTAGCGGCAGGCCCCGCCGGTGGACAGGAAGTGCGCCTGGATCCGCAGGGCGTCCCTGGTCCACGGCTCCGCTCTCTTCCAGTCAGCGTTCCGGACGTAAGCTCCGCGTCGAAGGCGCAGGATGGTTCCGGGGCGGACTGCCGCCGTCAGGACCCGCTCGTCCAGCCCTGCCGCGTCCAACTGTTGCGTGGAGGCAACGGGGAAGGCCGGCCAGCGCACATCCAGGAGCACACGGATTTTGTCGCCATTCATGGTCCAAGGTTCTCGGACGAGTGCTGGCCCGGGTAGATCGCAGCCACGTTATGTGGACAACCCCGGCAGCAATACCCGCATCCGCTTCTTCCGGCATCCTGCGCTGCCTCCCCGCTTGCCACCCGCCGCTTGAACGGCCCTGCCCCGCAGGAACGGTGCTGCCCCGCACCGCTTTTGCGGGGCAGGGCCGCCCGTGTTCGGCAGGGCGGCGATTGGGGCCTGGCTTAGCTGTCCAGGAATGCGAGGCACTGTACGGCGGCCTTGCTGAACGCCGCCTGCGCAGCGGGTCCAAGCGGTTTGGATTCGTCAAAGAGTTCAGGCACGACGGCGGAACTGCGGCCGGTGCCGGCCCGCGCCCACGTGCCGATCACCTCTCCCCCTGCCACGACGGTCTTCTTGAACACTCCGTTGCCGCCCGGGACGATCTTGTTGGCGTGCTCAGGGGCCAGCACAAGGCTCCGGTCCATGTAGCCCAGCACAAACTCGTCGAAGCCCGGCAAGAGGAGGACGGACCGCTGCCCGGGCACACCGTCGTCGAGCATTGATGCAGTCTCCGGTGACATCCAGTAGTGGACGCCCGCGAACTCCAGCTCCACCAGTTGGCCGCTGACCAGCTCAAACGCCGCCCGCACGTCGGTCAGGGGAATCTGCGTCCACCAGGCGAAGTCGCGGACCGTGGCAGGGCCGTGGCTGCGGAAGTAGCGCAGCATGAACTCGGCGATCGCTTCCTGACGCTCAAGGCCCCGCGAAACCTGGATCCAGTCATCGAACGCCACCAGCAGCTGCTGGTTCCCGGCCAATGGCCCTTGAACCAGCCAGGCGTGCCGGCACAGCGTCCCCAGGATATGGATCCCCCGCTGGCCGGTGGTGGGCTGCCCGGCCGCCTCAAACACCTCGAAGAGTTCGGTCCGGCTCACGGGACCGCCGGCCGCAATCCGCTCCAAGGCAACGTCGCGGCACTTCTCGATGTCCGCCCAGGTGATGTCCAGTTCCCGGTGCCGGCCGGCAATGATGCGGCTAAGACGCTCGGTGGTGAGGTCCAGCATCCAGCGCAGATCCCCGGGAGCCACCAGGTGCAGGGTGCCGCGCATCGGCCAGGACCGGACCACCCTTCCGCTGTCCAGCGCGGCGCGCACGTCAGTCAAACCTGCGCCCGGAACGCGGAGGCCGATGGCCCAGAGCGCGGCCTGCAGGTCCTGAGCCTGCGTGGCCGTCATCCAGCGGACCGCGCCCTCTACGGAGCCGAGTCCGGGGCCAAGCAGTCCTTGAGAGGCCAGGCGTAACCTGCCCAGCACCTTGGGGCTTACGCGGTTCACTGCCATGTCCTCATCGTAGGACCTGGCCCGATAGGGTGTAAGCATGACTTTGGGGAGTTTGTGGCAATTGTTCGCGCGCGGAACACAGGCATGGCTGGTGGCAGGGACCGTATCGGTCCTGGCCGGCGTGGCCATCGGGCTGGCCCCGGCCATTGGTTTCCAGCCCCTGGGATTCCCGGGAGGCGGCGGCGAGGCACCCCTGGAACTCCTCTTGCCTTCCCTGTTCCTGTCGCTGGGCGGAGGGTACGTCGTGCTTTTTCCCGGTATCCGGGTGGGCCGCGGCAAGGTCCGCATTGTCCGTGACTGGAAGCTCTATCCCGTCAGCGGCCGGCTGCTCTGGATCCTCGCCCATGCCACCGCCGTGATCGGTTTGGTGGTCTGCATTCTTGCAGCCGCGACCCACCCGGCGGTTCCGGGCCTTATGGTCTGGCTGTTTATGGGGCCATATTTGGCGCTGACCGGTTGGGCCGCCGCCCTGCTGGGCATGGCCACGAACGTCCGGCTGATCGGCACCGTTGACGGGCGCCTGGCGCCGGTCACGCAAGCAGGCTGATGCCTTCAACGGGCTGAACGCTAGAGCGTCAGGCCGATGAGCAACGGTTCCGGGTGGAGTTCAATGCCAAAGCGTTCGACGACGCCGGCACGCACCTCGCGCGCGATGGCCAGCATGTCCTTCGCGCTGGCGGAGCCGCGGTTGGTGATGGCCAGCGTGTGTTTTGTGGACAGTGACGCCCGCCCGCCGGAGGCGCTGCCCTCCTCCAGGCCATAGCCCTTGCCGAATCCGGCCTGGTCGATCAGCCAAGCTGCGGACAGCTTCACCAGCCCGTCCGCCCCCGCGGGGTACTGCGGTGCGGACTCCGGCAGCGTTGCCGCCACGTCCACGGGCACAACCGGGTTGGTGAAGAAGGAGCCGGTGGAATACGTGTCCCGGTCGGCCGGGTCCAGCACCATGCCCTTGGAACCCCGCAACCGCAGGACCTCCCGGCGGACATCGTTGGAGTACGCCCGTTTGCCTGCTTCAACGCCCAGGGAGCGGGTCAGTTCGGCGTAGCGGATAGGCGCGCTCATCCGGCCCAGCGGCAGCTGGAATTCCACGGTCAGCACGATGTAGCGGGGTGAGCCCTCGACGGTGGTCTGTTTCAGGATGGAATCGCGGTAGCCGAACTTCAGCTCGGAGTTGGTGAACGTCTGGACCGCGTTCCGGGTCCGGTCCCAGGTGCGGACCGCCGCGATGGTCTGGGACACGTCAGAGCCGTAGGCCCCGACGTTCTGCACGGGCGTGGCGCCCGTGGCCCCCGGGATGCCGGAAAGTGCTTCAATGCCGGACCACGCATGCAGCACGGCGTGCTCCACCAGGGCATCCCAATTGTGGCCGGCCTGGACCACTACGGCCACGCCGCCGCAGGAGTCCTCGGCGTTGACGGTGAACCCTTCCGAGGCGATCCTGATCACGGTGCCGGGGAACCCGTCGTCGGAAATCAAGAGGTTGGAGCCACCGCCGATAATGAGGACCTGCTCCCCCGCGACGTCCGCCGCGCGGACGGCGTCGATGATCTCCGCTTCGGTGCTGGCCTCAACATATTTGCCGGCGGGGCCCCCGACGGCGGCCGTGGTCAGGGCAGAAAGCATTGTCTGGGTCACCAAACCAGCGTAACAAGACCAAACCGAATCAAACGCCATCAAACTGAGCTAGGGAATCTTCCGGGCCACCGGTGAGAGCAGGAACGTGGCTACCAGCATCACCATCACGCCCAGCAGCGAGTGCAGGATGCCTACGTGTTCAGCCAGCAGTCCCAACAGCGGCGGCCCGCACAGGAACGCGCCGTAGCCGATGGTGGAGACCACGGAGACGCGGGCCGCAGCCTTGGCGGGATCGTCGGCGGCGGCGGACATGCCCACCGGGAAGCCCAGCGAGGCGCCGAGTCCCCAGATGGCCAGTGCCACAAAGGCGAGCCAGGGAACGGGGGCAAACACAAACAGTCCGAGTCCGGACACTGCCAGCGCGGCGCACCAGCGCATCACCGGAACGCGGCCGAAACGGTCCAGGACCACAGTGCCGGCGAACCGTCCGATGGTCATGAAGGTCACGAAGAGCCCGTAACCGGCGGCTCCGGCGGCGTCGGTCTGGCCGTGCCCGTCGGCGAGGGCCAGTGCCACCCAGTCCCCTGCTGCACCTTCGGCCAAGGCAAGCCCCAGGACCATGACTCCGAGAAGCAGGGTGCGCCGGTCGCGCCAGGCCTCCGCGATCTTGCGCTTGTTGTCCAGCGGGACACCGGCACTGTCAGCGGGCGCCCCGGCGGTGACAATGGGGATCGGGCCGGTGAACGGGTCCTCGAAGTTGTCCGGTACATAGGTCCGTTCCCCCGCGACGGGGGTGACATCCGCACGGAACCAGGCTGCCGCCGTCGTCACCGAGACGGCAACCACGACGCCGGCCGCGGCCAGGTGCCAAAACACCGGGACGGAGGCGGCTGCGGCCCACGCGCCAAGGCCTGCACCTGCGACGGTGCCGAGGCTGAACGCGCCATGGAGCCTGGGCATGATGTGCCGGCCAACCGCGCGTTCCACCGAGGCGCCCTCGACGTTGGAGGCGGTACTCCAGCTGGCGGAACCCAATCCGATGACGGCGAGACCTACGGCCACCGCGCCCGGGGTGGCCAGCACCGACGTGCCAAATCCGGTGATGGCCATGCCGCAGCCCACCATGATGGCGCCGGCGCGGATGGTCCGTTTGGAACCCAGGCGGAGCACGATCAGCCCCGACGCGGACACCGAGATGAACGATCCCAGCGTCATACACAGCAGCAGCAAACCGACAGTGCCGGGGGTCAGGTCCAGCCCGTCGCGGATCGCCGGAAGCCGGGACACCCAGGACGCGAAGGCCAGTCCGCTGCCGGCGTAGGCAACCACCACGGCATTGCGCCAGGCAGTGACCTCGGCCGAGGCAGTTGTGTTGACGGTCAAAGGATCATGAAAGCCTGACGACAGCCTGGGCCTTCATCAGCACTTTCTGGCCGGCAGCAACCACGGTGAGGTCAACGCGGGCGGTGCCGGCATCGGCGTCGAGCTTTCCAATGGCGCCGCTGACCTCGATGGTGGCTCCGGCGTCCGTGGTTCCGGTGGTGTCCGTGACCAGGACCGGCTTGGTGAAACGGGTCTGGAAGTCGACGACGGCGGCGGGGTCGCCTGCCCAGTCGGTCACCAGCTGCACTGCGGCACCCATGGTGAACATGCCGTGGGCGATGACGCCGGGCAGTTCCACGCCGGTGGCGAAGGCTTCGTTCCAATGGATGGGGTTGAAGTCGCCGGAGGCGCCGGCGTACTTGACCAGGTCGGTGCGGGTGACCTCGATGGTGCGGCTGCCGATATCCTGCCCGGCGCTGAGTTCGTGGAAGCTGGGGCTCATGGTTACTGTCCCTCTCCGCGGACGAGGATGGATGACGTGGTGGTGGCGACTGCCTCGCGCGACCCGTTGCCGCCGTCGGTCAGGGCAAAAATTTCCTGGCGGGTGGTGATCATGGCCCCGCCGCCCATGGCACGGACACCGTCAACGTGCAGTTCGGCAACCAGGCGGTCGCCGGCAAAGATGGGGCGGTGGTGGATGAAGCGCTGGTCGGCGTGGACCACGCGGGAGAAGTCGATGCCGGCATCCGGGTCCTCGATCAGCTGGGCATCGGCGCGCTGGGCGATGATGATGGCGAACGTGGGTGGTGCCACCAGGTCTTTGTGCCCCAGGGCCTTGGCGGCCTCGACGTCGAAGTGGGCTGGGTGCGTGGCCTTGACGGCGCGGGCGAACTCGCGGATCTTCTCGCGGCCGACGTCGTAAACCTCTGCGGCAGGGTAGCTGCGGCCCTGCAGGTCCGGATTGATAGTCATGGCCTCCAGCCTATCGGTCTGCCCCGGGACACCCGGAATTCCGGCTACTTGCGGAGGTTCTTCCGGATGGTCTGGCCGCGCACCACGATCCCGGCGATGTGCAGGAGGAGGCCGAGGCCGATCAGCGGCAGGGAAGCCGTGGCCAGGCCCTGGTTTCCGGACGTGTTGCCGATCAGGTTCAGGATGATCCCGACGCCGATGAGGCCCATGGCGCCGAAGACCAGGACTTTGTACGAGGTGGGCGCTGACTCCCAGAATTCTTTGAGCACCGTGACAGTCTACCGAGCACGTTCAGAACAGCGATTCCTGCACGGCCGGGACCTCCGAGGCGAAGCCCCCCAGGACGACTGTCCGGGCAGCCAGCCGGCCAAGGTTCACCACAAACGCCGCGTCCGTTCCGGCCAGGCTGGCGAGGGCGTTTGTCCCGCTCAGCGCGGTGATTCCGAAGCCGTGCTTTCCCTGCTCCAACGGATGCGGGTAGGCGTGGCGCGGCGTTGGGGCACAGAGCCCTGCCGCCTGCGCCGGCCGCACCCAGAGTTCGTCCACAATGCTGAAACCTTCTGCGCTGCAACCTTCTGGGCTGAAACCGTCGACGGCGGCCTGGCCCAGCAGCGTGCGGACCGCGGCCGCGTGCCGCTCATTGATGCCGTCCAGGGCGGCCGCTGGCAATGGCCCCGCCAGCGCCTCGGCTTTGGCGGCGGAGCGGACCTGCTGCGCCAGCCCGGCCTCGCGCGTCACCATGTCCTCAAGGATCCGCACCACCCGGCCGTCCTCCGCCCTGGCAACGTACCGTGCCACCACCGCTCCCTGTTCCGCGAGCCGGTTCCATTTCCTCAGGTGGGACGCCGTGCCCACCTTGCTGGCGCCGCCGGCGAACGTGGCCACGTAGAGCCAGTGATCCTGCAGAAGATAAGTGAGCAGCCCGTCCGGAACGCGGCCACCCCGGTGGAAATCGTGGATGAGGCGGGAATCGTCCAGCACAAAGCAGCGTTCGCACTGCTTGCCCTTCACAGCGGGAGCGCTGGCCGGGCACAGGATGTGGTCGCGGCTGCTGGCTGAGTGGACCTTGTGGTGCCCCAGGCAGAACCTGCCGTGATCGGCCACCGCGAAACCGAGCCTGGCGCCCGCCTCGAGGCTGACCTCGCGGAGATCCCCGGACGGTGACTGGAGGCGCAGAGCCGGGCCGCCGCCGTCGTGCCCTACAGACTGCGCCGGGGCGCCGTCCCAAAAGACCCCGTGAACCAGATAGCGGGTATGGGTCACGGGGTCTCCAGTGCTTGGGTGTACGGGTGGCGCTACAGCGCCGGCTGCACGCCGAACGCTATGGCGAGCTTCATGATCTTTTCGGCGCGACCCAGGCGGGGCAGGTCCGAGCCGTCACGGATGACGCGGCCGTTGGCCTCGAAGTCGGCCATAAAGTCCGTGGCCCAGGCGACGTCCGACGGGGTGGGGCTGATGACCTCGTTGATGACGTTCGTCTGGTCGATGGCCAGGCACAGCTTGCCGGTCATGCCCATCATCACGGTGATGCCGGTCTGCTCGCGCAGGATGGGGTGGTTGGTGCCGACGGTGGGGCCGTCGATGGGGCCCGGGAGGTTGCCCACGCGGCTAGCGACCACCAGCTTGGCGCGCGGGTAGGCCATGGCCTCCGGGGTGGCCGCCATGCCGGTGTCGCGGCGAAAGTCGCCGGAGCCGAACGCCAGGCGGAAAGCACCCTGGGCCTTGGCGATGTTGTTGGCTTCCTCGATGCCGAGCGCCGATTCGACGAGCGGGATGACCGGCGTCTTGCCGTCCATCCGGTGGAAACTTTCGGTCACCTGGTCAGCTGATTCGGTCTTGGCGAGCATCACGCCGAGCAGGCCGGGCGTACCGCGCAGCCCTGCAAGGTCATCGGCCCAGAACGGGCTGGTGGCATCGTTGATGCGGACCCAGGCCTGGCCGCCACCGCTGAGCCAGTCAATCACGTGACCTCGCGCTTCGTCCTTTTGCGACGGGTCCACGGCATCCTCGATGTCCAGGATGATCGAGTCAGCGCGCGAAACAGCCGACTGGTCAAACAGGTCGGTTTTCATCGCGTTGACCAGAAGCCACGAACGGGCGATTTCTGCTGGGATGTTGCGCTTGGGGCGTAATGTCTCGGTGGCGGTGGGTGACGTCATGCTACTACCGTATCTGCCCGGGCACTGCCAGCGCTAAGCCATGGCGCCGGACGTGCCGAACAATACAGATACGACCGGCCAGCGCCGGTGGTCGAGCCTGTCGAGACCCAGGTTTCGACAAGCTCAATCACTGGTTTGGACAGGCTTAGTTCCCTGTGAGTTCCGCATGGAGCTTTCGGACGCGGGCGTTGATGTCGTCGCGGACGAGGCGCATGCGCTCCGTGCCTTCGATGCCCCGGGTGGAAGGTTCGTCGGTTTCCCAAATTTCGAAGCGGGTGCCTTCGCGGGCTTCGAGCTTGGCTTCGGTGCCCAGGACGATCACGACGTCGACGGCGTCAAGCACCTCGTCGGTGACGGGCTTAGGGTGTTCCCCGGTGATGTCGATGCCGAGTTCGTTCAGGGATTCCACGGCCTCGTTGTTCAGGCGGCTGCCCGGTTTAGTGCCTGCCGAGTAAACGGTGACCTCATCCCCGGCAAGGTCCCGCATGAGACCGGCCGCAAGTTGGGACTTCCCGCCGTTTTTGCTGCAGACGAACAGGATACGGGGAGTCTTGGTGCTTTCGGTCATGAGTTGATGTTTTCTTTCTGTTCTGCGGCCAGGAGTGAGCCGACGAGGGTTTTGATGCGCGCCTGGATTTCGTCGCGAATGACCCGGACCGTCTCCAGGGACTGACCGGCGGGGTCGGTGAGGTCCCAGTCTTCATAGCGTTTCCCGGGGTAGATGGGGCATGAGTCACCGCAGCCCATGGTGATGACGACGTCAGATGCCCGCACGACGTCGTCCGTGAGTGGCTTCGGATAGTCCTTGCCCATGTCCAAGCCCATTTCGGACATTGCAGTCACAACGGTTGGATCCAGCTCAGCTGCCGGCATGGAGCCTGCCGACCGGACGCGGATCCTGCCCTTGGCTTCAACATTGAGCAGCGCGGCAGCCATCTGTGACCTCCCGGCGTTCTGCACGCAAACGAACAGGACCTCCGGGACCTCGGAGACCACCGACCCTTTGGATTTGGCCAGGGCGGCCAGCCGGTCGTTGGCGAAGTGTTCCGTGGTGGCAGGCAGGTAGGCGCTGATCTTCGCTGTCCGGGCCAAGGCCGTGTAGGACTCGAAGACGTAGCGTTCGACCGTCTCGACGGCGAACACCCCGGTGAAACGCTCGGCGAGGCGTTCGCTGATCCGGTGCAGGATTTCAGTATTGTCCTGCAATCCCAGCGTCGTTTTCTGGTGTTCGGTCATGGCAATACTCCCTTGGCGTGCGTCTGGAACGGTGCGTCGTGGTTGGTTGTGGTCAGTGTTACCCGGAGCGGCCGTGAGCCAGCCCGGTGGGGAATCCAACGAGGACCGGTTCCGGGGCGGCGCAACAGCCGCTCTCCGCCGATCCGTCAGTGTCTGCTGTTGAGGCCGCGGGGACGTCGCAGCTGGTGCCGGCGTCGGTGGAGCAAACCCCGGTTTCGGGCAGTTCAAGGTGGACAGTGTCCGCCGCGGCCTGGTCGCCGGAGAGTGCCGCAGCGACGGACCTGACCTGTTCGTAGCCGGTAGCTAGCAGGAAGGTCGGCGCACGGCCATAGGACTTCATGCCGACGATGTAGAAGTCCTTTTCCGGGTGGGCGAGAAGCTTGGCGCCATGCGGCTTGACCGTGCCGCAGGAATGGAATTCGGGGTCGATCAAAGGGCCCAGCTCGACGGGTGCTTCGACAGCGGGGTCAAGGTTGAGCCGGAGTTCGTGCAGGCTGACCAGGTCCGGCCGGAAGCCCGTGCAGGGGACGATGATGTCCGCTTCCAGAGTGCGTCCGTCGACGGCTTCGACGCTCACGCTGGAGTCCAGGCTCTTGAAGGCAGCGATCCCGAAGCCGGTGTGCAGTTCGATTGTTCCGGCCTCCACGAGTCGGCGGAGCCGGGCTCCGAGTTGGCCGCGGGCGGGCAGGCCGTCGGCGTCGCCGCCTCCGTAGGCCTTGTCAGCGGATGCTCCGCGCACGGCCCACAGGATGGTGGTTCCGGGTTCCTCCTTGGCGAGGTCTGCCAGATTGATCAGTGTGTTCGCGGCCGAGTGCCCGGCGCCCACGACCAGGACGCGGCGGCCCGCGAAGGAGGTGCGGTCCCGTCCTGTGACGTCCGGCAGGGGCGAGGAGATCCGGGCGGCGGCCGTGTCTTCACCGATGGCGGGCAGCCCGGAAGTTCCGAGCGGGTTGCGGGTGGACCACGTGCCGGACGCGTCAATGACGGCCGCCACGGTGTGGTCGCGGATTTCACCGCCGTCGTGTTCGACCCGGACGGTGAAAGGGGTGGCGTCACGGTCCCGGACGTGGGTTTTGTCCATGCCCTGGCGTGTAACGGCAATGACGCGTGCGCTGGTCTGGAGCCGGGAGGAGATCTCCGGGGTTGCAGCCAGCGGGGCGAGGTAATTGTCGATCAGTTCCCCGCCGTAAGGCAGTGCCGTCAGGCGAGGGGTTTCCCAACCGGCGTCCTCCAGCAAACGCACGGCCGCGGCGTCGAGGTTGAACCGCCAGGGTGAGAACAGCCGGATGTGGCGCCACTGTTCGATGGCGGATGCCGCCGTCGGGCCTGCCTCGAAGATCAGCGGCTCGAGGCCGCGTTCGAGCAGGTGGGCTGCGGTAGCAAGACCGACGGGGCCGGCGCCGATGACTGCGACGGGAAGGTTCTTTACTGGATCCATGCTGTCCTCTGTTTCATCCGTTGGTGTGCGGTTCGATCGGGGTGCCTGCCGGAGCCTTGTGGGACCGGCGGGCCGGGGCGGCGCTGTTCAGCAGCAGTCCAGATCGTCCTCGTCGCAGCAGCCCGTATCGGTGCAGCAATCGGTGTCCATCCAGTTCACCCCCTCCCCTTTCCCGGTGGTCAGGCGTGGATCGGCTCTTCGACCAGTGCGGTGGCGATGCTGTCCGCATCTTCCAGCGCGGCGAGGTAGCGTTCGGCGTCGAGGGCTGCCGCGCAGCCGGTGCCGGCTGCTGTGATGGCCTGGCGATAGCGGTGGTCCACGGCGTCGCCGCAGGCGAACACGCCGGTGAGGTTCGTGACGGTGGTGGGCGAGTCGACCTTGATGTAGCCTTCGGCATCCAGGTCAACCTGTCCGGCGACGAGTTCGGTCCGCGGCAGGTGGCCGATGGCAACGAAGATCCCGGCGGCGGCCTGCTCGCGGGTCTCCCCGGTGCGTG
Source organism: Pseudarthrobacter raffinosi (assembly GCF_023913835.1). Lineage (NCBI taxonomy): Bacteria > Bacillati > Actinomycetota > Actinomycetes > Micrococcales > Micrococcaceae > Pseudarthrobacter > Pseudarthrobacter raffinosi. Next base: position 177,560 of record NZ_JAMXBG010000005.1, on the reverse strand, counting down.
TATCGGTGAGGGTGACGCCGGTGACTTTGGCATCACCGTGGATGGCCGTGATGGCGGAGTTCCACGCGAAGCTGATCTTGGGGTTGTCCTTGGCGCGCTGGGCCATGATCCGGGAGGCCCGGACTTCGTCCTTGCGCACAACGACGGTCACGGACTTTGCGAAGCGGGTCAGGAAGGTGGCTTCCTCCATGGCGGAGTCGCCGCCGCCCACCACGATGATGTCCTGTTCGCGGAAGAAGAAGCCGTCGCAGGTGGCGCACCAGGACACGCCGTGGCCGCTGAGCTTCTTCTCCTCCGGCAGGCCCAACTCCTTGTAAGCGGAGCCGGTGGCCAGGATGACGGCGGGTGCCTCGTGGGTCTCGCCGGATCCGGTGACCACCCGCTTGAGGTGCCCCGTCAGCGTGACTTCCATGACGTCGTCGAACACGATGCGGGCGCCAAACTTTTCGGCCTGCTCCTGCAGCCCGTCCATCAGCTCGGGGCCCTGGATACCGCCCGGGAAGCCCGGGAAGTTCTCCACCTCGGTGGTGTTCATCAGGGCGCCGCCAGCCGTGACCGAGCCGGCCAGGACCAGCGGGTTGAGTCCCGCGCGGGCGGCGTAAATGGCCGCCGTATAGCCGGCAGGGCCGGAGCCGATAATGATCAACTGATCGGTGCTCACGTTGGTCTCTCCTGGTGCTTGAAAATGCGCGGGGTGGGTTACTTGGCGGCCGGGATCAGGGACTCGATGAGTCCTTCGATGCGCGTCTTGATCTCGTCACGGATGGGGCGGACAGACTCCACGCCCTGTCCGGCCGGGTCTTCCAGGACCCAGTCCTCGTAGCGCTTGCCGGGGAAGTAGGGGCATTCGTCGCCGCAGCCCATGGTGATCACGACGTCGGACTCCTTCACGGCCTCGGTGGTGAGGACCTTGGGGATCTCTGCAGACATGTCGATGCCCAGTTCGGCCATGGCCTCGACGGCGGCCGGGTTGACCTTGTCCGCAGGCTGGGAACCGGCGGAACGCACCTCAATCCCGCCCCTGGAGAGGGTGGTCAGGAAGGCAGCGGCCATCTGGGAACGGCCGGCATTGTGGACGCAGACAAAAAGGACGGAAGGCTTCTTGGCGGTTTCGGTGCTCACGTGTTTCTCCTGGAATCAGTTGCGTGTGGATCAGTTTTGACGAGGTCGTTGTGTCCGCACCACCACGCCGGCTAGACATTGATATGCGTCGATGTATGCAGTATCGGACAATATATTGATGGTTGTCAATATTTACGGGCGTAGACTATCAGGCAGCATGCAGTCGGGGCGCGAGGCCGGAAACGCGGTGGAAGATGCCAGTGAAGGCGCCCTCGAAAGCATCCTCCGTGTTTAGGCGCAGTGGATCCGGAACAGACCAATGGATCCCTCCCAGGTTGAGGATTTCCTCGTGGGCGTTGTCGCATACGGTCACGACGAAGTCATCATCGTGCGCCACTTCATCGAGCCGGCGCGGGGGAAGGTCCGCGAGAGCAACGCCGTGGCGACTCGCGACATCAATGGCACCCAGGGCGATGCGGTCCGCCGGATGGGTGCCCGCCGAAGTCGAGGGGATGTCGCTGACCTGATTCCAGAGTGCGACGGCCAGCTGGGACCTGGCGCTGTTGCGCGTGCAGACGAAGAGGACACGGCGGGCGCCGTGTTCGCGGCCGGGGGCCAATCCCTCCAACGCCCCTGCGGCCAGCCGGATGTAGCTGCGGCGCTTGTCCGCCTCCGAACGGTGGCGTGTCGCCAGGCCCGCGACTTCCAGTGTGCGCAGGTGGTGCGACAGCAGGTTCGACGGCATCCCGAGCTCGGCCTGCAGCTCCGTAGGGGAAAGATCCCCCAGGGTCAGCAGGTCCACGATGCGCAGCCGCGCGGGATCCGCCAGGGCCGCATGCTTGGCGACCCGCGCGCGGAAAACTTCAACTGGGTCAATGTTCATTGATTCAATTTTGACTGAGTAAATATCTTGAGTCAAGCTGTTGGTATGACTTCTCAACAACCGCCGTTGTGGCGCCGCGCCTTCGCCGAACTACTCGGTTCCAGTTTGCTCGTCATGATCGTCGTTGGCTCGGGGATCATGGCACAGCAGCTCTCCCCCAGCGACATCGGCCTGCAGCTGCTGCAGAACAGCACCGCCACGGTTCTGGGTCTGACGGTGCTGATCCTCGTCTTCGGCCCGATCAGCGGCGCGCATTTCAACCCCGTGGTCTCGCTCGTGGACTGGGTCCTCGGCCGGCGCAGCGGAACCGGATTGACACTTCCGGACCTGGGCACATATGTAGTTGCCCAAACCGTCGGTGCAATCAGCGGCAGCGTGGTGGCCAACGCCATGTTCGAGGTGGGCACTTCCATCTCGGCGAAGGACCGCGCCACCACCGGGCAGCTGCTGGGCGAAGTTGTCGCCACCGCAGGGCTCGTACTGCTGATCTTCACCCTGGCGGCCACAAACCGGGGCACCCTCGCAGCTCCGGCCGTGGGCGCCTACATTGGAGCCGCCTACTGGTTTACGTCCTCAACGTCGTTCGCGAACCCCGCCGTGACGGTCGGCCGCATCTTCAGTGACACCTTCGCCGGCATCGCACCCGCTTCAGTTCCCGGCTTTGTGGTGGCGCAACTGCTCGGGGCGGCCGTGGGCTTGGGGCTCCTACTCGCCCTTTTCCCCTCCGTGGCGCGCAACGCGGACGACGTCGTTCTTCCGCACGCCACGGAAAAGACCAGCTCCTAAGACTTCGTCGACCGGTCCGACGGCGGGCAAGCCTCCGGAGCGTAGCCACTTCCGGGTCGAGCGGCGGGATTAATACATTGATGATGGTCAATATTCGGGCATAATGGGTACATGAACTTGCTGCCCGTAATCGATCAGGCCACGGATGACGCCTGCTGCATCTCGGCAGGTCCGCCCGCATTGGGGGCCGAGGAGGCGAAGCAGAAAGCCCTGGTCTTCAAGGCGCTGGCCGATCCGAACCGGCTGCGGCTGCTTTCCATCGTCAAGGCCGAATCCTCGGGCGAGTCCTGCGTGTGCGACCTGACCGACCCCCTGGACCTGGGCCAGCCAACGGTTTCCCACCACCTGAAAATTTTGGTGGAGGCAGGGCTGCTGCACCGCGAAAAGCGTGGCACGTGGGCCTACTACTCTCTCGTCCCCGGAGCCCTCGACGACGCCGCCGGCATCCTGGCCAATTTATGACCTACCCGGTGGCCTTGCAGAACATGGAGCAGTCCGACTGGCCGGCCATCCGACGGATTTACCAGCAAGGTATCGACACCGGGCAGGCCACCTTCGAAACCCAAGCCCCTGACTGGGACTCCTTCGACCAGTCCAAGCTCCCCGGCCACCGCCATGTCGCAGTATCCAGCGAAGGTGAGGTCCTCGGCTGGGCCGCGGTTTCGCCCGCCTCCTCCCGGCCGGCCTATGCAGGAGTAGCGGAACACTCCATCTTCACCATCGTCGGGCGCAGAAACCGCATCGCCCGAATGCCACACGGCCCTCGCGCCGGCCAGTGGCGGGACACCCTCCTGATCGAGCGCCGCTCCCCCGCCATCTGAACGGAGGACGAAAGCCAGCCAAAGGCCGCCATGCGCAGGCAATGCCATGATGGCCTGAATCTCCGCTTTGAGTACACGATTGCGTGAATACACACTTGGATGTACTTTGGCTATATGGAAACCCTCGTACACGCCCCAGTGCTGGCCCGGTTCGGCTACGCGGTCTCCGACCCTACCCGGGCCCGGATTCTGCTGGCATTGGAGGATGCGCCCGGATACCCGTCGGACCTGGCCGATTCGTTGGGTGTCTCACGGCAGAGCATGTCCAATCACCTGACATGCCTGCGGGGCTGCGGCCTGGTGGTGGCTGTCCCGGACGGCCGGCGGACCCGGTACGAGCTCGCCGACGCCCGGTTGGGCCACGCGATAAGAGATCTGCTGGGTGTCGTGCTGGCCGTGGATCCTGCCTGCTGTGCCCCAGACGGGACGTGCTTGGTGTGACCACCACAATTCAAAGTGCGCCTACGGTCAGCCGCCGCGTTGTCCTGAGCCGCCGCATCCGCCTGTTCGCGGCCGCGACGATCACCTACAACGTCGTTGAGGCCGTCGTCGCGCTATGGGCGGGCAACCTGGCCGACTCCTCGGCCCTCGTGGGCTTCGGACTTGATTCGGTGATCGAGGTCGCTTCCGCGGTCGCGCTGTCCTGGCAGTTTTCCGCGACGGACCCCGAACGGCGCGAGCACATCACCCTTCGGATCATCGCGATGTCCTTCTTTGCCCTTGCATTGTTCGTCTCCGTGGACTCGGTCAGGGCCCTATCCGGAGGCGGCCAGGCACAGCATTCCACTCCGGGCATCGTGATCGCTGCCCTGAGTCTGGCCATCATGCCTGTCCTGTCCTGGCTTCAACGCCGCGCGGGCCGTGAACTTGGCTCCCGCACGGCGGTCGCAGATTCGAAACAGACCCTGCTGTGCACATATCTATCCGCAGTTCTTTTGGTGGGCCTGGTTCTCAACAGCACACTGGGATGGTGGTGGGCAGACGCCGGCGCGGCGCTGGTCATCGCCGGGATCGCCACTCGCGAAGGCCTCAACGCCTGGAAAGGGGACGTCTGCTGCGCCGTCCCCGAGCCGGGCACCCGCAGCAAGAAAGTCACCGGTCCGGCCGATTTGGGCGAACCGGCACCTCTGAACGCGGTTGTTGTGCAAAGTGATACTTCCGGCTGCTGTGAGGGCTGCGGAACCAGTTCTGAACCGCCTACCAGCCGCTCCGAACCCGCTGGGCAGGGCCATGCCTAGAGCCTGCCCGCCTGCAGCGACCGGAATAGGATCGGCCACAGACGACACAAACCCTGATCAGCACTACCGCGATAGGCGAACCGGAGAACGACAACGTGAGAATAGAACTCCTCCACATCGATGACTGCCCGAACATGGCCCCTGCACTCAAGCAGGTGGAAGCCGCCTTGGTCGCTTTGGGGCGCCAAGACATCCGCGTCCGTTTGCGGCACATCAAGACTCCGGCAGATACGCTCGGGACGGCTTTTGCCGGTTCGCCGACGATCACGGCAGACGGGGCCGACATCTTCCCCGACAGGGCGCCGGCCAGCGACCTCGCATGCCGGATCTACCCCACGCCAGATGGTCTTGCCGGCGTTCCAACCGTCGATCAGATGACGGAAGCTCTGACGAACCATGGCCTCTGACACTTACCATCAGTGTTCCTGCTGTGGCCGGACAATGAAGCGCGAGAAGCTCCATGCCCTCGGTGCCGAACCCGCCTACATTTGCCGGAGATGCGGGCTCCGGGTCGCCTTGCGCCCTCGCCCTAAGGCCAAGCCACATACTTGACATCGTCCCACGTCGAAGCGAGAGGCGCCGACGGTGTCGCTGTCCGGCGCTCCCTGGAAAGGCCCGCTCCTAGGACTTCATCTCAGGGGAGGGTGCCGCCCCGCGCCGCAATCCACAGTCCGTACCAGTCGGCCCGGGTCATGGCCTCCGCCACGCGGGCGGCGTCCGCGCAGGCGGCGATTCTCGCCGGATTCACGGTCCCGATCACGGGCGCAATGCCGGCCGGATGCTTCATCAGCCACCCCAGGAGGACGGCCTCCCCCGTGGTGCCGTACTGACTCGCAAGCTCCGCAACCATCGCGGCCGCGGCAGTCTCCGCCGCCGTCGGGTTTTCCGGAGCTGCCCCCGTGTACAACCCCTGCGCCAGCGCACCGTAAGCCTGCACGGTAACGCCGTTTTCGCTGCAGTACTCCAGGGTCCCGTGCGGGAAGCTGTAGTCCAGCGACTCCGGATGGTTCACCAGGACCTGGCTTTCCAGCCAGGCCCGCTTCAGCAGGCTCATCTCCAGCTGGTTGGCCACCACGGGCACCTCCAGCCGCTCCTGCAACGCCTTGATCTGCGCGCCGGACATGTTGGACACCCCAAGCGCCCGAACCTTGCCGTCGGCCAGGAGTTGCCCGACGGCGGCCGCCACCTCCGCCAGGTCCGTCAGGGGATCCGGGCGGTGCAGCAGGAGGACGTCCACGTAGTCCGTCTGCAGCCTCTTCAGGCTGCCGTCCACGCGTTCCAGGATGGATTCCCGGCTGAGGTCATAGTGTGTGGCCAACCCGCGTTCGCGGAGCCGGATGCCGCACTTGGTCTGCAGCCGGATCCGGTCACGCAGGCCGGGCGTTGCCGCGAGGACCTCGCCGAACACCGACTCGGACTTGCCGCCGCGGTAGATGTCCGCGTGATCGAACAGCGTAATGCCGGCGTCCAGCGCGGCCTCGACGGCGGCGGCGGCCTCGTCCACACGCTGCACCTGATGCGGTTCGTCGGTCCAGCTGCCGCCCAGGCCCATGCAGCCGTATATGAGTTCCTGCGCGGGGGATGGAACGGTGTGTTGGGTCATTGCTTCACTCTTTCATGAGCCGTGGCCGACGCACAGGTGGCGGGACCCGGCCGGGTCCCGCCACCTGTCGATCTTGGGTTATGTCAGCGCAGCCAGACGGTGCTGTTGGCGCCCAGTTTGCCGTCCACCAGCGGTGCGCTGCTGACCAGGACGGTCCCTGCCGGCAGGTCGACGGCGGTGTCCCCGAAGTTGGTAACGGACTGCCAGCTACCGGGGCGGCGGAAGTGCAGGACCTCCGGGTTGCCGGTCTCCACCCACTCCAGCTCCTCGCCGGCCTGCAGTTCGCGGCGCAGCTTCAGGGCCGTGCGGTACAGCTCCAGGGTGGAGTTTTCGGTGCCGTCCTGCGCCTCCACCGCATACTTGCTGAACCAGTCCGGCTGCGGCAGGTGCGCACCGCCGTCGCCAAAGCCGAAGGAGGTCCCTTCAACCTTCCAGGGCAGTGGCACCCGGCAGCCGTCACGGCCCACCTCAACGCCCCTGTTCCGGAAGAACGCGGGATCCTGGCGCTCGGAGTCCGGAATCTCCGCCACTTCCTGCAGGCCCAGTTCCTCGCCCTGGTACAGGTAGGCCGAGCCGGGCACAGCGAGCATCAGCAGGGTGGCGGCGCGGGCACGTCGCTCGCCAAGGTCCACGTCGAGTTCCTCCTTGGGGCCGCCGGCCAGCAGCCAGCCCTTCCCGTCCTGGCCCTTGGCGTGCTTCTTGCCCTTGGACGCCTTGGGCAGGCCATAGCGCGTGGCATGCCGGACGACGTCGTGGTTGGAGAAAACCCAGGTGGAGGACGCGCCGGTCGCGGCGGCTTCGGCGAGGTTGCGGGTGATGATTTTGCGGAAATCCTCGGCATCGAAGTCGGCCTGCAGCAGGTCGAAGTTGAAGGCCTGGCCCAGGCCCTCCGGGCTGGCGTAGCGGGCACGGCGGGTAGCGTGCACCCACGCTTCGGCGACGGCGGTGCGGGGCGGGTTGTATTCGTTGAAGACTTCGCGCCATTCGAGGTAGATGTCGTGGACGTCGTCCCGGTCCCAGAAGGGGTGCGAACCGTCGTCGAACCCGTCCGTCCCCGAGTTGGCCTCGGTCAGCTCCAGCTTGGAGAGCAGCGGCTCGGTGAGATCCTTGGTGAGGGCATGTGCCACGTCCACGCGGAAGCCGTCGACGCCGCGGTCGGACCAGAAGCGCAGGGTCTTGAGGAAGTCATCGCGGACCTCCCGGCTGGACCAGTTCAGGTCCGGCTGCTCCTTGGCAAAGATGTGCATGTACCACTGGCCGGGGGTGCCGTCCGGCTCGGTGATGCGTTCCCAAGCCGGTCCGCCGAAGACGGAGTCCCAGTCCGACGGCGGGAATTCCCCGTTGGGTCCTTTGCCGTCACGGAAGATGTATCGCTCACGGGCGGCGGAACCCTTCGGCGCGGCGAGCGCCTCCTGGAACCATTCGTGCCGGTTCGAGGAGTGGTTGGGGACGATGTCGGCGATCAGCTTGATGCCGGCGGCGTGCAGCGCTTTGGCCATCTCGTCGAAGTCCGCCAGCGTGCCCAACTTGGGGTCCACGTCGCGGTAGTCGTCCACATCGTAGCCGCCGTCGGCCAGGGCCGACGGGTAGAACGGGCTGAGCCAAACGGCGTCGATCCCCAGTACCTTCAGGTACGGGACCTTGGCCGTGATGCCCTTGATGTCACCCATGCCGTCACCGTTTGAATCGGCGAAGCTGCGCGGATAGATCTGGTAGACCGCGGCCTGGCGCCACCAGTTGGGATCGGCCAGACGGTCGGAATCGGACAGGGTTGCCAGCGTGGCAGTGGTGGACAAAGGATGATCCTTTTCTCTTGTTTGGGTTGTTCTTGCTGGGTGGATAAGTCTGGCTATTTAACGGCCCCGCGCATGACTCCGGACAGTACCCAACGTTGGGCCAGGATGTAAACCACCAGTGTGGGTGCCATGGCCATCAGGTAGGACGCGAACGCGAGGCTGTAGTTGGTGTTGAACTCGCCCTGGAACAGCATTTGGACCACGGGGAGGGTCTGCAGGGCCGGGTCGGCGATCATCATCTGCGGCAGCAGGAAGTCGTTCCACGAACCCAGGAAGGCGAAGATGCCTACTGTGGCGTTCATGGGAGCCAGCAGCGGGAAGATGATCTTGCGGAACACCTGCCAGGTGGTGGCGCCGTCCATCCGGGCCGATTCCTCCAGCTCCACCGGGATGGAGCGGACGAACGCGATGTACAGCAGCGCGTTGAACGAGATTCCGCCCAGCACGTGCAGGAAGACGACGCCGGCCGGGTTGTCCAGGCCGAGCAATGCCGTCTGCTTGATCAGCGGAAGGATGATCACCGGGAACGGAATGAACATCGCGGACAGAAGGTACACAAAGGCGCCGCGGAAGAATCGGTGGTTCCAGTTCCGCGCGATGGCGTAGGCAACCAGCGAGCTGCAGGCCAGTGAGCCCAGGACGCTGAAGACGGTGACGAATGCCGTGGACATAAAGGCCCGGGGGAAGTTCGTGGCCACGTAGGCGGCTGCGAAGTTCTCCCAGTTCAGCGGGTTCGGCCAGGCAAGCCCGGTCCCGGTGCCGATCTGGTCCGGTGTTTTCAGCGCCATGGCCACGGTGAAGTACAGCGGCAGCAGGACAGTCAGCGAGGCCACCAGCATCAGGGCGGTGAGCCACCAGTTGATCTTGAAGCCTTCGCGGCCGGAGACTCGTTTTGTGAGGACGCGGGCGCTGCGCTGTGGAAGTTGTGATGCGGTCATTAGAGAGATACCCCCCGGCGCTGGATGAGGCGCAGCTGGATGACGGAGATCAGCAAAGTGATCAGGAAGTAGATGACCGCATTGGCCATCTGGTAGGAATAGTCGCCACCCGTGAAGCCGGAGAAGATGCGCATGGCCACTGACTGCGTCGCCATGCCAGGTCCGCCGCCGGTGAGGCCCACGATGATCTCGTAGGTCCCCAGGAATCCCTTGAACCCGAGGATCACGTTGATGACGAGATAACCGAGGATGAGTGGCAGCGTAAGGCTAAGGAACTGCCGGAAACTGCCGGCACCGTCCACGTCCGCGGCTTCGTAGACCTCCGCTGGCACGCTCTGGAGCCCGGCGAGGTAGATGATGGTGGCTCCGGGCGCGGCCTGCCACACGGTGACCAGCACAATGGCCAGCCAGGCGAGGTTTTCGTTGGCCAGGATGCTGGTGGCAAGCGGCGTTAAGCCGAACCGTTCAGCGAGCACCGGCAGGGTGTTGGAGAACAGGTAGTTGAAGACAAACGACACCACCAGGGCTGAGAGCACCATGGGGATGAAGAACACGGTCCGGATGCCGGTTCGCCACTTGATTTTCGCATTCAGTCCAAGGGCGATCGCCAGGGCCACGATATTGACCACCACGGTGGTGGTCAGGGCAAAGACGAACGTGAAGATGTAGGACTGCAGGATTGCCGGGTCCCTGAAGATGTTGACGTAGTTGGACAGGCCGATGAACTTCCAGTCACCGTAGCCTGCGTAGTTGGTAAGGCTGAAGAACACACCAACCAGCGCTGGCAGGGTGATGAAGAAGGCGAAGAGTGCGAGGACCGGCACCACCATCCAGTAGTACGTGGGGTCGATCCGTCGTGGGGACCGTCGCACGTTGGTCTCGGCCGGGCCCTCCGGGCTGGGGCCGGCCTTCGCCACGGTGGACGTCGTTGTCATGGGGACTCCTGGAATCGTGGTGGGCATCAGACCGCCGTCCGTTCGGCGACTCGGCGCCATTCGTCGTCGAGCGCGGCGAGGAACTGGTCGCCGTTTTTGCTGTAGACAAAAGACTGGATGTAGTTGTGCAGCGGCACCGACGGCGGGAAGTAGGTGCCGGCGCCCTGGTAGTAGCGGGCTTTTCTGACCGATTCGTCCAGTCCGCTGATCTGCGGGTTGGTCACCGGCGGGGCGTCCTTGAGCGGCGAGAAGGCGGCGTTCTTTTCGTTGTACGTGTTCACCACTGACGGTTCCAGCAAGTAAGCGACGAAACGCCGGGCCGCAGCCATGTTGGGGGTGTTCCTGGTGATGGACAGTGCCATGTCCACGTTCACCCGTGCCTTGGTTTCCTCCGGGTTGTTCGTTACGGGCAGGGGGAATGTACCCACCCTGATGTCCTTGTTGGCGGAAACCAGCTGCGACAGGGCCCAGGGTCCTTGGAGGTACATGGCGGCCTGTCCTTTGGCGAAGGCAGCATTTCCGTCCGCGTAATTCTTGCCGCTGGCGCCATTCTGGGAATAGGAAACGAGCTGGAGCATCTGGCGCAGCGCGGGCCCGAAGTTGGTGGTGAAGGATTCGGCGGCTCCCGCGCTAATATCGGCACCCTTGCCATTGATCCTGGTGAAAAATTCCGCCGTGTCCAGCGAACCGCCGGAGACGTAGTCGAACATGCCCTGTGCCAGGGTCCAGGAGTCTTTGAACGTTCCGTAAATCGGCGTGATACCGGCCGCCTTGAAGGTTTCACAGGCTGCCACGAATTCGTCCCAGGTGGTGGGGACGGCTACGCCATTGGCGTCGAAGATGTCCCGGTTGTAGATGACGCCGGCCGCAGCCAAGGAGAACGGCAGGGCGCTGACCTCGTTGCCGTTGTACTGGCCCCAAGAGCTGATGAGCTCCTGCATCTCAGGATCAATGGTCGACGCTGCGGGGAGGTCGCTGAGGTCGGCGAAGATGCCCTTCTTCACGAAGTCGGCAGTTGCCTTCGCGAAGCCTCGGGTCACTACGTCCGGCGGATCGTTCCGGACCAGGCCGGGGACGAAGTTGCCCTCGTTGAAGTCCTGGATCACCCGGATATCAGGATTGAGCGCCTCGAAGTCCTTGATGACCTGGTCGAAGTAGTTCACCACCTCCGGCTTGTTCTGCATGAAGCGGAGTGTGGTGACACCGTTCTGCTGGCCTGCGTGGCCGGCACAGCCGGAGAGCGGAATGAGGGCTGCCGCCCCGGCCAGACCGGCTACCCGGAAGAGGGAGCGCCTGCTGGGCAGCGTTGCCGGAACAGCGGCTTTCACAGGGCGGAGCCTGACGTACGGGAGTGACGGGGCCGCGGCTTGGGCGGGGGTGGGCAATGCTTCGGGATGCGGTTCATGGTTGCTCCTTTGCAAAGGCTGGGTGAAGGGCTGGGATGCCAGTGGTCGGCGGCCGTCCGGCCCACATAGCCTGGAGAGTATTTATTTGGAATCTAAATTTAGTTCCTCAAGTATTATGTGGTGCAGAGCACAGAGAGGTCAACGCCCATGACTGAAATATCCGTGGCAACGCCCCAATTACTACGTCGAGTGAGTGCCGGAGCCGTCCTTGACTTCATGCGCGCCTCAGAAGCGGTGACTGTCACCGAGGTCTTGGAGGCCACCGGACTCACGCGGGCCACGGCCATTGCGGTATGCGAGGACCTCATGCAGCGGGGCTGGATACGCGAGCTGGAGAACCAGCGGGCATTCGGTGGCTACCAGAAGGGCAGGCCGGCGCGGCGGTTCGAGCTCAACGAACGCGCCGGCTACGTCCTGGGCATGGACGTGGGTGTCTCCAAGGCCACCGTGGTGGTGTCCGACCTTCGCGGAAAGGCCCTCGGCAGGTCCAGCCAACCCTTCGCGGAAGCAGACATCCCGGCCGAGGAACGCATCGCCGTCATTGACCGCACCGCCATGATGGCACTGCACAGCGTGGGCGCTTCGCCGGATTCCGTCCTGGCCGTCTGCGCCGGCATTGCGGCGCCAGTGGACCGTAACGGCGAGGTGCTGGTGACGCAGCACTTCTGGGGACTGTTCGACGTCGGCCTGAAGGCTGCGCTGCGGGACCGGCGGGGCTGGACCGTACTGCTGGAAAACGATGCGAACCTGGCCGCCCTGGGCGACCGCTGGCGCGGCGCCGCTGCCGGCGTGGACGACGTCGTGGTCATCCTCGCGAGTGAGCGCTTCGGCTCGGGAGTGATCGACGGCGGACGGCTGCTGCACGGCCGGGGCGGAGGCGCCGGCGAGCTCGCCTTCCTCGACATGGTGGAGGGTGTGGGAGATACCTACGGCATCGCCGCATTGGCAAGGACGTGGGCGGCTGACGCCCTTGCCGGCAAGGTCAAAACATCCCTCCGGGAGTTTGCCGCCGAAGGAGTCGAGGCGGAGCAGGTCTTCGCGGCTGCCGCCGACGGAGATGCCGTGGCGCGGGCGATCCTCGAACGGCTCGCCGACAGGATGGCCAGGATCATCGGGGCTGTGTCCACCATCATCAACCCGGAACTGGTGGTCATCGGCGGCGCCGTGGCCAAGTCTGCCGGCGTGCTGCTTGGGCCGATCGCCAGGCACCTGACCAAGTACACCGTCACTCCCCCGCGGGTGGCGGTCTCGCCCTTGGGAGATTCAATCGTGACCGTCGGCGCCGTACGATGCGCCCTCGACTACGTGGAAAAGAACACCCTGGACCTGGAGCTCGCGGTTCCGGACTAAGCTGCGTGCTCCAACGGCGCGAAGGGACACTTGAGGCCCCGGACCCGCATCGGTTCCAGGGCCTCAACTGTCCCTTCGCGCTGTGTTATTCCAGCGTCGCGGCCGGTCCCTCTCGGCTACGGCTGCGGCTCCAGGGCGGCGGCAATCGGGAGTGTGCCGTCACGGAATTCGATGGTCCTCCCCGCCGTTTCGGGCAGGTCAAGCACCGCGGCGGCCACACTGGCCGTGTTGCTGCGGGAGGTTGCCCGGCTGTCGTCCGTTCCGGGGTCCACTTCGATGAGCCCTGTCCCCGGCTGGTCCGTCAGCGTCCCCGGACCCAGGATGGTCCAGGCCAGTGCGGTGCCGCGCAGGTACTCATCCGCCGCCGCCTTGGCGTCCGCGTAGGCAAAGAAGCTGTTCTCCGCCGGGACGCCGTGGTCCGGCCCCGCGCCCAGGTAGGACACCATCACATAACGCCCGACGCCGGCCTCCGCCGCCGCGTCCATCGACCGGATGGCCGCGTCCCGGTCCACCGCATACGTGCGTTCCGGGCTTCCTCCCCCGGCCCCGGCAGACCAGACCACGGCGTCATGGCCCCTGAGGGCGTCGGCGATTGCCGCCGTCGTCGAATTCTCAACGTCCAGGACCGACGGCGTAGCGCCGGTAGCCGCGACATCCGCCGCATGGTCCGGGTTGCGGATGATGGATGTGACGCTGTGACCTTCGGTTGTAAGAAGCGTGGACAGGTGGAGGGCCACTTTGCCGTGGCCGCCGATGATAACGATGCTGGTCATGCCCCCATTCTGCCCCTTATGCCCGTGTGCGGTAGCGGAGGTAGACCACGCCGTTTCCAAAGGTGTGCTCTTCGAGGAGTTCCAGCCGCAGGCCCAGCCCGTCCGGCAGGAAGCGCAGGCCTCCTCCCACGGCTACCGGATTGAGGAACACGCGGCATTCGTCCACCAGCCCGGCGTTGAGCGCCGCAGCGGCCAAGGTGGGGCCGCTGATGCTGATGTGCGCGTCCGTGGCGTTCTTGAGGCCCCGGACGGCGTCGGGAACAAAGGTCCGCTCGATCCTGGTCTTAGCCGTGGATGCGGCGGTGAGAGTGGCGGAGTAGACAACCTTGTCTGCCCCTTGCCAGATCCGCGCGAAGTCCCGGATGTAGTCCGGCTGATCGGGGGTATCGAAGGTTTCCCACGCAGACATGACCTGGTACATGCGGCGGCCGAAAAGGTAGGTGCCCACATCGCGTTCGAGATCATTGACGAACGTATGGACTTCCTCGTCCGGCTCGCTCCAGCTGAAGTTGCCGTTGCGGTCCGCGACGTAGCCGTCCAGGGACACGATGCCTGAGTAGATGAGCCGGCCCATCCGCCCATTGTGCCGCCGTCGGCAGCGGATGGGTAGGCTGTAGCGGCCGCGGGGTGCCTGCCCTGCGGTGAGGGGTGAGGTTTCAGCGCTTCGGGCGGCCGTTAGCGTCGAAACCTCACCCCTCATTTGATGGTGAACTGTTGCGCCATGGTCCAGAGGTTGGTGGTGGTCCAGTAGATCAGGACGCCGATCGGGAAGAGGACGCCGCCCACACCGAAGACGACCGGCAGAATGTACATGATCACCTTCTGCTGGCGCGCGAGGGGATTATCTGCGGCTTCGTCAGGCACGGTCCGGGCCACGATGCGTCGTTGCGTGATGAACTGCGCGGCCGTCATGGCCAGGATCATCAGGCTGGTCAGTACTGCGACCGCCGCGGGGTCGCCACCACTGCCTGCAGCACGGACGCTGACAGCGGGGCGCCGAAAATACTTGATTCGTCGAACTGCACAGCCTGTTCGTGGGTCATCGCTCCGATGCCGTGGGCTTCCCTGGCTGCGGCTGGAATGCCGGAGAGTACCTGGAAGAGCGCGAAGAAGAACGGCACCTGGATGAGCATCGGCAGGCAGGCGGACAGAGGGTTGGTCCCGTGTTCCTTGTAGAGGGCCATCTGTTCCTGCGCCATGGCCTGCCGAGACAGCTGATCGCTCTTGCCCTTGTACTTTTCCTGCAGCCTCTTCAGGTCCGGCTGCAGGAGCCGCATCCGGCGCTGGGCGCTGACCTGCCGCAGGAACACCGGAATCAGGGCGGCACGGATGATCAGCACGAGGCCGATTATGGACACAGTCCACGTCCAGCCGCTTGCCGCAGGCATGCGCATGGTGCTCAGGACGTCATGGATTCCGACCATGATGGCGGACACAATCCAGTTGAACGGACCCATGATTGCTCCGAAGAAGTCCACTGATATCCCCATCGCCACGTGCAGCAAAGCTACGGCGAAAAGGAGCTCTTGTCACGGCTTCGCACCGCCGCAAACACACCGTCGTGCGGGGAAACAGAAAAACCCCCGGAATCTCGGGGATTCCGGGGGCTTAGCCTGTAGCGGTGGGGAGGCTCGATCTCCCGACCTCACGATTATGAGTCGTGCGCTCTAACCAACTGAGCTACACCGCCACGAATGAGAAAAACCTGCACCAAGCCGGTCAAAAACCGCCTTGACACAGGCCCTCATCCAGAGCCCCCCACCGGAATCGATCCGGTGACCTCGTTCTTACCAAGAACGCGCTCTACCACTGAGCTAGGGGGGCAACGAGTAAATACTCTACCGGAAGATTTGGCCACCAACAAATCGGCTCCAGAACGACGCCCGCGGCGCCAAAAGTGCCGGAAATCCGGGCTTTCGGCGCCCTCCGGACGGCCCATAAATCGGCCCGGGGAGGGATCCCGGCGGGGATGTGACCAAGCCAACTTAAGCAGCAACCTTAAAGCAGAACGGGCCGGCAAGAAGCCGGCCCGTTCCCAGTTCACTTTAGGAAGCAGTGGTTACCACTTGTTGCGGGGCTTGAAGCCGCCTTCGGTGCGCGGCTTGCGTGCCGCGTCGGTGCCCACGCTGCGCTCGTTGCGGTCGCTGAAGGAGCGGCCGCCGCGGTCAGCGGAGCTACGCTCGCCGTCGGTCTTGCGGAATTCCTTCTTGAACCCGCCGTTGCCCTTGAAGTTGCCGCCACGGTCCCCGCCACCGGCGCCACCGCCGGAGTAACCGCCACGGTCCCCGCCACCGGCGCCACCGCCGGAGTAACCGCCGCGGTCGCCGCCGCCACGGTTGCCCTGGTAGCCGCCACGCTCGCCGCCACGGCTACCCTGGTAGCCGCCACGCTCGCCGTCACCGGAGGGCTTGCGGCCGTTGTCCAGCTCGAGGTGGATCAGCTCGCCGCCGATCCGGGTGCGGGACAGTGCCTTCAGCTGGTCGGCGCTAAGGTCCGCCGGGAGCTCCACGAGGGAGTGGTCCGCACGGATGTCGATGCCGCCGATGTTGGCCGAGGAGATGCCGCCTTCGTTGGCAATGGCGCCAACGATGGAACCCGGCATGACGCGCTGGCGGCGTCCGACGGCGATCCGGTAGGTGGCATTGCCCTCAGTGAGGGTACGGGTGGGGCCACGTGAGCCGAAGCCGTCCTTGGAGCGCTCGCGCTTCTGGAAATCGGGAGCTGCGGCCAGTTCCTTGACGAGCAGAGGCTGACCGCCCTGGGCCATCACGGCCAGCGCAGCAGCGATCTCCGAGGCCGGCACGTTGTGCTCTTCCTCGTAGGAGGAGATGAGGTCGCGGAACGCGGCAACGTCCTCGGACTCGAGGGTCTCCGTGATGCGCTCGGCGAACTTGCCCAGGCGCAGCGTGTTGACGGTCTCGGCCGTGGGCAGGTGCATCTGCTCCACCGGCTGACGGGTTGCCTTCTCGATGGAACGCAGCAGGTACTTCTCGCGCGGCGTCATGAACAGGATGGCGTCGCCGGAACGGCCTGCACGGCCGGTGCGGCCGATGCGGTGGACGTAGGACTCGGTGTCGTGCGGGATGTCGTAGTTGACCACGTGGCTGATGCGCTCAACGTCAAGGCCACGGGCCGCAACGTCTGTGGCCACCAGGATATCGATGCGGCCTTCCTTCAGCGCCTCGACAGTGCGTTCGCGCTGCTGCTGCGGGATGTCGCCGTTGATGGCTGCAGCCTGGAAGCCGCGGGCCTTCAGCTTGTCAGCCAGGTCCTCTGTGGCCATCTTGGTGCGCACGAAGGCGATGACGCCGTCGAACTCTTCAACCTCGAGGATGCGGGTCAGGGCGTCAAGCTTGTGCGGGCCCATAACCTGCAGGTACCGCTGGCGGGTGTTGGCGCCGGTGGTGGTCTTGGACTTGACCGAAATCTCGGCCGGGTTGTTCAGGTATTGCTTGGACATGCGGCGGATCTGGCTCGGCATGGTGGCCGAGAACAGTGCCACCTGGCGGTCCGACGGGGTCTGCTGGAAGATCTGCTCCACGTCTTCGGCGAAGCCCATGCGCAGCATTTCGTCGGCCTCGTCCAGCACCAGGTACTGGAGCTCGGACAGGTCCAGGGAACCCTTGGAGATGTGGTCGATCACACGGCCGGGAGTACCAACAACAACCTGGGCACCGCGGCGCAGGCCAGCGAGCTGGGGGCCGTAGGCGGAGCCGCCGTAGACGGGGAGGACGGTGAAGTCATCGATGTGCTTGGCGTACGAGGTGAAGGCCTCGGCAACCTGGAGCGCCAGCTCGCGGGTCGGGGCCAGAACCAGGGCCTGGGTCTTGCGGGACGGGCCGTTGAGGTCGTGGAGCTCGGCCAGGCGGGACAATGCCGGTACTGCGAATGCTGCAGTCTTACCGGTGCCGGTCTGGGCGAGGCCCACGACGTCGCGGCCTTCAAGCAGCAGCGGGATGGTTGCTGCCTGGATGGGGGAAGGCTTTTCGTAGCCGACGTCCATCAGGGCGGCGAGGACGCGGCCGTCGATGCCGAGATCGGCGAACTTGACGCCCTCGTCTTCGGTTTCCTCAGCCTTGGCGGGTGCTTCTTCGGTCTTAGCTTCCTCAGCCTTAGCTACGGGAGCTTCTTCAAACTTGGCAGCAGGCGCCTCGGTCTGAGCGGCAGGCGCTTCTTCGACCTTGGCAGGGGCTTCTTCAGCGCGAGCAACGGGCGCTTCAGCTTCGGTGGCGGCGGGCTCTGCTGCGGGGGCAACGGCCTCGGTGAACTCGACAGCGACGGTTTCGGCAGTTACTGCTTCGGCGGTGATAGCTGTCTCGTCGTTGGTCTGATTTTCAGGCATAGGGAAATTTCCTCATCCATAGGGGGCCAGGCGGCACAACCCGAGGTGAGCGGAGCCGCAGTACATGTGCCGTGGCGGCCGGGCATACATTGACCGGCCGGTCACTTAGAAGTCCGGCGCTTTCGCAATCCCGTGGCAGGACTTCCCGCTGCATCTCTTGGCTGCTATCCCAGCAGTCTGTACAGCGTTTTCTTTAGCCGGCTCTCCCTATGAAAATGCCCGCATCACAATAGCGGGCCCCAACACTTGCCAGTCCTGCCTCAAAAATTGGGCAGGAATAAGGGATTTCCGGAGTGGGGGATGTTTCAAGTGTAAGGTACAGATGCGCTTTGCGGCTAATTGAACGTACGACGACGGCGGTGAGCTTGCGCACATGGCCGTCGAGTTCCATGCGGCTAAGGCCGTGACGCTACCGTCCCAGCCGCCGCAGCAGCGCCTCAAAGGCGTCGTGGTACTCGGACTGGAGGCGGATCTCACCGTCGGCGTCGGCATCCCGCAAGGCTTCCATGGACTCAAGGTCAGGTTCGCTGAACCACTTTCCGATGGTGATGCCGTGGGTCGGCACGAAAAGCCGGTGGATGTGGTCGCCTGCCTGGACGGTGCCGGTGCGGATCACGCGCAGGTAGGTACCAATCCGGCCCGCTTCCGTGAAGCGCTTGACCCATTGCGGCTCCCCCATCCGACGCTGGAAGGCGGCGCACGGGACGCGCGGCGAAGTGACTTCAACTTCGACGTCGAGCCCGATCTTCCAGCGTTCGCCGATCACTGCCCCGGTGGTCTCGATGCCGGACACGCGGAGGTTCTCGCCGAAGATCCCGGGCGGGACGTCGCGCTGAAGCTCCTTCGCCCAGTAGTCGGCATCATCCTGGGAGTAGGCGTAGATGGCCTGGTCCTCCCCACCATGGTGGACCCGGCTCGCCTGGACGTCACCGTGGAGGCCGAGTTTGTGGACCTTAACGGGACCTTCCACCGGCCGCTTGTCGATGGCGGTAACTCCCACGCTGCCTTCATCGGGAAGGAGCTGGTGGACACGGCAGACGGCTAGCACTGATGCAGTTTCCATGGCTCCAGTGTAGGGTTCCCGGCGTTCCAGCCACCGTTGGAACCGGAGATGGGCAGTTCTCTCCCGTTTCGTGCTCGCAGCCGGACCGGGCAGAGACTACGCTGATTTCAGGATTGAGCTTCCGGCGCACAGTTGCGCCCACATTCAGCATGGACTACCAAGGGGGACGTCATGGACCCGGAAAAGGACCAAGGCAACGGTCCGGACAAAGACCCGGCCAAAGACCAGGGCACCGGTCAAGGCAAGGACCAGGGGGCGCCGAAGCCGCCGTGGCAGGTGCCCAAGCCGGAACTGCGCCCCGAACTCCTGAACCAACCCCTTCCCACGGTTGATCCCTTCGCCCGGGACCGCGAGCGCCAGACCCATGATGCGGCCGCGCGCAAGAAACGTTCCCAGCGGCGGACCGTTGTGGTGGGGTTGGGAGTCACGGCCCTCCTCGCCGGCACCATCACCGCCGTCGTGGCCAGCAACCAGGATGAGGCCGACTACGCCCAGGTCTGTTTCAACGACAAAACCGGCGAGCGCGTGGAGGACACGCAGTGCAACAGCTCCGCCGGACGCAGCGGTGCGCTCTTCGCGTGGTACTTCTACTCCCGCGGCGCCAGCGTTCCCGGGGTGGGCCAGAACCGGTCCTCGTATCCGAGCTACACCAGCACCATCCCCAGCGGCGCCAAGGCATCCACCGGGTACAGCACCAAGGGCGGAACGGTCAGCAGGGGCGGCTTTGGCAGCAGCTCCAAGGGCGGAAGCACGGGGGGCTAGGCGTGAAGCGGTTGTTGTTGGAGCCCAGGCCCGGCTGGAAGCAGAAGATCGAAGAGCAGGGCCTGGTCTTCTCCACCACCACCATGCCCGACGGCCGGAAGATTGAATACTGGAACGAAGCCGCCTACTACGAATTCACCATGGACGAGGTGGAGACGCTGGAGGTCACGGCCGAGGACATGCACAAGATGTGCCTGGAGGCCGCCAAGTTCCTCGCCACGGGCGCCATGGGGAACATCGGCATCGGCCCGCAGGCACTGGAGCTCGCGGCTGAGTCGTTGCAGGCCGCGGACATGGATGTCTACGGGCGCTTCGACTTTATCTATGACGGCCAGGGCGGACCGGCCAAGATGCTGGAGTACAACGCCGACACCCCCACCGGCCTGATCGAGGCCGCCGTCGCGCAATGGTTCTGGCTGCAGGACGTGTTCCCGGAAAAGGACCAGTGGAACGGCATCCACGAGGCCCTGATCCGGCAGTGGAAGAAAATGCAGTACCGCACCGGCATGAGCACGCTCCACATCGCCCATTCCGAGGCTGAGGAGTCCGGCGAGGACTGGATGACGGCCGCGTACATGCGGGACGTGGCCAGCCAGGCGGGCTGGACCACTATCGGCATCAACATGTCCGATATCGGCTGGGATCCCAACCTGAACCGCTTTGTGGACCTGGACAACTTCATGATCAGCACCATGTTCAAGCTGTATCCCTGGGAGCTGATGATGAAGGAGCCGTTCGGGCACCGGCTGCTGCAGCGCGCACATAATCCCCGCTGGGTGGAGCCTGCGTGGAAAATGCTGCTCTCTAACAAGGCCTTGCTGGCTGCTCTGTGGCACCTGTACCCGGACCACCCCAACCTGCTGCCGGCCTACCTCAACGAGCCCGGGCCCCTGAAGGAATGGGTGGCCAAGCCGCTGCATGGGCGCGAAGGCGACAACATCAAGATCCATGCGCCGGGCATCAGCCTGGAGCAGCCGGGCGGGTACGGCCGTGAGGGCTGGTGCTACCAGCAGTTCCATGCGCTGCCCGACTTCGACGGCAACCACCCCGTCCTTGGCCTCTGGGTGGTGGACGGCGAGTCCGTGGGCTGCGGGATCCGCGAATCGGACGGCCCCATCACCGACTACTTCTGCCGTTTTGTGCCCAACACCATCGACGCCCCGGCGCCGCTTTCAGCGCAGGCCCACTCCAGCAAAGCAGGTATCGCACTATGAGCACCCTGATATTCCAGAGCCCGGTGACCGTATGAGTGCGGAGACGACGACGGCGGGCGGCGCTCCCGGCGGACCGTCCGGCGGTGCCGTCCCCGACAAGGGGCTCCGGGCGGGGATCCTGGACCTCGGCGACTCGGTCATGCTGGGCCTCGCATCCACGGCGCCCGTGTATTCGCTGGCCGCCACGCTGGGCCTGATCGTGGCCGTCAACGGAAACTACACTCCCCTGATCCTGATCCTCGGGTTCATCCCCGTCCTGTTCATCGCGTACGCCTTCCGGGAGCTGAACAGCGCCATGCCGGACTGCGGCACCACGTTCACCTGGTCCCGCCGGGCGTTCGGTCCCTGGGCGGGTTGGCTGGGCGGCTGGGGTGTTGCCCTGGCCGGCATCGTGGTCCTGGCCAATCTCGCGCAGGTGGCAGGCCAGTACCTGTGGCTGCTGATCGGCGACGGTTCACTGGCCGAAAACAAGGTGGTGGTCACGGCCACCGGTGTGCTGTTCATCGTGTTTATGACCCTGGTGAACTACCGGGGCATCCGGGTGGGCGAGCATGTCCAGCGGGTCCTGACGTACGTTCAGTATGTGTCGCTGGGCATCTTCGCGCTGGCCATCATTGTGCGGATCGCGGGCGGGGCCCCGGAGGGCCAGGCGTTCGATTTCGAGTGGTTCAACCCGGCCGGTGCCTTCGCCGACCCCTTCGCCGTGGTGCACGGTTCGCTGCTTGCCCTGTTCATCTATTGGGGCTGGGATACCTGCCTGGCGGTGAACGAGGAAACGGAAAACCCGTCCACCACGCCTGGGCGCGGCGCCGTCATTTCGGCCTTTGTCCTGGTGGCCGTCTATGTCTCGGTGGCCTTGCTGGTGATGATGTACGCCACGGTTGGCACCGAGGGCATTGGCCTGGGCAACGAAGCGAACCAGTCCGACGTCTTCCTGGCGATGAAGGACGTGGTCCTGGGTCCGTGGGGCTGGCTGATTGTGGTGGCCGTGCTGGCCTCGGTCCTGTCGTCCACGCAGACCACCATCCTGCCCACGGCCCGCGGAACACTGTCGATGGGCGTGCACGGTGCGCTGCCGCAGAAGTTCGGCGAAGTCCATACCCGCAACCAGACCCCCGGATTCTCCACCCAGGTCATGGGCGCAGCGGCCGTGGTGTACTACGTGGCCATGAGCTTCCTCAGCGAAAACCTGCTCTCCGATTCCATCAGCGCCATCAGCCTGTTTATCGCGTTCTACTATGCGCTGACGGGCTTCGCGTGCTTCTGGTATTTCCGGGGGACCTTCCGGGAATCGGCCCGCAACCTCTGGTTCCGCGGCATCCTTCCGCTGCTCGGGGCACTGATCCTCACGGCGGCGTTCTTCATTTCCGCCGTCCAGATGTGGGATCCGGCCTACGGTGACACCCAGATCTTCGGCGTCGGCGGGGCGTTCGTCAGCGGCGTGGTGCTCCTGGCCCTGGGCGTCGTCCTGGCCGTTGTCTGCCGGTTCCTGCCGTCAACGCGGGAATACTTCATCGGGAAGCCGACGGCGGCGGCTGCCACACCGACGTCGGCCTAAGATACACAGATGAGCGACGCTGGAGTCACCGCCGAACTGCCCCTTACACCGGACCCGTCCGACGTCCTGGCCCTTAATGCGCTGCTGAGCGCTGACGAGCGGGCACTCCAGCAGCGGATCCGCGACTTCACGGACCAGCGGATCAAGCCAAACATTGCCCGCTGGTATGACGACGCCGTTTTTCCGCTGGAACTGGCTCCCGAACTCGGCGAGCTGGGCGTCCTGGGGATGCACCTGGAAGGCTATGGCTGCCCCGGCCGCTCCGCCGTCGAATACGGCCTGGCCGCGATGGAACTCGAGGCCGGCGATTCCGGGATCCGGACCTTTGTCTCTGTGCAGGGGTCCCTGGCCATGACGGCCATCCACAAATGGGGTTCGGAGGACCAGAAGCAGGAGTGGCTCCCCCGGATGGCTGCCGGCGAAGTGATCGGCTGCTTCGCCCTGACTGAGCCCACGGCAGGCTCCGACCCGTCCTCCATGACCACTTTCGCCCGCCGGGACGGCACCGGGGACAACGCCGGCTGGGTCCTGGACGGTGCCAAACGCTGGATCGGACTGGCCTCCGTGGCCGGGGTGATGGTGGTGTGGGCCCAAACCGACGACGGCGTCCGCGGCTTCCTGGTGCCGGCCGGTATGGCGGGCGTGACCGCAACGCCCATCACCCAGAAGCTCTCCATGCGCGCTTCCATCCAGTGCGATGTGGTGTTCGACGGCGTCCGGCTGGGACCGGAGGCCATGCTGCCGGCTGCGATGGGCCTGCGCGGGCCGTTTGCGTGCCTGAACGAGGCCCGCTACGGGATCATCTGGGGTGCCATGGGCGCCGCGCGTGATTCCTACGAAGCCGCCCTGGCCTATTCCCAGGACCGGTTGCAGTTCGGCAAGCCGCTGGCCGGGTACCAGCTGACGCAGGAGAAGCTGGTGAACATGCTGCTGGAGATCCAGAAGGGCACCATGCTGGCCTTCTATCTGGGGCGCCTCAAGGACGAAAGGAAGCTGCGGCCCGAGCAGATCTCGCTGGGCAAGCTGAACAACGTGCGCGAGGCCATCAGGATCGCCCGGGACGCCCGTTCCATCCTCGGCGGCAACGGCATCACGCTGGACTATTCGCCGCTCCGGCACGCTGCCAACCTGGAGTCAGTCCGCACCTACGAGGGCACCGACGAGGTCCACATGCTCGTCCTTGGTCAGCACATCACGGGCCTCGGCGCGTTCCGGTAAACCCACCCGCCCCTCCCCAACTAGGTAGCAGTAACTGTCGTTTTGAGGGCTCATAACGACAGTTACTGCTACCTAGTTGGGACTACGTGTGGTTATTCAGGCAGGATGACCAGCTCCAGGTAGCCTCGCAGGCACCCCGCCATGTCGACATTCGCGGGCGCCAACAGCCACTGCGTTTGGATCCCGTCCCACAGCGCAATCAATGATGCCGCCGCGGCTTCGGGTTCTACACCGGGGCGCAGCCGCCCTTCCTCGGCGAGTTGCGTAAACCGACGGGCGTAGCTCCGCCGCAGCCGTTCGAAACGTTCCGTGAAGAATTCGCGACCCGGATGGCCGTCCGTGACGGATTCCGCACACAGCACGGTGTACAACTCGATGACACCCGGGATCTCTTCGTTGAAGCGCGCCTGGCGGATCACGGCGTCAACAAGCGTTTCCTCCGGATCCGGAGGTGTGGCGCCGTCTCCGGTATTCGAGTCGCGCCAGTTGAGCACGGCAAGCAGCAAGTCGCTTTTCGACGGGAAGTAGTGCAGGAGGCTCGTCTGGCTCATTCCGACGTGGTCGGCAACGTCCTGCAGGGAGCCTGCCCGGTACCCGTGGGCCGCAAACACAGCGTGCGCGGCAACAAGGATCGCGTGCCGGCGTTCCGTCGACTTCGCATATGGTCCCCGCCGGGACGGCCGGCTCGCCTCGTTTGTGGTCATGGCAAGCCAGTGTACAGGCGGATGTAGCAGGCAGAATCAAAACTCGAGTAACTACTCGAATTTTGTGTTAGCCTGTCTCCTACCCGCTTCCATACGTGCCGCAGCTCACACTCGCTGGCACATGAACCGACACAATGAGGTGCAGGCAACATGGCCCGATTCACCCGGAGACGCGGCGGCGTATTGCTGTCGATCATCCCGCTCAGCATTGCCATGGTTATCCTGCAGCGCTTCTGGCGCGGCGGGCTTACAGAAGGAGCAGTCAAGTAATGTCCCAGTCCACAGCATCCGGGCGCACCGCCGATGTTTCCTACATCATCGACCGCGGACCGGGTTCGGGCAGGCGGACAGCCGCCCGATCCTGGCTGCACACCACAGCTCCCGCCCAGTCACTCAACGGCAACTGGCGCTTCCGGCTCCTGCCCGGCGCACCGGGAACCCCCGGGGGCCGCGGCGTCCTGCCCGCAGGCGAGGCCCTCGAGGGCGTGGCCGAGGAGACCTTCGATGACTCGTCATGGGAGGAGATCGCCGTCCCGGCCCACTGGGTACTGGAAGGCGACGGGCGCTATGGGCGGCCAATCTACACGAATGTGCGTTTTCCCTTCCCCACCGATGCACCCAACGTCCCCGATGAGAATCCCACCGGCGACTACCGGCGCACCTTCGAACTGCCGGAGGCATGGACCGAAGCCGTACGGATCCTGCTGCGGTTCGACGGCGTCGAGTCGCGGTACAAGGTGTGGGTCAACGGGGTGCCGATCGGCGTCGGCGTCGGGAGCCGGCTGGCCCAGGAGTTCGACGTCACGGATGCTGTGCGTCCTGGATCGAACGTGCTGGCCGTGCGCGTGCACCAGTGGTCGGCGTCGAGCTACGTCGAAGACCAGGACCAGTGGTGGCTGCCGGGCATCTTCCGCGACGTAACGCTCCAGGCGCGGCCGGCGGGCGGCATCGACGACGCCTGGCTGCGCACCTCGTTCAGCGGCTCCGGTAATTCCGGCGCCGGCACCATTGACCCTGAAATCACGGCAACCGGTGACGCTTTTCCGGTGACGCTCTCCGTGCCGGAGCTGGGCGTGGACGTCACGTGGAACTCTGCGGCGGACGTTGCCCCGGTCCTGATCGACGCCGTCGAACCGTGGTCTGCCGAGATTCCGCGGCTGTATGACGCAACGGTGAGCAGCGCTGCCGAAACGCTCTCCCTCAGCCTGGGCTTCCGCACGGTGGAAATCGTGGGGGACCGCTTTCTGGTGAACGGCCGGCGGGTGGTGTTCCACGGCATGAACCGTCACGAGACCCATCCCGACCGGGGCCGCGTCTTCGACGAAGAATCTGCCCGCGCCGATCTGGCCCTTATGAAGCAGTTCAACGTCAATGCGATCCGGACCAGCCACTATCCCCCGCATCCGCGGCTGCTGGATCTGGCCGATGAAATGGGGTTCTGGGTGGTGCTTGAGTGCGACCTCGAAACGCACGGATTCCATGCCCAGCGATGGGCCGGCAATCCCAGCGACGATCCCGCCTGGCGCGAAGCCTTCGTGGACCGCATCGAGCGCACCATCGAGCGCGACAAGAACCACCCCTCCATCGTTATGTGGTCGCTCGGTAACGAGGCCGGCACGGGCGCCAACCTCGCCGCAATGGCCGCGTGGGCCCATGCCCGCGACACCGGACGTCCCGTCCACTATGAGGGCGATTACAGCGGCGCCTACACGGACGTCTATTCGCGGATGTACTCCTCCGTCCCCGAGACCGAGGCGATCGGACGCGACGACTCCGGCTCCCTGCTGCTCGGCTGTTCCGCCGCCGAGTCGGCACGGCAACGGACCAAGCCCTTCATCCTGTGCGAGTACGTTCATGCGATGGGCAACGGCCCCGGCGCCATCGACCAGTATGAGGACCTCGTTGACCGCTACCCGCGGCTGCACGGTGGTTTCGTCTGGGAGTGGCGGGACCACGGCATCCGCACACGCACGGAAGACGGAACCGAATTCTTCGCCTATGGCGGCGATTTCAACGAGGTCATCCACGACGGCAACTTCGTGATGGACGGAATGGTCCTCTCCGATTCGACGCCGAGCCCGGGACTGTTCGAATACAAGCAGATCGTGGCGCCGATCCGTTTGGGCTTCGGCACCGAGGTGCCCCATGGAACACCGTCCGACGGCGGTGCGCGGCGGTTCATCACAGTCGCCAATCTGCGGCACTCGGCGGACGCCTCCGACGTCGTGCTCCAGTGGCGGACCGAAGTGGACGGCATCCGCAGTGACTCGGGCGAACTGGCAATCGCCGGCGCGTCGGGCAAGGCTCTTGCGGCTGGCGACTCGGCGCAGCTGGAGCTGCCGGCGTTTGCTGTCTCAGGTAGAGGTGAGAACTGGCTCACCGTTGAAGCCGTGCTCCGCAAGGACACTGACTGGGCTCCGGCCGGGCATGTGATTTCAGCCGCCCAGCTGGATCTCTCGGAGCCTGCGGCACGAGTTCAGGCTCCGCGCCCGCTGGCTTCAGTCGGCCGGACCGGCTCCTTGGCGGCGAGTTCGGATGCCGAATCCTCGGGAACCGGAACAGTAACCCTCGGACCCGCGGTCTTCGAGGAGGGCCGGCTTGTGTCGCTGGGCGGACTGCCGGTGGCCGGTCCCCGCCTGGAGCTCTGGCGCGCACCGACGGATAACGACGGCGGAGCGGGCCGCGGCAGTTACGATCTCGCCGACCCCTGGCTGAACAACGGAAACGGCGTGCCGGCCCCGACGTCGGCCGCGGTCTGGCGCAAAGCGGGCCTGGACCGCTTGACGGCCCGGGTGGAAAAGATCTCGGCGAACGATTCAGGCGTGGCGGTCCGGACACGGTATGCGGCGGCCGACAGCGCCGACTCCGTGACGGTCGAAGAGCAGTGGCAGCTCGCGGATGGGGAGCTGTGGCTTCGCCTGGACATCGTCCCCAGCGCTGGCTGGAACATGATCTGGCCACGCATCGGGGTCAGGTTCGATTTGCCCGGCTCCGTGGATGGCGCGTCCTGGTTCGGTGCCGGGCCCCGCGAATCGTATCCGGACAGCATGCACGCGGCCCTGATCGGGCGGTATTCGGCAGCAATCGACGACCTCACGGTGACGTACGCCAAGCCCCAGGAGAGCGGGCACCGCAGTGCCGTGCGTTCACTCGACCTGAACAATGAGGGGGCGCCCTGGCTGAGGATCGAGACGGTGGCCGATGGCCGCGGGCGCCGGCCCGGTTTCACCCTGGCCCGTCACACCGCACAGGAGGTCAGCGCAGCGGCCCATCCCCACGAGTTGCCTCCGAGCGAGCACAGCTACCTCTATCTGGACGCCGCCCAGCATGGGTTGGGTTCACGGGCCTGCGGCCCGGACGTCTGGCCGGACTTCGCCCTTCGTCCGGAGGCCCGCACGGTGATGCTGCGCATCGGGACGGCCGGGTAGCCGCCGAGATGGCATTTCGCGGCAATGTCAGGCGCCGCGACTGCCGTGAAGTGCCATCTCGACGCGTCCGGCCCCGGTTACGCAGCTCCGACCGGGACGGGTTCCTTGGCGCCTGCGTCCTTGCGGATGGTCGCGCTGATCACGGCGGCGATGGTGCACATGGCGGCCGCGCCGAACCAGGCGTAGGTGTACTGGCCGGTGGCGTCCCGGATGGCACCGGCGCCGAGGGCAGCAGCGGCCGCGCCCAGCTGGTGGGCCGCGAACACCCAGCCGAACACCACGCTGCCGTCCGTGCCGAACGTTTTCCGGCAGATTGCCGCCGTGGGCGGTACCGTCGCCACCCAGTCCAGGCCGTAGATCACCACAAAAACGATCATGCTCGGCTGGACGGTGGCGCTCAGGACCAGCGGCAGCACTAGCAGGCCGATCCCCCGGAACTGGTAATAGACGGCCAGCAGGATTTTGGGGTTGTAGCGGTCGGTCAGCCAGCCGGAGGCGATGGTGCCCAGGATGTCGAAGATCCCGACGACGGCGAGAAGCCCGGCCGCTGTGGTTTCGGGCATGCCGTGGTCGTGGGCGGAGGGGATGAAGTGGGTGCCGATCAGCCCGTTGGTGGTGGCCCCGCAGATCGCAAACCCGGCCACCAGCGCCCAGAATGTCCGCACTTTGCTGGCGCGCTTGAGAACCTGGAGGGCGCGCACCGCGGCGTTGCTGCTGCGCCCGCTTTCCACGGGGTCCGCTGCCGCAGCCGGGGACTCAGCCGTTCCCTCCTCAGGTGCCGTTTCACCGTAAGGCAAGGCGCCGACGTCGGCCGGTGAGTTTTTGAGGAACTTCAGCACCAGCGGCACCACCGCCAGCGCGCCGGCGGCGATCAGCAGCGAGGCCTGCCGCCAACCCGGATCCTGGGCCAGCATGGCGATGAACGGCAGGAAGACCAGCTGGCCCGCGGCGCTGCCGGCGGTCAGGATGCCGATCACCAGGCCCCGGCTCTTGGAGAACCAGGTGTTGGCGATGGTGGCGGCGAAGACGAGCGCCATGGAGCCGGTGCCGAGCCCGATCAGCAGTCCCCAGGTCAGGAGGATCTGCCAGGACTGGGTGACCAGGACCGTGAGCGCGCTGCCGGCGCCGATCATCACCAGGGCGGTGGCGGTGACGGCCCGGATCCCGAACCGTTCCATCAGGGCCGCGGCGAAGGGGGCGGTCAGCCCAAACAGCACCAGGTTGATGCTGACGGCTGCGGACAGCACGGTGATGGACCAGCCGAACTCCTGCTGCAGCGGCACCATGAGGACACCCGGGGCGGCCCGGAATCCGGCCGCTCCCACGAGGGCCAGGAAGGCGACGGCCGCGACGATCCATGCGGGGTGCAGTCGGCGGCGCGTGGTTTCGGTGGCACTCATGCGGCCGTGGCCAGCTGCACGGGCGCGTCCGTCCGGGTGAGGCTGTGCCAGCTGGTGTTGGCGGCCGTGAGCCGTTCCCCGCAGCCGGTGCAGGTGTCCGCGGAGCTGGTCCGCTGGCCGCAGCCGGAATGGATGACGTACATATGGGCCTGGTCAGACGGCGCCGGGAGGTGCTTTTCCGCCCACATGACCACGGCGTTCAGGACCGGGAGGGCGTCCTCACCCTTAGGAGTCAGGACGTACTCCTGGCGGGGGCGGCCGCCGTCGTCGTACGCCTTCTTCTCAAGCAGCCCCGACTCCACGAGACCCGCCAGGCGCCTGGTGAGCACCGAATCCGCGACGGCGAGCCGGGTCTTCATGGCGTCGAAGCGCCCGTTGCCGAAAAAGACCTCGCGGAGCACCAGCATGCTCCAGGGGTCACCCAAAATGTCGAGACCTCGTGCCATGCTGCAGTCGCGCTGGGACCAGTCGGAGCGGAGAACCATAAAGGCACCCTAGCTAACTTTCTTGAAGAAAGCCAGGGTGCCTTTGGCTGGCGAGCGCGGTGCTACTTGAGGCGCGCTGCTACTTGAGGAAGGTGAAGGCGCGCTCGAGGTCGGCGATGAGGTCTTCCACGTCCTCGATGCCGCAGGACAGCCGGATCAGGTTGACGGGAACTGCCAGTTCCGTGCCCTTGACCGATGCGTGGGTCATCTCGGACGGGTAGTTCATCAGCGATTCGATGCCGCCCAGGGATTCCGCCAGCGTGAACACCGACGTGTTTTCCGCGACCGTGCGGGCCGCCGCCTCGCCGCCCTTGAACTGGACGGACACCATGCCGCCGAACTTCTTCATCTGCTTCTTCGCCAGCTCGTGGCCGGGGTGGGAGGGCAGGCCCGGGTACAGGACGGCCTCCACCTCGGGGCGCTCGAGCAACCATTCGGCCACAGCCTGGCCGTTGTCGCTGTGCCGGTCCATGCGCACGCCGAGAGTCTTCAGGCCGCGGGTGGTGAGGAACGCGTCCATCGGGCCGGACACTGCACCCACCGCGAACTGCACAAAGCCGATCTTCTCCGCGAGCTCCGCGTCGTTGACCACGATGGCGCCGCCCACCACGTCGGAGTGCCCGCCGATGTACTTCGTCGTGGAGTGAACCACGACGTCAGCACCCAGGGCGAGCGGGGTCTGCAGGTAGGGCGACGCGAAGGTGTTGTCCACCACGAGGAGGGCCCCGGCGTCGTGCGCTACCGCGGCGAGTGCCTCGATATCCGTGATCTTCATCAGCGGGTTGGAGGGGGTCTCCACCCAGACGAAGCGGGTCTTGTTCGCGGCCACGGCTTTGCGCACCGCGTCCAGGTCAGCCATGTCCACGGGGGTGTTGCCGATCCCCCAGTCGCCAAGCACGCTGTTGATGAGCCGGTAGGTGCCGCCGTAGGCGTCGTTGCCGAGCACAATATGGTCGCCCGGCCGGGTCAGCGCCCGGATCAGGGAGTCCTCCGCCGCAAGGCCGGAGCTGAAGGAGTACGCGTGGCTTCCGCCTTCGAGCGCCGCGAGCTGCTCCTGCAGGGCGTCGCGCGTGGGGTTGGTGCCACGGCCGTATT
This sequence comes from Pseudarthrobacter raffinosi, assembly GCF_023913835.1. Lineage (NCBI taxonomy): Bacteria > Bacillati > Actinomycetota > Actinomycetes > Micrococcales > Micrococcaceae > Pseudarthrobacter > Pseudarthrobacter raffinosi. The sequence goes on along the minus strand of NZ_JAMXBG010000005.1, from coordinate 146,700 downwards.
CGTAACCGTCGCGGAGCCCGCCGATGCCGTCCTGGGCGTATGTGGAGCTGAAGTGCACCGGCGGAACCACGGCGCCGGTCCGGGGCTCGAAGGCCTGGCCGGCATGGACGGCGCGCGTGTTGAAACCCTGGTTTTCTGCAGACATTGAAAGTCCTTTCATGCGGTGATCAAGCCTGCCGAGATCCTGGTTTCGACAGGCTCAACCACCGGAGGATTAGTTGCTGAGGTAGGCGAGGAGGTCGTGGCGGGTGAGGATTCCCACGGGGGCGCCGACGAACGTCACCATCACGGTGTCCACGTCGGAGAGCAGCTCGCGGGCTGCGGAGATGGTTTCCAGCGAGCCGATGACCGGCAGGCGGGGCCCCATGTGCTCGGAGATCTTGTCCGTCAGCTTGGCCTCGCCGCGGAACAGCTTGGAGGTCAGGGTGCGTTCGTCCACGGCGCCGAGGACCTCGCCCATCACCACCGGCGGTTCCTGCGAGAGGACCGGGATGTGGCTGACGCCGAACTCGTTCATGATGTTGATGACGTCGCGGACGGTCTCGTTGGGGTGGATGTGGACCAGGTCCGGCAGCTCGCCGGTCTTGGACTTGATGACCTCGCCCACTGAGGCTTCTTCGCCGCCGGAGAGGAAGCCGTAGGAACGCATCCACTGGTCGTTGAAGATCTTGGCGAGGTAGCCGCGGCCGGAGTCCGGGAGGATGACCACCACTACTGCGCTTTCCGGGAGGTCGCGGGCGGTCTGCAGCGCAGCCACCACCGCCATGCCGGACGAGCCGCCCACCAGCAGCCCTTCCTCGCGGGCCAGCCGCCGGGTCATGGCGAAGGAATCGGCGTCGGAGACGGCAATGACATCGTCCGGGACGGATTTGTCGTAGTTGGCCGGCCACATGTCCTCGCCCACGCCCTCGACGAAATACGGGCGCCCGGTACCGCCGGAGTAGACCGAACCTTCGGGGTCCGCCCCGATGATCCTGACCCGGCCGCCGTCGGCCTCCGCACGGTCCGCCGAGATCTCCTTGAGGAAGCGGCCGGTGCCGGTGATGGTGCCGCCGGTGCCAGCGCCGATCACGCAGTGCGTCACCGTGCCGTCCGTGTCCTGCCAGATCTCCGGTCCGGTGGTCTCGTAGTGGCTGCCGGGGGCGGCCGGGTTGGAGAACTGGTCAGGCTTGTAGGCGCCCGGAATTTCCGTGACCAGGCGGTCCGAGACGCTGTAGTAGCTCTGCGGGCTGTCCGGGGCAACGGAGGTGGGCGTGACCACCACCTCGGCGCCATAAGCCTGAAGCACGGCGCGCTTGTCCTCGCCCACCTTGTCCGGCACCACGAAGATGCACTTGTAGCCCTTTTGCTGGGCCACGAGCGCCAGACCCACGCCGGTGTTGCCCGACGTCGGCTCAACGATGGTCCCGCCGGGCAGGAGCTTGCCGGTCCGTTCGGCCTCGTCGATCATTTTCACCGCGATGCGGTCCTTGATGGAACCGCCGGGATTGATGTATTCCAGCTTGACCAGGACTGTGGCTTTGAGGCCTTCCGTCACGTGGTTGAGCTTGATGAGCGGCGTGTTTCCGATGAGGTCCAGGACGGACTGCGCGTACTTCATAGGTACAAAGTTACCGCCTGCCGCCGCAGGTCCTGCCCGGGGCTCAGCTCCCTGCCGAGGAATCTGTGTGCCAGAGGCCCAGGGTGTTGCCCTCGGTGTCCTTGAAGTAGGCGTAATAGCCCATGCCGGGAACGGCGTCCTTTGCCTGGGCGACAGTACCTCCAGCGGATTCGACCTGCGCCAGCGCGGCGTCCACGTCCTCCACGTCGATGGTGATGATGGGGGTCTTGAGGTTGTCCGTGCGGGGGAACAGGGCCCCGTTGATGGCCCCTGGCGCGCTTGGCATGCCTGTCTGCTCGTCCGACGGCGTGGTGATGGCGATGGTGTAGTCCATCTCCTGCATGGGAGTCAGGGTCCAGCCAAACGCACTTTGGTAAAAAGTGTTGGCGCGTTCCTTGTCGTCGGAGGGGATCTCGAAATGCACAACTCCAGCCACAGCATGCTCCTTTGAATGCGAGGGGAAGGCGCGGACTCCCCGCGCCACACGCTGGAGTCTAGTCCTGGCATCTTCGGTCTGTAAGGGGCTCCGGAAGCTACCTTGTCAGCCCACCGTGGGACCATGAATACATGACCATCCTTGACGCCCCCGCCCGGCTTGCCGCCGCCGCGGATGCGTCCCTGCGCTGGCATCCGGACGGCCCGTACAGCCTGCACCAGACGCTGGGCATTCTCCTGCGGGGTACCGGAGATCCGTCGTTTTCGTTCGGGCCGGACGGGTTATGGACGGCGTTTACGACGCCGGACGGCCCGGTCACGCTGCGCCTCACCGCTGCCGCGGATAGGGCTGTTGACGCCGCTGTTGACGCGCAGGCCTGGGGTCCCGGTTCCGCCGCCGGACTCGCCGGCGTGCCCCGGCTCCTGGGCGCTGAGGACGACTGGTCGGCGTTTGACGAACCGGACTTCCATGCCACGCTCCCCCGGATGGTCCGTGACGCCCGACGACGGAACCTGGCTGTCCGGCTGCCCTCCACCGGGCGGGTGGTTGATTGCCTCGTGCCCACCATCCTCGAGCAGAAGGTCACCGTCATTGAGGCCCGCCGCGGCTACCGGTACCTGATGTACCGGTTCGGCTCGCCGGCTCCGGCGGCCGGAAGCGCGGCGCCGGAGGGGCTCCGCCTCCAGCCCACGCCTGAGCAGTGGCTGCGCATCCCCTCGTGGGAATGGCACCAGGCCGGCGTAGGACCCCAGCGTTCGGCGTCCGTTATGCGGGCGCTGCGATCCGCCGTCGCGCTTGAACGGCTGGCCGCCTTGCCAGCGGCGGAGGCGGCAGCAAAACTGCAGGTGATTCCCGGTATCGGGGTGTGGACCGCGGCCGAAGTGGTGCAGCGGACCCACGGCTGCCCGGACTCCATCGCGGTGGGCGACTACCACCTCGCCGCCTATGTGGGCGCCGCCCTCACCGGCCGCCGGACGGACGATGCCGGCATGCTGGCCTTGCTTGAGCCGTGGACCGGGCACCGGCAGCGGGTGGTCCGGATGATCGGCCTGAGCGGCTTCCGCAAACCGACGTTCGGGCCGCGGATGACCATCCAGGACCACCGCCGGCACTGACGGTTCCGCCGTGGACTCGGGCCGCGGATGGGTATAGCGTGGCGCCATGGAGCCCGCACCAGAGCCCCGGAATTCCGCATTCTCTGGAGTCACCCATGATCCACACTGACAAACTGACCAAAACCTTCGTCGTCAAAAAGGAGACGGTAGAAGCCGTCAGGGGAGTCGACATCGATGTTGCCCCGGGCGAGCTTGTGGCGTTCCTTGGCCCGAACGGTGCGGGCAAATCCACCACCCTGCGAATGCTCACCACCCTGCTCCGGCCCACTTCCGGCACGGCGACTGTCGCGGGCGTGGACGTCGTAGCGGATCCGGCCGGCGTACGCGCCCGGATCGGCTACATTGGCCAGGGCAACGGCGGCGGCCACAGCTTCCGGGTCATCGACGAACTGATCATGCAGGGCCGCTTCTACGGCATGAACTCCACGGATGCCGCTGCCCGGGCACACGAGCTCCTGACGTCCATGGACCTGGCCGACCTCGCCAAACGCACCGTCATCAAACTGTCGGTCGGGCAGCGGCGGCGGATGGACGTGGCGCTGGGGCTGATGCACTCCCCGCGGCTGCTGTTCCTGGATGAACCGTCCACCGGCATGGACCCGCAGAACCGGGCCAACCTGTGGGACCACATCATGCGGTTGCGCGCCGAGCACGGCACCACCATCGTCCTGACCACGCATTACATGGACGAGGCCGATTTGATGTCCGAGCGCGTGATTGTGATTGACCACGGGCAGATCATCGCCGATGATACAGCCGCCCGGCTGAAGGCCAACCTGGCCGGTGACCTGCTCGCCGTCGAGGTCGCGGCGGAGTCCGCCGCGGGCGTGCGCGGGCTGCTGGGGCGTGCCGCCGCGGGCGTGCGCGGGCTGCTGGGGCGTGCCGCCGCGGGCGTGCGCGGGCTGCTGGGGCGTGCCGCCGCGGGCGGTGAGGTCAACGAAAACTCGAACGACGGTGTGGTTCGCTTCCGCCTCCGGCTCACCGAAGGCGCCCGTCGGGCACCGGTGCTGCTGCAACAAATGAACGACGCCGGCGCTCCCGCCCAGTCCCTGGAGCTGCAACCGCCAACCCTGGACGACGTGTTCCTGGAGCTGACCGGCCGCAACCTGCGGGAAGGAGCAGACCGCTGATGGCGGTGCAAAGCACCGAGGTCCTGGAAAAGCCGGGCCTGGTCCAGATCCTGCATGACACCAGATTCGTCTTCTGGCGAGATGCTGCTGCCGCTGCGTGACCCGTTCTCGCTGGTCTTCTCGCTGCTCCAGCCGCTCGTGTTCCTGGGCCTCTTCGGGCCGCTACTCGGTGCGGCCGTGGGCGCACCGGCATTCGGCGGCCAGTCGACGCTCCAATGGTTCCTGCCCGGCGTCGTGGTCATGATTGCCCTGTTCGGCACCTCCATGATCGGCTCCAACCTGCAGTACGAGCTGATGACCGGTTCGTACGAGCGGATCCTGGCCACACCGCTGTCCCGCTCGTCGCTGATGATCGGGCGGGCGCTGAAGGAATGGGCACCGCTGGTGGTGCAGGGCCTGCTGATCGCCCTGGTCTGCATCCCGTTCGGCTTTGTCTTCTATCCGCTGCACGTGCTGTTCGGCCTGGTCATCCTGGGGATCTTCGGCATCGGACTCGGCGCCCTCTCCTACGCACTGGCCCTGGTATCGCAGAACAAGGAGTGGATCTTCTGGGGTGTGCAGCAGACGCTGCTCTTCCCGCTGATGATCCTGTCCGGCATCATGCTGCCCATCGAGGCCGGGCCGGACTGGATGAAGACCGCCAGCCTCTTCAACCCCCTGTCCTACCTGGTCAACGCCGAGCGGGAGCTGTTCGCCGGCAGCGTCGGGACCGACACGCTCCTGGGCCTCCTCGCCGCATCGGTGACGGCCGCCGTCGGGCTCGTTGCGGGCGTCCGGGCCATCAACCGCAACATCAATTAGAGCCCAGGCGGGCGGCGTAAACTGCAGCTTCAGAACGGTTGCGAAGGCCCAGCTTGTCCAGCACACTGCTTACGTGGTGGGCCACTGTCTTGTGGCTGATGAACAGCTGGCCCGCAATTTCAGGATTTGAATAGCCCTCAACCAGCAGCCCCAGAATTTCATGCTCACGCCGGGTGAGAATACCTGCCTCGCGGGGAACGGACCGGCCCCCGGCGCCCCACGATCGCAGCAGTGCCGCTGCCGTATCGGCATCATGGGACGCCCCCAGCTTGTCCATCGCGGACAGCGCAGCGCGGGCTTCGGAAATAGCGAGGGTAGGCTGGCCTTGGGCTAAAACACGCGCAAGTTCCAGCCGGGTGCGCGCGGTTTCCAGCGGGAGTTCCAAGTGCCCAAACCATTTGAGGGCGTCTTCAAAGTAACCCGTGGCAGGCTCCAGCCGGCCCTCGGCGGCTGCAACCCGGCCTCTGGCCAGGGCGGCATGCGCGGACACCAAGCGTATTCCTCCGGCGCTGGCGTCAAGGTCGCCAAGGTGCTCGGCGGCCACTGCAGCAGCGGCAGGATTGCCTGCTGCCAACTGTGCCTCCACCAGCAGGCTGCGTGCGCTCGCTGTCTCCAGGGAGGTCCGGTGCCCGCCGGCGTGCAGTGGAGGAACGACGTCGCCGGTATCCTCAATTTCCGAACGAAGCCAGCGCTCTGCCAGGGCCACGGCCGCAGCCGGTTCGTTGCTTCCGAGGGCCAGTCCTGCCGCCACCAGGCTGGTCTCGACCGGAGCGCCGATCCTCTCAATCAAGGCCTTGGCCTCGTCGAAGTGTCCTTGGCGCACACGGAGCTCGGCGAGGCTCGCGACAGCCCTGTGGTACATGCCGGGGAAGACGTCCTTTGTACTCGCTGCCGCATGCCGCAGCTCGTCCTCGGCTTCGGCCCAATGACCCGTCAGCAGGAGCACTCGCCCGTGGACCATGCGGCACTGAGCGTAAAGGTATGGACAGCCGTAGGCCCTCATGTAGTCATCTGCCGCCAGCGACCACTGGGTAGCTCGCCCGAGGTCGCTGAGCAGGTCGCAGACCGTCAGCATCGAGCAACTCGCCATGACCACTGTGTAGAACGTCGTTCCATCGCCACCCAGGGCGCTGGCCATGGCCTCGTCCACGCAGCGAAGCCCGGCCTGGACCTCCCCACCCTTGACCAGGACGACCCCGCGCTCCGCAAGCGCACAGACTGCCAGGTCGGGGTCGCCCAATTCATGCGACATGGCCAGCGCGCGCTCGATCAGGTCGCGACAGTGATGGGCATCCGTAGCCAGCAGCGCCGCACAGTAATCAGCCCAGGCCCGGGACAGTCCGTCGTCGGGCCCGGCCATGCTCTCCGCCCGGGCAAGCCAGCCCCGCGCCGCAGCCTCGTTGCCGAGGGACGTCCCGTAGACAAGGCACAGCCATACAGCGGAATCGATGGCTTCCGGAACATTGCCGGCACGGCGGCTGGCAGCGTAGGCGCGCTCCCGGCAGCGGACGCTTTCACCAAGGTCGCCGAGAAAAAAGAGGGCGTCGCCCAAGCCTGCGAGCGCGCCCGGCGATCCGGTGCCCGAGAGGACCTCCTCAAACGCGGCGCGCGCATCCACCCACCGCCCCGCTTCCAGTGCCGCGTAGCCTCTCGCTGTCACTTCCTCCAGCGCCACGATTCAATTAGAGCACTTGACACTGCCGTTCTCTAGGGACGGAACTACGGGCGCGGGCCGCCCCGGATCCGCCTGGTGGGCTCCGCCGGCATTGGCCACAAAATGGGTCAGTTGACCCATCCGCCCGGCCTTGGAGCCGGGCAGTCTGAAGTTGTCCCGAATAACGGACAACAGGACCAATAAAGGAGCAAACGATGAGTGCAGACGCAATTGCCAAGTCAGTAGACGCCATGAACTCTCATGATGCGAAGGCCTTCGCCGCAACCTATGCCGCGGACGCGGTTGTCCACGACCCGCTCTACCCGCAGCCGTTGAAGGGGCGGGACGCCGTTGAGCAGGACATGGTGGAACTCCTGCGGGCCTTCCCGGACGTCAGTCTCACCGTGGGGCCCCTGTTCCAGGACGGCGAGACGTTCGCAGCCGAGTACACCCTGCGCGGGACGCATCAGGGACCGTTGGCATCGCCCGGCGGCGAGATTGCCGCCACCGGAAAATCCTTCATCAATAACGCGGCTGTCTTCTCGAAGTTCAATGCTGAAGGGGAAGTCACGGAGGAACGCCGCTACTACGATGTAGCCGGCATCATGGCGCAGCTTGGGGTGACCCCGACAACCTGAGCCCATAACCTCGCCTCGAAGAGACTGCTGGCCCGTCAGAGCCCCAGGCGGGCCACGGCTTCCTCGCGCATCTCCACCTTGCGGATCTTCCCGGAGACGGTCATCGGGAAGCTTTCGCGGACGTCCACGTAGCGCGGGATCTTGTAGTGGGCCAGCTTCCCGCGGCAGAAGTCCGCAATCGAAGCAGCGTCCAGCGGTTCCGCGCCGGGCTTGAGGATGACGCACGCCATGAGCTCCTCGCCGTACTTGGCATCAGGCACCCCGATCACCTGCACATCCTGGATGGCCGGATGGCTGTACAGGAATTCCTCGATCTCACGCGGGTAGATGTTTTCGCCGCCGCGGATCACCAGGTCCTTGATCCGGCCTTCGATCACCACGTAGCCGTCGTCGTCCATGCGGGCGAGGTCGCCGGTGTGCATCCAGCGGTCGGCGTCGATGGCCTCCGCGGTCTTTTCCAGCTGGTCCCAGTACCCGGCCATGACGGCGTAGCCCCGGGTGCACAGCTCGCCTATCTCGCCGCGCTCCAGCACCTCGCCGGTGCCAGGGTCCACGATCTGGTTTTCCAGCCGCGGCATGGTGCGGCCCACGGTCTCGGTGCGCTGCTGAAGCGTGTCACCGTTCCGGGTCATGGTGGACACCGGGGAGGTCTCCGTCATGCCGTAGCAGATGGCCACATCCACCATGTGCATCTCCGAGATCACCCGGTTCATCACATCGATGGGGCACACCGATCCCGCCATGACGCCGGTGCGGAGCGTTGCCAGGTCGTAGGAGGAAAAGTCCGGCAGCGCCAGCTCCGCGATGAACATGGTGGGCACGCCGTACAGCGATGTCCCGCCGAAGTCCTGGACCGCCTCCAGCGCGGCCGCCGGCGTGAAGCCGCGCCCGGGGATGATGGTGGCCGCACCGTGGCTGAGGGCTGCCAGGTTGCCGATCACCATCCCGAAGCAGTGGTAGAACGGCACCGGAATCACCACCCGGTCATGCTCGGTGTAGCCCAGCAGCTCACCGATGGAGTAGCCGTTGTTCAGGATGTTGTGGTGCGTCAGCGTGGCGCCCTTGGGGAAGCCCGTGGTCCCGGACGTGTACTGCAGGTTGATGGGATCGTGCGGGTCCAGCTCCGCCATCCGGGCCAACAGGGAGGAATGGCCGACGGCGTCAGCCCGCTTGAGCAGCTCGGCGTACGTCAGCTCCCCGTCACTTTGGGGATCCCCGGCGTCGAGCCCGTCCATGTCGTAATCCGGCAGGAACACCAGTTCCTGCAGGTCCGGGCAGCCGGCGAGCGCCTGGCGCGCCATTCCCACATAGTCGCTGTTCCGGTCCGACGGCGCCACCACCAGCATCCGCATGCCGTTCTGCTTCACCACAAACTCCAGCTCGTGGCTCCGGTAGGCCGGGTTCACGTTGACCAGGATGGCTCCGGCTTTGGCCGTGGCGTACTGCAGCAGCGTCCACTCGGCGCAGTTCGGGCTCCAGATGCCCACCCGGTCCCCCTTGGCCACCCCCGAGGCGAGCAGTGCACGCGTGAGGCGATCGACGTCGTCGTTCATTTTCGTGTAGCTCCAGCGGCGGGCATCAGCGCCCGGGACCGGCGCGGCCTCGATCAGCGCGTCGTGGAAGGGGAACCGGGCCACCACCCGTTCAAAGTTCTGGCCGATGGTTTCCACGAGGAGCGGGACGTCAGTGTCCCCGGCTGTGTAAGCGCGCATGGTGGCACGCTACCAACAGGAGCCGGGCAAGAGAAGCGCAACAGGAGGGTGTCCGCGCGTAAACAGGGCGGGAGTGTATCCCGAGTCCCGGTATTGTGAAATCCATGAGTGCACCCATCGACCTGCAGGCAACGTTCATCCCCAACGACGGCGAGTTCTTCCGTGTGAAGCTCGCCCTGGAAATCGCCATCGACGAGGTGGTGAACGAACCCGGCTGCATCCGCTACGAGCTGACCGAAGCCACCGAAGAGAAGCTGGTCCTCACGGAACAGTGGGAATCCGAGGAACTGCTGGCGAAGCACTCCAAGGGCACCGCCGTCCAGGACCTGAACGAATCCCTGAGCGCGCTGCTGGCCGAGCCCGTGCAGCTGGAACGCCTGTAACCCTCGCTTTAACCATCGACTGCTCCGTAAGTGCCGCTTTGAACGTTCAAAAGGGCCCTTACGGAGCAGTCGATGGTGTTAAGAGGAACCAGGGGCGCTTACGCCTCGGGGATCTGCGAGCCGTCCTGCGGGCCCGACGTCTTTCCGGCGGTGGCCGGGCTGCTGCCCGCGGCGGCTGAGGCTTCTGCCTGCGAGCGCGCCACATGGGCGTGGACTTCCTCCATGTCCAGGGCCTTGACCGCGTCAACAACCTGCTCCAGCTGCTGGGCGTTCAGGGCACCCGGCTGGGAGAAGACGAGTACTTTTTCGCGGAACGCCATCAGGGTGGGGATGGACGTGATGCCGGCCTCCGCGGCGAGCTGCTGCTGGGCTTCGGTGTCCACCTTCGTGAACAGGACGTCGGAATGCTTCTCCGACATGGCGCTGTACGTTGGCCCGAACTGCTTGCAGGGACCGCACCATTCAGCCCAGAAGTCCACCAGGACAATGTCGTTGCCTTCGATGGTCGATGCGAACTGTTCACCTGTGATATCTACGGTAGCCATGCCTTCAACGGTACGCGAGGCGCAGGCCGATGTCCCGGCCGGGTGCGCCCTGTTCGCTCCCCGCGTCATCGGGAATACCCGGCGCGGGGCCGTGTACACCGGGCATTGCGAGGCCTACCCTTGGGGTCATCAGCCGCTGACTGCCGCACACAGGAGGGTTCATGGCCCAGGCTATCTCCGCCCGGTCCCTCACCAAAAAGTTCGTCCGGCGCGAGGTGCTCCACGGGGTGGATTTCAGCGTCGAAGCGGGCTCCGTGTTCGGCGTGATCGGCCCGAACGGCGCGGGCAAGACCACCACCATGCGCTGCCTGCTGGACATCATCCGCCCCACGTCCGGGGAGGTCCGCGTCCTGGGCAAGGACCCCCGTGCGGGCGGCCCGGAGCTCCGCCGGCGGATCGGTTACCTTCCCGGCGAGCTGTTCCTCGAGGGCCGGGTCACGGGCCGGACACTTCTGGCCCACTACCAGGCCATCAGCGGTCCGGTGGCTCCGGGCAGGATCGATGGCCTTGCCGAACGGTTGGGGCTGGACCTGGACCGCCACACGCGCAAACTGTCCAAGGGCAACAAGCAGAAGCTCGGCCTGGTCCAGGCGTTTATGCACGATCCCGAGCTCCTGGTCCTTGACGAGCCAACCAGCGGGCTGGATCCCCTGGTCCAGCAGGAATTCCATGCGATGGTCCGCGAGGCGCAGCACCGCGGCCAGACCATCTTCCTCAGCTCCCACGTCCTCAGCGAGGTCCAGCAGACCGCTGACACCGTGGCGATCCTCCGGGACGGACGGATCATCGCCGTCGAGTCCGTGAGCGGGCTTCGGGAAGGTGCGGTGCGCCGGGTCCGGTTCACCGCGAACGGAATTACAGCGCACGACGCCGGCGCGCTGCTGGGTGCGGTGCCCGGCGTCGGGCACGTTGAGGTGCTGGAGTCCGGCGGCAGCATCACCCTTTCGGCCACCGTGGAGGGTGCCATCCAGCCGCTGGTCAGGGCCCTGGGCACCCTGGAACTGACGGATCTGGTGCTGGAGGAACCGGATCTTGAGGAGGCTGTGCTGAAGATGTATTCAAGTCCCGAAGACACGGTCCCTGCCGTATCCGGAGCTGCGGAGGCCGCGCGATGAGCACCACGCTGCCGCTGTTCCGGAGAGCTTTCTTTGACTCCTGGCGCTCCACCCTCGGGTGGGCCGCCGGGCTGGCCGCCGCCACGTTCCTCTACCTACCGCTGTACCCGTCCATCGGCGGGAGCGCGCAGATGCAGGACATGATCGATGCCCTCCCGGCCGAGATGACCAAGGCGCTGAACTACGACCAGATCGCCACCGGCCCTGGCTACACCCAGGCCACGCTGTACGGACTCCTCGGGTTCCTGCTGATGACCATCGCCTCCGTAGGGTGGGGTGCGGCCGCGGTGGGCGGGGATGAGGAATCCGGCCAGCTGGAGCTGACCCTCGCCCACGGGGTGACCCGCGTCCAGGTGGTGCTGGAGCGCGCGCTTTCCCTGTTCCTGCGCGTGGTGCTGCTCGCGGCCCTGGTCTTTGTTCTGGTCCGGCTGCTCAATGATTCGGCCCAGCTGGCCATCCGGCCCGAGAACCTCTTCGGCGCGTCAGTGCTGTTTGCCACGCTGGCACAGCTGAGCGGAACTGCCGCGCTCTGCGCCGGGGCCATGTCCGGCAGGCGGACGTACGGACTGGGCGCGGGCGCCGCCGTCGGCGTTCTTGGCTACGTCTTCAACGCAGTCGGCCGGCAGAGCGAGGACGTGGAGTGGCTGCTCAATCTGAGTCCCTACCACTGGGCTTATGGGAATTCCCCAGTGGCCAACGGTGCGGACTGGGCCGCGGCCGGGTGGCTCTGGGGAATTTCGGCAGCCCTGGTGGCCTTGGCCGCGTTCGCTGTGAACAGGCGCGACGTCGGCACGTAGCTGTCCGGCCGCGCCGGCGCTCAGGCCGACCGGCGCTCAGGCCCTGGTTTCCGGGGTGAGGCGGTCCCAAACGTGGGGAGCTTGCGTCCGGCTGCCGGGCAGGGCGTTGGTCTCCCGCCATTCATGGATCCACTCGGGCAGCACCAGGTCCGCCGGGGGCTGGCCGAACTCGCGCAGGATCTCCTCCTGGCTCACTGGCCTGCCCTTGTTGACCAGGCGGGTGGCGATGTAGGCACGCGCGTAAATCTCGCCGTCGGACACCATGCGCTGCTCAAAGTAGATGGCCTTGGCATCCAGGCCGATGATCTTTGTTTCGATGGTGTACTGCTGCCACAGCTGCAGCGACTTCCGGAAGGCGATGGTCTCCCCCGCCGCCACAGGGCTCCAGCCGCGCCGGCGCATTGTCTTCCATACGCCGCTGCGGACCATCAGGTCGAAGCGGCCCAGGTCCATGAGGGAAAAGTACATGCCGTTGTTGACGTGCATGGCGATGTCGATGTCGGTGGGCAGGACGCGCAGCGGCAGGGACGACGGCTCCCAGATTGTCAGTGCGGAGCGGCGGGCGGACGTGAACAGCATCAGGAGGGTTCGCAGAAGCAGGTGCATCCTCCAATGTTACCCATCAGTAACTTGCTGGCAAGTCCCTAGGTCCGGCCCGCCACGTAGGATGTGGCGCATGACGCAACAACGCTACCGGGACCTCGCCGAGTGGCCGCTGATGGGGACGGCACTGGTTTTCCTGGCAGCGTATGCATGGCAGGTGATTGGCCGCGTCGACGGCAGCGGCGCGGAATGGCTTGAGACGGTGATGTGGCTGACGTGGGGTATTTTCGCCGTCGATTACGCCGCCAACCTGTGGCTGGCCACGGACCGCCGCCGCTGGTTCCTCTGGAACCTGCACGAACTCCTGATCGCGGCCCTTCCGTTCTTCCGGCCGCTGCGCCTGCTCCGGCTGGTCGCGCTGCTTTCAGTGCTGCACAGGACCATCGGCGAGACCCTCAGGGGCCGGGTGGTCACGTACGTGGCGGGATCGGCGGCGCTCCTGGTATTTGTGGGCGCGCTGGCGGTGCTGGACGTTGAACAGTCGGCCCCGGACGCCAAGATCCTGACGTTCGGCGACGCCCTCTGGTGGGCCATCACCACCATCACCACGGTGGGTTACGGCGACATGTACCCCGTGACGCCGATCGGCCGGCTGGTGGCCTCGGCGCTGATGATGAGCGGCATTGCCGTGCTGGGTGTGGTCACCGCGTCCATCGCCTCCTGGCTTGTCCAGCGTGTAGAGGAGTCCACGGAAGCTGCCGCGGAGTCCGTGGAGGAACCCTTGCGGGCGGAGCTCGCCGGCCTGGCCACGGAGATCGCTGCGCTGCGGCGCGAAGTGGCCGAGCTCAAGGACCGCCCCACGTTGTAGGAATGTCCCGGTAGAAATGTCCAGCGGGGCGGGCGGCTGGACACCGAGTAGTCGCCGCCGCGGGGCCAAGTATTCGGCGGAAAAATTCAGGTAACGCCTACTCGTGCAGTGCCTGGCGCAGCTTCCTAGACTCGAAATTCCTAGGGCCAAACAAAGTTGCCGGCGCATCCTCCGAGCTGGGGTGGATGATGCCGCTTCATAGCGGGGCATCCGTATCTTCTGGGTATGCGGGCGCTCCCATCATGCGCGCTTTCCGTGCGCGGTTCCGTCATAGACCGGCACCGCGCAGCGCATCACTCCCCGATCCGTCCTGCATGTGGAACTCGCGGCACCACTGCCGCCCTGTTGCCGGGCCGACCTGCGATGGGCCACCCATGTTCCAGTTGACCGCACCTATTCCCGAACCACCCCGCCGAAATTTCGAAACCGACGTCCCGCGGGCCGATCTCCTGACACCGGGGCGCCGGCCGATCAGCAACAAGCTGTGGGCAGGCATGGCCACAGCCGCCGTGATTTCCGCCTTCGGAGTCGGCGCCCTGGCCGGCCCCGTCCCCACGGCAGAGATATCCGCGCCACCGGAGGCCATAACGACGGCGGCGGCGCCAGTTGTGCGCGTTGCCCGGCCTTTGGCCGCGGTGCCGTTGGATGCGCCCTATGTTGGGTCCGTTGAGTTTGGCAGTGCGGGAGCTGGCACTGCGCAGCCGGAGGTCGCGGAAGCTGCGGTGCCTGCGGAGCCTGCTGCGGCTCCCCCACCAGCAGCGCCCGAACCTGCTCCGGCACCCGCCGGGGACCCCCACCTCTACACGGTTGTCCCCGGCGATACCGTGGGTGGGATCGCCGGCCGGTACGGCGTTGACATGAACGCGATGCTGGCCGCCAACGGGCTGGGCCTTTACAGCATCATCGTCCCGGGCCAGACGCTGAAGCTGACGGGTCCCGCCGTCGAGGTTTCCGCTCCTGCCCCGGCAGCGGCTGTTGCTGCTTCACCGGCCTACGTCCCCGCCCCGGCTCCGGTCCAGGCCGCGCCCGCTGTCCGCACCATCTATGTCGCGGGCGCTGGCGGACAGGCCATGGTGGACACGTGCATCGGGCCGATCCACTACACTCCCAACGACGGCTACTCGCTGTTCATCACGGAGCACGACTTCTGCGGCGGGTGGGCGCGCTTCTCCGGCATCGGCGTGGGCGAGACCGTCAGCATTCCGGGCTACGGGACGTACACGGCGACAGCCAGGGGCCAGGTCCCCAACCCGGGAACCACCAACGATGTCATCGCGGTATTCGGCGGGTTCCCCCGGGCCATCCTGCAGACCTGCATCCCCGGGACCAACCAGATGCTCCTGATCGCGCTCAACTAGGCTCCGGTCCCAGCCCAGTTCGCGGTCCAGCATTTCCGTAGCTTGTTCGCGGTTCCGAACCTTAAGGCAAGGAGCCGCGAACAAGGCCATGCGGGAATTTGTCTGACTACGCAGACATCGGGTGGCGTTCCGAAATGTGCTCCACCAGTTCGCCCACGCGCTCCTCGCTGTAGTTGCGCGCGATGTCGCCCTGGCTGATGATGCCGACCAACTTATGGTCGGCGATGACCGGGAGCCGCCGGATTTGGTGCCTTTCCATGATGTCGATGGCGGCATCAACATTGGCATCGGCGTCAACCCAGTGAGGGCTGCCTGTGGCGAGGTCGCGGGCCAGCATCTCGCGTGGATCGCGGCCGGCAGCAACGCACTTGAGCACGATGTCGCGGTCGGTGATCATGCCCTTCAACTTGCCGTCATCGCCGCAGATCGGCAGCGATCCGCAGTCCAGATCCATCATCATCCGGGCGGCATCTGCGAGGGACTGATGCTCCTTAATACACTGTGCATCCGTGGTCATAAATTCACGTACAACGCTCATTGGTTCTCCTTCATCGATTGATGTATCGACACAGGGCATCGGGGGCACGTGCGCCGATGTTGCCAGCCTACGCCGGGGCCAAGGCTGATGTCGACGACGGTTTCTCCCCTGTTTCCCGCCTGCCCGCCAAGGCTCCCCCTCGAGTGGTCAACTCCCCTGCACCCGCGCCAAAGAGTGCCGCTAGTTACGGATATTGGTTTCGATATATCGGGTGAGCCATTCTTGAAGCTGCGCAGTGTCCCAGCTGGGTGTGGCAACGAGGAGTACTTCGCGGTCTTCGCGGACGACGCCGGTGATCCCGTCCTCCTTCGCGAGGGTTCTGACCAGCCGGTCCACCTCCCGGGAGTACTCGTTGGCGATGTCCTCCCGCAAAGACACCTCAAGCTCCCGCCCGCAGAGTGCGTCTTCGCGTAGGTCCTCGACCTCGATAAGCGGTTCGTCCTCAACGACTGTTTCCTCGTCATTACCGTTCAGCTGCTTGATGGCGGCGGCGGCCATGCGAGCCAGCCTGTCATCATCTGAGGGGAGCCGCCCGCTGGCTTGTCCTCGGGCAAGGCCTGGAACCAGGTCAGCCAGTGGAACCTCCTGGTTGTCGTGCACGAGCACTGGGTGGTTCTGCCAGATGTAGGACTTGATCCGGTTGTAGCCGACCCGCCATTCCGCTCTGGGTGCTCCTTGCTCCACGACGCTGCACAGGTAGGAGATAACCCCATCGATGATGGCAATTGACTCTGGCGACAGGGTCGGCTCTATGCCAATGTCGTAGCGGAGCCACGACGGGCCGGTCGAGGTATCAGACTCAGCGGTTTCCGCCGTTCGCTCAGGTACTCGACTCGCACCTTCGCTGAGCACGCAACGACGATTCCGTCGCACGAGATATTGAAGTTGCAGGACGCGGTTTCCTTGCAGCGTTTCTCTCCAGGTCCGCAGCTTACTGGCGGATTCCCTAAGGGACATTTGTTGCCGCAGCTGCAATTAGGAGCCAATGGGCTGAGGTTGCTCCCTTGCACAGCGCCCGCGAGAGCCGCGGTAAGAACGCTGTTCCCCTGAATGCTGCCGCCGCAGATCTGCGTTTGCGCTTCCTGACCCTTGGCAACCGCGTCTCCGGGTGGCGCCGACGACCCGGTTACTCCGACGGCTGCGAGGGCTGAGATAAGAGTTGCTCCCGATGCCAAGCGACGAACACTGTTTATGACTTGCTCACGATTTCCATAGGTCAGACGATAAGGGACCGGGACTCAGTGGGTCCGGTCCACGGGGCGGGTGAGCGTACTGGTATTTACGCCCGCAGCAGCGCGGATTGAAGCGGACTTTCGACGCCGATCGAGGGAGCAAGTCGGGTCAGCATCAAGCTGGAGGCGCCCGATTTCTGAGAAAATTGCCGGGCGAGGTCAAGAATTTTTGCCCACTTCACGACCGCACGCCTATCTTCGGGGAAATGCATTGATTCTGGCCGCAAAGAGCGCTACTGTCGGCCGCACGAGCCGGTAAGAGACGTCGGGCCAAAGGGGCGACATGATGCATCTGGCCAGTGGATTGCTCAATGGAAACCACCTTGACGCGCGTAAACCCCGACGCCGTCTGCTAACGAGTAAGCGTGCCACGAAGGGAGCCGATCGCTCTTCATCCGTTCCACGCACGTTCCGTCCGGACATAGAGGGTCTTCGCGCGATCGCAGTTCTACTGGTCGTGCTGGACCATGTAGGCGTGCCGGCGCTGCAAGGAGGCTACGTCGGTGTCGACGTCTTCTTCGTGGTCTCCGGCTTCCTCATCACCGGCCTCCTGCTCAAAGAAGCTGAACGGGGTAGGCGGATCTCCCTCTTGTGGTTCTATGCACGACGGGCTCGGCGAATCCTGCCTGCCGCGACTCTTGTCCTCGCCGTCACAGTAGTCTCATCCTTCGCTTTGATCGGCGGTACGAGTGCTGCTCGAACCGCCGAAGACGGGCAATGGGCCGCGCTTTTCGCCAGCAATTTTCGCGAAACCTCACAAGGGACGGACTACTGGGCCAGCGACCTTTCTCCATCCCCCTTACAGCACTATTGGTCACTGGCCATCGAAGAGCAGTTCTACCTGTTATGGCCAGCCTTAATGATGGCGGTCGCTGCGATCGGATGGAGAGTTCCGCTACGCACGCGACTGACGGTTCTCCTCGCTGTCACGATTGCAGTCTCCCTTACGTGGTCGGTGTACGCGACGACGGAGAACGCGAGTGCGGCCTACTTCTCTCCCTTGACGAGGACTTGGGAACTTGCGGCTGGCGCAATTCTTGCCGTGCTCACACCGACGATCATGCGGCTGCCGGTTTTTCTTGCTGCCGTTACGAGTGTGTCTGGACTCATCGCGATTGCGGCAGCAGCGCTCACGCTGGACGAGTACACCAGGTACCCAGGGTCCGCTGCTATTCTTCCGGTTGGCGGAACGGTTCTTGTGATAATCGGCGGGACAATCACACCGAAGCGAGGAGCCGAAGTGCTCCTGCAGTGTCGACCTCTGCAATGGCTTGGCAAGCTCTCTTATTCCCTGTACCTGTGGCACTGGCCCGTGCTGATCCTCCCCGCGGCATCGCTCGGGACCGAACTGGCGATGACCACCAAGTTTGCCTTTGTCGGTGTGGCGCTGGCCTTGTCTGTCGTTACCTTCAAGTATGTGGAATTGCCCGTACGGAACTCCAACTGGCTCAAGGCCCGCCGGCCGTCAGTCAGCGTGGCTTTCGGCGCCGCACTGGTGGCGCTATCACTTGTCCTCACGAGCAATCTGGTGTCGATCCTGCCCAAGCCTTCCCCCACAGACAAAGTAGGCGATTTTGCAGTTGCCCCTGGCAGTGACCTACCGACGGCTGACGAAGTGGCAAAGGCCGTGGCTGACAGCGTAAACGTCGCAGGGTGGCCGCCGGAGCCGCCTGTTGGGAGATTCCTCTTCAACCAACATGCCTGTATAAGGGGCCTTGATGCCCCAACAGGTAAAGTCACATGCAGTTATGGTGACGCCAGCGGCGGCGAGACAGTGGTGGTTTATGGCGACTCGCACGCTCAGATGTGGGAAAGTCCGCTCGGCGTGACAGCCACTGAACTTGGGCGGCGCTTCGAAGTCTTTTCGATGTTCTCGTGTCCGCCAGCCGACTTTTCGGTCTACAACGCGAAGCGCAAGGGTGATTATCCCGAGTGCAAGGCATTCCGTGCTGACTCGCTGGCGAAGATCGAGGCACTTCACCCGAGCGTCGTCCTCATCTCGGGTCAGCGCCAGGGTACTTGGCTTGAGAAGGATGGGCGCCCTGACAAAGAAAACACGGAGGCCGCCTGGGAGGAGGGTCTCGCCTCGACCATAAAGTCATTGAGCGCGATAAGTGATCGTGTGGTCGTGATCGGGGACATCGCGTACTCGGAAAAGGATCCCCAGGACTGCGTCACATCGAATGCCGACGACGTCCGTCGCTGCCACACTCCGCGGAGTTACGCGGTGGACACCGAACACAATGAGATGGAGAAGCGCGTCGCCGAGGCCGGTGGCGCGGAATACGTGGACGTTGTTCCGTGGTTGTGCGCGGAGGATGTCTGTCCCGCGGCTGTCGCGGGATATGCAACCCATAAGGATGCTCAGCACATCTCCACCAACTACGCCCTGTGGTTGCGTCGGTCTCTTGCTGAGGCGGCCGCCTTGCTTCCCTGACGCGGCGTCAGCAGCGTAGTGCGCGCCGCCGGTGACTCGGCTTTGTTATTAACAGGGCGGCGTCAGCATGCCCTCGACCCGTCGGCAGGAAGCCAGGGCCAGATGAACAGAGACCAGATGTTGGCCCCAGATACCGGTTCTTTCCCCAGCGGTGATGGCCTTAGGTGCAGCACAATACCAGGAGGGCGCACGGGCGGCACAGCTCGGCTGCCCGTTGCTGGAGACGATGGACTTCGGCCATCCATTCGGCCCCTCCGTTGCATGGCAGCGTGGCTCGGACCTGGGCGTTCATAAGGGCGCTGAACTCGGGCACGCTGGCCGCGGTGTCCTTGAATCGGCGGGGATTAGTCATGAGGGCCCCGATTGGGTTGTGGCGGGATTCCCGGGCGTGGATGGTGGGGTTGTAGGCGGACCAGTCCATCGGCAGTCCGGCGAGGGTTGCCGCTAAGGCGAAGGCGCCGTTGGGTAGGTAGAGTCCTTCGGTGTTCCGCTCGTAGACGTGCTTCCAGTAGTAGGTGGAGCGGTCGTCCTGGACGCCGCCACTGAGCACCGGCTGGGCGAACTGTTTGAGGTGGCCATCCTCTCCGGTATGCGCCGCGGTGAACTGTGCGGCCTCCGCTGGCAGGACGTAGACCTTGCCGCCCGCCGCCTGGTTGTCTGTGTGCAGCTTGTACAGGTAGGCAAGGAAGTAGTGGAGGGCACAATCAAAACGGATGCCGGACAGGACCGCCTGGTCGCACTGTCAGACCGGGCCGTCGCCGCTCTTCTGACGTGGCAGTTCCAGCAGGGGCAGGAACGCGAGGCATGAGGAGACGCCTATCAGGACTCGGGCCGCGTGTTCACGTACGAGGACGGCAGCCAGCTCCGCCCGGGCTACCCGTCCAAACTCTTCGAGCTGATGGTGGAGAAGCTGGGCCTCCCGCACATGCGCTTCCATGACCTCCGCCACCTCCACGCGTCTCTAATGCTGGCCTCGGGGCAGGACATGGCCATTGTGTCCAAGACCATGGGACACAGCAACAGCCAGATCACCCGCGACCTGTACGCGCACATGGTGGGAGACGCCGCCCACAACGCCGCGGAAGGTGCGTCCTCACTGCTGCCGATGTCAAAGAAAAGCCAAGGTGTGCTCACAAGTGTGATCACCGGGAAGTAAAAAAGACCCGCCCGCACCTCCGAAGAGATACGAACGGGTCTAAATTCCCCTAGAATCCGGGGCGGTGGCAGATGAGGGATTCGAACCCCCGTAGGCGTTGCCAGCTGATTTACAGTCAGCCCCCTTTGGCCGCTCGGGTAATCTGCCGAACTTCAAAAAGAAGATCACCCCCGGCTGCAGTGTTCAGAACGTCCGTTTCCGGGCCGTTCCGCTTCCAGTAACCGCGGGCAAGACAACTTTACAGAACTTCTGCCGAAGAATCGAATCGAGGCGGTAGACCCCTGAAAACGCCGCCAGAAGCCCCGCAATTCCGCGGAAAACCCGGGGACTTAGGCGTCGCCGAGAATCCGTCCGGCCAGCTTGGCCTCGAACTTCACGGCCTGTTCCTCGGTGATCTGGTTCAGCTGGACGGCCCGCAGCAAGTCCGCGTGCACACCGTCCATGCGGGACGAGGCGTCCGGCACCGGGCTGAACACGATGGAGGCAGCGATCGCTGCTGCGGCAACTGAGGTCGCGGCGGTGGCGACGGCGCCGGCGGCTGCGGCGGTGGATCGCGTGACATAACGGACGGCGTTGTGTTGCATGGCTTTCCCTTCGACCTACTTCCAACTCGTTCAACTCTGCGCTGTCCGGCTTCGTTCCCGCAGTGCGTCCGCTGTGAGGGAACTGTGAATGCGGAACAAGCCACGGCCGGGGCATCCGTATTAGGCTGGAATGCAGAGATCCACGCCCTGCAGAGCCAATGTCAGGGCAACCACCGGCACAAGGAGAATCATGGCAGGCGAGTCAACGTTCGACGTCGTAAGCAAAGTGGACAAGCAGGAAGTGGCCAACGCGCTGAACCAGGCCCAGAAGGAACTGGTCCAGCGCTACGACTTCAAGGGCGTCGGCGCCGAGGTCGAATTCAGCGGCGAGAAGATCCTGATGAAGGCGAACTCGGAGGAACGCGTCCTGGCCGTGCTGGACGTCCTCCAGTCCAAGCTGATCCGCCGCGGCATCTCCCTGAAGTCCCTGGACACCGGCGAGCCTTACCCCTCCGGCAAGGAATTCCGCCTCGAAGCCTCCATCAAGGAAGGCATCGAGCAGGACCTGGCCAAGAAGATCAACAAGCTGATCCGCGATGAGGGCCCCAAGGGCGTCAAATCCCAGATCCAGGGCGACGAACTCCGCGTCTCGTCCAAGTCCCGCGATGACCTGCAGTCCGTCATGGCGCTGCTGAAGGACTTTGACGAGGCGGACCTGCAGTTCGTCAACTTCCGCAGCTAGCGGACCAGGCCCTCGTTTTCGAGGCGCAAAAATTCTGCCGCTGACAAAAGACGCCGGCGCTACCGGAATACGGGCAGCGCCGGCGTTTTTGCGTGTCCCGGGTGAAAGTACGACGGCGGCGCCCGGGTCGGTCAGTCAGCCTCAGTTCAGCGGCCGGCCGGCAATCCGTTCCAGCCGGGCGATCCGCTCCTTCATCGGCGGGTGGGTGGCGAATAGCTTGGTCATCGCCCCGCCGCGGAACGGGTTGGCGATCATCAGGTGCGAGGTGTTGACCAGCTTCTGCTCCTGCGGCAGCGGCGCGATCCGCACCCCCTGCTCAATCTTGCGTAGGGCTGAGGCGAGCGCCAGCGGATCGCCAGTGAGCTGCGAACCGTCCTCGTCGGCGTCGTACTCGCGGGTCCGGGAGATGGCCAGCTGGATGAGCGAGGCGGCAAACGGTGCCAAAAGGGCCATCGCCAGCATGGCCAGCGGGTTGGAGGTGCGCCGGTCGCCGCCGAAGAACAGCAGCATCTGGCCCACGGATGTGATGACGCCGGCCACCGCGGCTGCCACCGAGGACGTGAGGATGTCCCGGTTGTACACGTGCATCAGCTCGTGCCCCAGGACCCCGCGCAGCTCGCGGGCATCCAGCAGCTGCAGGATCCCTTCGGTGCAGCACACGGCGGCGTTTTTGGGATTCCGGCCGGTGGCGAACGCGTTCGGGTTCATGGTGGGTGAGAGGTAGATGCGGGGCATCGGCTGGTTGGCCCGGACGGAGAGCTCCCGGACAATCTGGTAGAGCTGTGGCGCCTGGGCCTCCGTGACGGGGTAGGCCTGCATGGAGCGGATGGCAATTTTGTCGCTGTTCCAGTAGCCGTAGGCGGTGGTGGCCACGCCGATCAGGGCCATGATCCAGATGGGCGCTGAACTGCGGGTATTGATCCCGATCAGTCCGCCCAGGCCCAGGAGCACCGCCCACAGGACGCCAAAGAGCGCCGCAGTTTTCAGGCCGTTGTAATGCTTGTGCACGTCCACTCCTCCACGTCGCCCTGACAAAGTTGACCCAACAGGTTGCCCCGCCAAGTTGCCCCAACAAGGCATGGCCCTATGGCATCGGGTCGCGGGCATCGTACTGCCGGAAGCCCGGCTGCAGCTGTGCCGCCAGCCAGGCCACCGCGATGCACAAAACCCCGCCCAGAAGCAGGACCCAGCCCTCACTGAGAATCTTAGTCCCGCCGCCTGCCAGCAGGTCACCCACGCGCGGCCCACCGACCACCACCACAATGAAGACCCCCTGGAGCCGTCCGCGCAGGTGGTCCGGCGCAGCGGCCTGCAGGATGGTGTTGCGGAAGACTGCACTGATGGAGTCTGCGATTCCGGCCAGTGCGCAGCACAAAGCCGCCGGGACCAGCCAAACTGTGGCCCCGCCGTCGTCCGTCCGTCCTGCCAGGAGCACCACCACACCGAAGCCGGCAATCGAGGCACCCCAGCCCATCACTGACCACACCACGGCACTCCCCTGCCACCGGATCTGGCCGAGCGGCCCCGAAAACAGGCCGGCCAGGAACGCGCCCACCGCGCTGGAGGCCAGCAGGATGCCCACCGTGGTTTCGCCGCCGCCGATCATCAGCGCACCGATGGCGGGCATCAGCGCGCGCGGCTGGGCCAGGATCATGGCCACGAGGTCGATGATGAAGGTCATCCGCAGGTTGGGCCGGGTGCCCAGGAACCGGAACCCCTCGATGACAGACCGGATCCCGGCCCGCCCGGCGCTTCCCGAGGGCGGCATGGACGGGAGCCTGAAGACCGCCCAGAGCACAAAAGCGAAGCTGATGAAGTCGATGGTGTACGTCCAGCCAAAGCCCACCCACGCCACCAGCACCCCCGCCAGCAGGGGTCCCACCGTCAACGCCAGCCCGAACGACATCATGCTGAGCGCGTTGGCCGCGGGAAGCAGTTCCTTGCGGATGAGCGTGGGGATGATGGCACTGCGGGCCGGCTGGTTGATGGCCTGGGCACCGCTTTGCAGCGCCACCAGGAGGTAGAGAATCCAGACGTTTCCCAGCTGCAGCCAGGACTGCAGCGCGATCAGGCCGGTAGTCAGCCACAGGACGGACGTTGCCAGGAGCGCCACCGTGCGGCGGTTGTGGGAGTCGGCGATGGAGCCGCCCAGCAGGCCGCCGAACACCAGCGGCACCAGCGCAAACACACCCAGCAGTCCCACATAGAAACTGTCCTGCGTGAGCCGGTACACCTCCAGGCTCACGGCCACCAGCGTGAGCTGGCTCCCCACGGCCGAGACGGCGGAACCCAGCCAGAGCCGGCGGAAGGCCGGGCTCTCCCGGAGCGGTGTGATATCGGCCAGCAGTTTCCCCACCCTGCAACCCTAATAGCGCATCAGTGTCCTGTTCTGTCACACGCTTGGTATCCTCAGGCGGGGGAAAGGAGTCGGCATATGCATGTTTCCAGGCGGCTGCTTTTTGCCTCGCCTTGCTGGGAGGTTGCCCGGCCCCGCACCGCCCTGAACGCCGGCCATCTCCTGATCAGGCTCACGAATCCGGCCATGGCGTTCGATCTCCGCTCCGCCACCGACTGGCTGCACTGCCACAACACTGCCCGGCAGGCCCTCGCCGAAGTGCTGGGGGCCGGCCGCTGCACCGTTATGTTTGCGCACCAGTGGCACCCCATCGGAGCGGCCATCGGCGAACCGGAAGCGGAATCCTCCACGCCCACGTTCCACGTCTTCGGGCGCTGGGACGCCGAGCCGGTCACGCCCGGCGAACAGCTGCGCCTGCCCGTTCAGCGCCGCGTGCCGGCCGCAGCGGAAGAACTTGGCGAGTACGACGGCGGCCTCCGCGCCGCCCTGCGCCGGCTGGCTGATGCGCGCCCGGCGGAGCCCGTCCCGCCGGCGGACGGCACGCTCCCGGAACTCACCGCCAGGACCCCGAAATTCAAGGCCGGCGCGCACCACACGGTGCTCGCACCGGCGTTGCCGCCGGCGCCGGGCGGTCCCGGCCTGACACCCGGCCATCTGCTGGCGCTGGCCGCCGTCGTCGAGGGCCTGGCAACCCGCCCCGGCGTGACCGGGCTGAGCTGCGTGGTGCCGGAACCCGGACCCGGCGGCCTGGAAGTCCATGCCATGGGCCGCTCGGGAGGAGAATCCCGCAACCCCATGCAGGAATTCCTGGACCTGCCGAAGGTAAGCCAAGCCTTATTGTGATCGACTCATAATAAGTGCTTCAATAGAAACATGTCGGAACACTTTGGCGGCCACGATGCATGGGCTGCCGCCCTGCGTGCCCACGGCCGCCGGGTGACCAAACAGCGGCTCGCCGTGCTGACCGCCGTCGAACATCATCCGCACTCCCCCGCGGAGAGCATCCTGGCCGCCGCGCGCACCGAACTTCCGGAGCTGACCGCGCAATCGGTATACGTGGTCCTCGGCGACCTGACCGACCTGCACATGCTGCGCCGCTTCGAGCCGCCGCATTCCCCGGCCCTGTATGAGACCCGCGTCGGTGACAACCACCACCACGCCATCTGCATCAGCTGCGGCCGCGTGGAGGACGTCGAATGCGCCGTCGGGCACGCACCCTGCCTCACCCCGCACTGGGATGAGAACTCCAAGCCGATGACCATCCAGATTGCCGACGTGATGTACCAGGGCATCTGCCAGGACTGCCAAGAGTCCCAAAAACTTCCTTCTGAACGTCCCAAGTAATCGAGAAATAGGAGAAAAATGACTGCGAACATCTCTACAACCCAGTCCGGTGCGCCCGTCACTTCCGACGCGCACGCACAGTCCGTCGGTGCCGACGGCGCCATTATCCTCACGGACCACTACCTGATCGAAAAGCTCGCCCAGTTCAACCGCGAGCGGGTGCCGGAGCGCGTAGTGCACGCCAAGGGCGGCGGCGCGTTCGGTACGTTCAAGGCCACTTCGGACATCTCCAAGTACACCAAGGCCGCGTTCCTGCAGCCGGGCGTTGAGACCGAGATGCTGATCCGTTTCTCCTCGGTTGCCGGCGAGGCCGGCTCCCCGGACACCTGGCGCGATCCCCGCGGTTTCGCCGTCAAGTTCTACACCTCCGAGGGCAACTACGACCTCGTGGGCAACAACACCCCCGTCTTCTTCATCCGCGACGGCATCAAGTTCCCGGACTTCATCCACTCCCAGAAGCGCCTCCCGGGCACGCACCTGCGCGATGCGGACATGCAGTGGGACTTCTGGACCCTGTCCCCGGAATCCGCACACCAGGTGACCTGGCTTATGGGCGACCGCGGCCTGCCGGCCTCCTGGCGTGAAATGCAGGGCTACGGCTCGCACACCTACCAGTGGATCAATGCCGAGGGCGAGCGCTTCTGGGTCAAGTACCACTTCAAGTCCAACCAGGGCGTCAAGACCATCTCCGGCGACCAGGCCGAAGAGCTGGCTGGCTCGGACGCGGACTTCTACATCCGCGACCTGCAGGACAACATCGCCGAGGGCAACTTCCCGTCCTGGGAACTGCACGTCCAGGTCATGCCGTACGAAGACGCCAAGGGCTACCGCTTCAACCCGTTCGACCTCACCAAGGTGTGGCCGCACTCGGACTACCCGCTGATCCACGTGGGCACCATGGAGCTGAACAAGAACCCGGAGAACTACTTCGCGCAGATCGAGCAGGCCACCTTCGCGCCGTCGAACTTCGTGCCGGGCATCGCCGCCTCCCCGGACAAGATGCTGCAGGCCCGTATCTTCTCCTACGCCGACGCACACCGCTACCGCGTGGGCACCAACCACGCGCAGATCCCGGTGAACCAGCCGAAGAACCAGGTCAACAACTACAGCCAGGACGGCGCCGGGCGTTACCATTTCAACGCCCCGTCCGTACCGGTTTACGCGCCGAACTCCTTCAACGGCCCGGCTGCCGTTGAGCCGGCTTCCCCGGCCGGCGGCTGGGAGAACGACGGTGAGCTCACGCTCTCCGCACACTCCCTGCACGCCGAGGACGGCGACTTCGGCCAGGCCGGCACCCTGTACCGCGAGGTGTTCGACGACGGCGCCAAGGCCCGTCTGCTGGACACCATCAGCGGTGCGGTAGGCGGCGTGAAGAACGCCGAGATCAAGGAACGCGCCATCCAGTACTGGACCAATGTGGACGCCGAACTCGGCGCCAAGCTGCGCGCCAACCTGGGTGCGGGCTCCACTGATTCCGACGCCGAGGCTGCCAACAAGATCGGCTAGTTTCTCTGCCCCCTGTGGTGCAACGTCCGCCCCGTCACGGTTTTGCGTGGCGGGGCGGTCTCGTTTCCACACAGCTCTTGTTTCCACACAGCTCTTGTTTCCACACAGCTCTTGTTTCCACATAGGAGCCTGCCGCAATGGCCGGGCTGCCCGGTGGTCCCTAGGATCACTGCATGAGTACATTCCAGGGCATCCCTGCAGGGGCATTCGCGTTCTATGCCGAACTTGAGCACAACAACAACCGGGAGTGGTGGCTGGAGCACAAGGACAGCTACAACACCCTGGTGCGGGATCCGGTCACGGCCCTGCTGGCCGAACTGGAGCCGCGGTTTGGGCCGGGCAAGATCTTCCGGCCCAACCGGGACATCAGGTTCTCCCAGGACAAATCGCCCTACAAGACTGCCCAGGGAGCGTTCGCGTCGTCCCAGGAAGGCGTGGGCTATTACGTCCAGGTGAGCGCCGACGGGCTCCTGGTGGGCGGCGGCTGCCACACCAGTACGCCGGCCCAGCTGGCCCGCTTACGAAACTCCGTGGATGCGTCCGGCACCGGCGAATCGCTGCGGCACATCGTGGAGACCGTGGCTGCCGCGGGCTTTGCCGTGGAGGGCGAAAAACTCAAGACCGTGCCGCGCGGTTTCGACAAGGACCATCCCCGGGCGGAGCTGCTGAAGCACAAGTCGCTGTCCGCCGGCATCGAACTGGGCCAGCCGGAGTGGCTGGATTCGCCGGCGGCGGTGCAGGAAATCGAGGCGCTGTGGGACAAGCTGCGGCCCTTGGTGGACTGGGTGGGCCGGCATGCGGCCCCGTGACGCCGTACTTCCTGTAGATGGGATAGCTCCCCATACGACGGGGGCACGGCCAGCAAGTCCGAGATGTAGCCTGCCACAAAAGCGTCGCCGGCCCCCACTGTGTTGATGGCGTTGACGCGGACTGATCCTGCGCGTATTCCACTCCGTCCATCACCGCGGCACAGCCTGCGGCACCGCGCTTGATGACCGCCTGGCCCGCCCCAGGGCAGCGATCCGGCCGGCAAGCTCCAGGGAGTCGTCAGACTTTCCCAACCGCGATGGCGGCTTCGTCGTCCCCGGCGAACACGATGTCTGCCTGGGCGATGACGTTCCGGAAAACGTCACAGGCTTCGTCGGCGGACCACAGCGCGGCGCGGGAGTGATGCCCGTGAGGTGCAGCAGCCGGGCGTTGGCAATCCGATCGGCCGGGGTGTCCTCCCGGGCCCGCCGGGAGCCCCGCGCTTCCGGACCGGTAGACCAGACCTTGAGCTGGTCCATGGTGCGGCGCTCTTTGATCATGAGGCCGGTGGGTGCCGACTCGTCCCGCAGGGGGAACCCGATGCCCTAAATAGGGCTTATCGGCAAAATCACAACAGAGCAAAATCGCGGACGCACGAAAGAGGCACCCGGCCACCAAAGGGTGCCCGGGTGCCTCCGTCTTGTGCGCAGTTTTGCAGCCGCCCAGCCTAGGTGCGGGTGAGTGCCTCGTCGTCGGCCGGGGCATCACTGCCGGAAAGGCGGGCGTCCGCGCCGGAGTCCGCGCCGGATTCCGTGGCGTCCACGGCGGACTTGGCCTCGGCGAACTTTTCGTTCAGGCGGGAGTGACGCTGGCCGTAGGCGAAGTAGATCACGACGCCGATGACCAGCCAGCCGGCGAAGAAGATCCACGTCTCCACGGCGAGGTTTGTCATCAGGTACAGGCACAGGACGGCGGAAACCACCGGGAGGACCTTGCCGAACGGGACGCGGAAGGACGGCTTCAGGTCCGGACGCTTTTTGCGCAGCACCAGGATGCCCAGGCTCACAACCACAAACGCCGACAGTGTGCCGATGTTGATCATTTCTTCCAGCAGGTCCACGTTGGTCAGGCCGGCCACAAGTGCTACGGCGGCGCCGCAGATGATCTGGAGGCGGACCGGCGTCGAACGCTTTTCGCTGGTCTTGGACAGCGCGCGGGGCAGCAGTCCGTCGCGGCTCATGGCCAGCACCACGCGGGACAGCCCCATCAGCAGCACCATGATGACAGTGGTGAGGCCGATCAGGGAGCCGAAGGCGATGACCTTGGCCGCGGTGGTGTTGCCGACGGCCTCGAACGCGGTGGTGAGGGTGGGAGTCTCGGCTGCCGCGAGGTCCGTGTAGGACACCATGCCGGTGAGCGCGAGGGACACCAGGATGTAGAGCAGCGTCACCACGGCCAGGCCGCCGAAGATGCCGCGAGGCAGGGTCTTCTGCGGGTTCTTGACTTCCTCCGCGGACGTGGCCACGACATCAAAGCCGATGAAGGCGAAGAACACCAGCGCCGCGCCGGCGAAGATGCCCAGCGTGCCGTACTGGGCGGGCGCGGCACCGGTGAGGAAGCCGAAGAATGATTGCTTCAGAACATCCGCGGAGCCGCCGGCGGTAGGTTCCGCGGCGGGCACGAACGGCGTGTAGTTCTCGAACTTCACGTAGGTGAAGCCCACTACGATCACAAACAGCACAACGGCGATCTTGATCAGGGTGAAGACGTTGCCCACGCGGGCGGAGAGCTTGGTGCCGAGCACCAGGAGCACGGTGAAGACGGCAACGATCAGGAACGCACCCCAGTAGAGGTCCACGCCGCCGAGAGACAGTGCTGGCGGCACGTCGGCCCCCATCAGCGCGAACACCTTGCTGAGGTAGATGCCCCAGTACTTGGCGATCACTGCCGCGGCGGTGAAAAGTTCCAGGATCAGGTTCCAGCCGATGATCCACGCCAGCAGCTCGCCCATGGTGGCGTACGTAAAGACGTAGGCCGACCCGGCAACCGGAATGGCGGTGGCAAACTCGGCGTAGCACATGATGGCCAGGGCACACGTCACGGCGGCAATGGCAAAGGACAACGTCACGGCGGGGCCGGAGAAGTTGGCCGCAGCCTTGGCGCCGACCGAGAAAATGCCGGCGCCGACAGCGACGGCGACACCCATGATCATCAGGTCCCAGCTGCTGAGCGACCGCTTGAGCTTGCGTCCGGGTTCATCGGCGTCGGCGATGGACTGCTCGATGGATTTGGTCCGGAGAAGGTTCATAAGGTTCCACAATCCTGATTTGTGTTGGAAACAGACCCATCAACGATACTCGTCCACCCACTGGACGTTCACATCTGTCCCGCATGGTGAGACTCCCTGCCCGCCCCGGTTAAGCGCGAACAGACACTTGAGGCCCTCGCCGGGAGGGCCTCAAGTGTCCGTTCGCACTGGTGTTTGGTGCTGGTGCTTTGGTGCTGGCTGCGTGTTGGACCGTACTGCTAGACCGGCCAGTCCATCAGCTTTGACCGGATCAGGAACCGCTTGCCTTCCGGCGACTCAACCGAGAACCCGCTCCCCCGGCCCTCGACCACGTCCACGGTCAGATGGGTGTGGCTCCAGTAGTTGAACTGCTCCCTGGACATCCAGAACTCGAGGGGCTGCGGCTCCAGGCCGCCGGCGATGTCGAACAGCCCCAGGAGGACGTCCGCTTCCGCGGTGATGAACTCCCCGGCCGGATAACACATAGGCGAGGACCCGTCGCAGCAGCCGCCGGACTGGTGGAACATCAGGGGCCCGTGCTGCCCCCACAACTTCCTGAGCAGTCCCAGGGCCTCGGCGGTGAGAGCCACGCGGGAGATATCCTCCCCGGGCAGCGTCACCGCCGCGTCAAGCCTCGCCTCCATCATCAGTACTTGATAACGACGCGGCCGTCGATCTTGGCGTGCTTCATCTCGTCAAGAACGGCGTTGACCTCGGAAAGCTCCCGGGTGGAGACCGTGGGGTGGATTTTGCCCTCCGCGTAGAACTCGAGGGCTTCCTCCAGGTCCTGCCGGGTTCCCACGATCGAGCCGCGGACGGTCAGGCCCTTGAGCACAATCTCGAAGATCGGTGCCGGGAAGTCGCCCGGCGGCAGGCCGTTGAACACAATCGTCCCGCCCCGGCGGGCCATGCCGATCGCCTGGCCGAAAGCAGACGGGTGTACTGCGGTGACAAGCACTCCATGACAACCTCCGGTTTCACGTTGGATAACTTCGACGGGATCTTCGTGCAGCGCGTTGACGGTCAGCTCCGCACCGTGCTTCTTGGCTAGGGCGAGTTTGTCGTCCGCGATGTCCACGGCGGCTACCCGCAGGCCCATCGCCACTGCGTACTGGACAGCAATGTGCCCGAGTCCGCCGATGCCGGAAATGGTGACCCACTGTCCGGGCCTGGCTTCGGTCATCTTCAGGCCCTTGTAGACCGTGACGCCGGCGCAAAGCACCGGTGCGACTTCAACGGGGTCCGAGCCCGCCGGGATGCGGGCGGCAAAGCGCGTGTCCACGAGCATGTACTCCCCGAAGGAGCCGTCCACACTGTAGCCGGCGTTCTTCTGTACCTCGCAGAGTGTCTCCCAGCCGGTGCGGCAGTACTGGCAGTCGCCGCAGGCGGACCAGAGCCAGGCGTTGCCGACGAGGTCGCCGACGGCGAGGTCGGTGACACCTTCGCCCAGGGCAACCACTTCGCCCACGCCTTCGTGGCCGGGGATGAACGGCGGTGTCGGCTTGACCGGCCAGTCGCCCGCTGCCGCGTGGAGGTCTGTGTGGCAGACGCCGGTGGTGATGACCTTGACCAGCGCCTCGCCCCGGCCCGGGGTGGGAATGGGGAGGGTCTGGATCTGAAGATCCTTGCCGAATTCGGTTACTACTGCTGCTTGCATTGTCGTCGTCATTGGCGAAATCCTTGCGTAGATAAAGCGATGGTGAGGTGGAGGTGGTGCTGCCTTCCTGAGGGGTGGCCAGGACGGTGCAGGCGGGGACGGACCAGTGCTGATCCGTCCCCGCCCGGGCTAAGGGCGGCTTAGAAGAAGCCGAGCTTGTTCTCGTTGTAGCTGACCAGGAGGTTCTTGGTCTGCTGGTAGTGGTCCAGCATCATGGAGTGGTTTTCACGTCCGATGCCGGAGGACTTGTACCCGCCGAACGCAGCGCCGGCCGGGTAGGCGTGGTAGTTGTTGACCCAGACGCGGCCGGCCTGGATCTCGCGGCCCGCACGGTAAGCGACGTTGCCGTTCCGCGACCAGACGCCGGCGCCAAGCCCGTAGAGGGTGTCGTTGGCGATGCCCATCGCGTCGTTGTAGTCGCTGAAGCGGGTCACGGAAACAACCGGCCCGAAGATTTCCTCCTGGAAGATCCGCATCTTGTTGTGGCCTTCGAAGATGGTCGGCTGGACGTAGTATCCGCCGGCCAGGTCTCCGGGCATGTCGGCCCGGGCGCCGCCGGTGAGCACCTTGGCGCCTTCCTGCTTGCCGATGTCGATGTAGGAGAGGATCTTTTCCAGCTGGTCGTTGGAGGCCTGGGCACCGAGCTGGGTTTCGGTGTCCAGCGGGTTGCCCTGGATGATTTTCTCCACCCGGGCCACCGCGTCAGCCATGAAGGAATCGTAGATGTCTTCCTGGACGAGGGCACGGGACGGGCAGGTGCAGACCTCGCCCTGGTTGAAGGCGAAGAGCGC
Organism: Pseudarthrobacter raffinosi; assembly: GCF_023913835.1. Lineage (NCBI taxonomy): Bacteria > Bacillati > Actinomycetota > Actinomycetes > Micrococcales > Micrococcaceae > Pseudarthrobacter > Pseudarthrobacter raffinosi. Next base: position 114,688 of record NZ_JAMXBG010000005.1, on the reverse strand, counting down.
GAAGCCCTCCTGTGCCTTGTCATAGAACGCGTCGTCGGACTCGGCAACATCGTTGAAGAAGATGTTCGGGCTCTTGCCGCCGAGCTCCAGGGTGACGGGGATCAGGTTCTGGCTGGCGTACTGGCTGATGAGGCGCCCGGTGGACGTCTCGCCGGTGAAGGCGATCTTGCGGATCCGCGGGCTGGACGCGAGCGGTTTGCCGGCCTCGACGCCGAAGCCGTTGACCACGTTGAGGACACCGGCGGGCAGCAGGTCACCGATGAGTTCCATCAGGACCAGAATGGACGTCGGCGTCTGCTCGGCGGGCTTGAGGACAACGGCGTTGCCGGCTGCCAGGGCCGGGGCGAGCTTCCAGACGGCCATCAGGATGGGGAAGTTCCACGGGATGATCTGGCCCACGACGCCGAGGGGCTCGTGGTAGTGGTAGGCCGTGGTGTCGTCGTCGAGCTGTGAGAGCCGGCCTTCCTGGGCGCGGACAGCGGCGGCGAAGTAGCGGAAGTGGTCCGCGGCGAGCGGGATGTCCGCGTTCAGGGTCTCCCGGATGGGCTTGCCGTTGTCCCAGGATTCGGCGACGGCGAGCATCTCGAGGTTCTCGTCGATGCGGTCGGCGATCTTGTTCAGGACCGCGGCGCGCTCGGCGACGGAGGTCTTGCCCCAGGACGGTGCGATCTTGTGGGCGGCGTCCAGGGCCAGTTCGATGTCTTCCGCGGTGCCGCGGGCCACTTCGCAGAAGACCTTGCCGGTGACGGGTGTGATGTTCTCGAAGTACTGGCCCTTGACGGGGGCAACCCACTCGCCGCCGATCCAGTTCTCGTAGCGGTCCTTGAACGTGACCTTCGAACCCTCGGTACCGGGCTGTGCGTAAACAGTCATTGCTAGCTCCTTTGCTGTGCATGAAAGGTGGCGCCTGATGGTGGCGTCCGCCGTTGGTCTCAGCGTAGGAGCGTGAAGGTTGCAGTCAGGTTGCGCGCAAGTGAGCCAGCTCACAGAACAATCAGTTTGGGCCCACGCCTGCCGGGTTCCCTGGCCGAGCTTGCGAGGTGAGGGGGCAGGTGGGGAGCGAAACCAGGTCAGGCGCTGAGTTCGGCTTCCAGCCGCTCAAGGTCCGCGACGACGGCGGCCCGCTTGGGCGAGCGCGCCGGCAGCAGCTTCAGGGCGACGGTCCGGACGTCGACGTCGTCCCTCGCCTCCGGAAGGGCCGCGTACTTGAGCAGCGTCTCGGCACTGCCGTCCGTCAGGACCGCTTCGCGCATGAGCGAGGAGACCCTGTCACGGAGGTCGATGATGCCCGGCGCTTCGGAGCGCGGCAGCACTGCGCCGCGGTAGATTTCCAGCGCAATGCGATGAGCGCCGCGCTGTAGGCAGTTCAGCACCTGGCCGCTGTCCGGGACCAGGTCCATGGTGAGTTTGTACGGCCTGGATTCGGGCACGGCGGCCGGGTTGAGCTGCTGGAGGATCTTGCGCAGCCGGACCATTTCCGCGCGGAGCGTCATGGTGGGGCCGTCGCCCGGGTAGAGCAGGACACTGAGCTCCTCGGCGCTCAGCCCGTCCGGGTGGGTGCTGAGCAAGGCGAGGATTTCACTGTGCCGGGCGGACAGTGCCACCGTTCTGCCTTCGATGCTGAGCAATGCCTGGTCGCGGCCCAGAAGCTGCAGGCTGTTGCGGTACAGGCTGCCTTCCTTGGCGCCGCCGGCTCCCCCGGCCCGGGCCGAATCCGACCTGGCCGCCGAACTGGCGTTCCGCCGTCGGGCCGGCCGGCTGGCAAGGGTGGCCGCAAGCTGCAGCCGCTCAACACGGAGCTGCGCCTGGGCGGCAGCGACAGTCGCCTCGACGAGCGACAGCGTGTGGGGCGCCACCGCGCTGGCTTTGCCCGTGATGTCCACAACGCCCAGCAGCGCACCGGAATCCGGGTCGTGGAACGGGACGGCGGTGCAGCTCCACGCGTGCACGGACCGCTGGTAATGCTCCGCCCCGGAAATCTGGATGCCGCGGCCCAGGGCAAGGGCAGTGCCGGGAGCGCTGGTGCCCACGGTGGCCTCTGACCAGTCGGCGCCCGGCACGAACATCATGCCTTCGGCACGGCGCTGCAGGGCCGGATCGCCTTCCACCCAGAGCAGCCGGCCCACCTCATCACCCACGGCAACGAGCAGGCCGCTGTCGTGGCTGGGCTGGACCAGGAGCTTGTGGATCACGGGCATAATGCTGGCCAGGGGGTGCTGCCGCCGGTATTCCTCAAGCTCGTCAGTGTCCAGGGCAAGGGGTGCTTCGGGATTGTCCGGATTGGCTTTCAATCGGGCGGACCGCTGCCAGGATTCCCGGATCAGCCTGCGCAGCCCGGGGATTTCCGGTGCGTCCGGAAACGCCTGGGCGTCGAGTTGCCCATGGGCGGCCAGGGCATGCCGCTGTGCCAGCGCAGTCGCTTCGCCGCCGGACGCCGGCGGCAGGATCAGGTTCCTCATCGAACTCCCCTCGGTCCTGCAAGTCTACTGGCCGCAGGCGCGAACCCTCCAGTGCCAGCCCCTCTTGCGCGAACGGACACTTGAGGCCCCTCTGGCTGGGGCCTCAAGTGCCCGTTCGCGCTGTTTTGGTGGGTGACGCTGGGTCAGGCGCGGGAGATGTTGATCATTTCCTCGCGTGGGACTACTTTGATGCGTTCACGCACGACGGCGGCGGTCCCGTCGGCGCCGACCTCGCCTTCTGTCCACGCGGCGCCGAGGGCTGCTTCGTGCGCGTCCAGCTTGATCCAGCCCTCCCAGGTGGTGAACTCGATGCCGCGCTCCTGCAGGAGGTCGATGATGGCCTGCGGGTCCGGGTTCTGGGCGGGTGGCAGGGTGAGCCGGTCCTCCAGCAGGAAGCCGATGGTCTCCAGGGCATCGCCCTTGGTGTGGCCGATGAGGCCGACCGGCCCGCGCTTGATCCAGCCGGTGGCGTAGATTCCGGGGACGGGGTTGCCATCGGAGTCGAGCACGCGGCCGCCCTCGTTCGGGATCACTCCGCGTTTGGCGTTGTATTCCAGCTCGTCCAGTGGCGAACCGTGGTAGCCGATGGCGCGGTACACGGCCTGGACGGGGTAGTCCACAAACTCGCCCGTGCCTTTGACGTTGCCGGTGCCATCCAGCTCCATCCGCTCAAACTTGATGCCGGCCACCCGGCCGGACCCGCCGTCGTCGGGGTCCTGGTATATCTCCACCGGGCTGTGCAGGAAGTGCAGGTGCAGGCGGCGGGAGGACGGCTCTTCCGCTTCGGCGTGCTCCTCCACAAGCCAGTTGGTCAGCGTGTTCACCATGGTCTTGATCTGGTTGTTGCTGCGGATGGCGTCATCGGAGGCTTCGTCGAACTCGAAGTCCTCCGGGTACAGGACAATGTCCACGTCCTTCATGTGGCTCAGCTCGCGCAGCTCCAGCGGCGTGAACTTGACCTGGGCCGGGCCGCGGCGGCCAAAGACGTGGACGTCGGTGACCGGGGAGTTCTTCAGGCCCTGGTAGACGTTGTCCGGGATCTCGGTGGTGAGGAGTTCATCGGGGTGCTTGACCAGCATCCGGGCCACGTCCAGCGCCACGTTGCCGTTGCCTATCACGGCGATTTCCTTGGCATCCAGCGGCCAGTCGCGGGGCACATCCGGGTGGCCGTCGTACCACGACACAAAGTCCGCGCCGCCGAACGATCCGGCCAGGTCAATGCCAGGAATGGCCAGGTCCGCGTCCTTGATGGCGCCGGTGGAGAAGATCACGGCGTCGTAGAAGGCCCGGAAGTCATGGAGGGTGAGATCGCGGCCGTACGTGACGTTGCCCAGGAAGCGGATGTCGCCCCGGTCCAGGACCTTGTGCAGCGCGTTCACGATCCCCTTGATGCGCGGGTGGTCAGGGGCCACGCCGTAGCGGATCAGGCCGTACGGGGCGGGGTAGGCCTCAAAAAGGTCGATACTGACCTCAAAATCGCCGTCCTTGACGCCGTTGGACTTGGTCAGGATATCCGCCGCGTAAACACCTGCCGGTCCCGCACCCACAATGGCAACGCGGAGTGGACGTTTGGAGGTGGTTTCGGCTTGGTTGGACACCGGGAGCCCTTCTGGAACGAGGAGATTGCGACGGAGGCGCACAGTGCAGTTGCGCACAATGTCCCATTCTAAATGTGCCCACCGCGGGACGCGGCATCGTGTGATGCCAGACGTTCAGCTGCCTGTCGCTCTTCCTTTACCCGCGCCACCCCCGCTGGCAACCATCCGGCTTGAGCCTTATCACGACCGCATGGGCGGCGTCCAGTCACAGGATCCCTGGGGAGCCATCATTTCCAATGAACGCATTTCCTTCACCTCTCTTGTTAGTCAGGCCCTTCCTGCGGCGACCCGCTGGAAGGAGCGCGAACTCGCCGTCTTCAGCGCTGGCGTTCAGCACGGCCATGTTTCCGCGCTGCCATCACTTAACGTGCGGCAACGGTTGACCAATCCCGTTGAACAGCCAACCGAAGTCCTGGCACAGCCAGTCCGCCTGCCGGCCATCCACCAACTGGTGCGCCGGATGGATCACTTCAACCAGCCACTGGTCGTCTGGCGCCTGATCTCGGGCAACCACAGGGAACTCGGCCGGGGGGTTGGCCTCTTCCCGAGCTATGCGGTGGCGGCCGCGAATGCGACGGCCGCTCAGAAGGCCGCCCAGGACCTGACCATTACCTTCGTCCAGAACCAGCAGGCCCGGGACTACGGATGGTACGTCAGCCTGCGCGGACGCCCCGTGTTGATGGCCAGCGCCTGGTACCCCACCATCCGGGACCGGGACCGCAGCGCCCTGGCGGCACTGGACCTGCTTGGCGGCGCACGCCTGCTAGAAACAGTGATCCGCCACGGACACCGGCATCTTCCGGTTGAGTTCCCGCCCGAGCTCCTGCGTGCAGGAGCTCCCGGCGTGGAACGGCTGCCCGAAGCCCCCTTGCCGGTGCTTTCACCAAACGTTCACCTGATCGCAGGTTCTTCTTAGCCAAGCAATTCGAAATGCCGGGCAGCGCCACCGCAGACTCATAGCGGCCGGCACTGTCCTGACTACTCCGGCAGCCGCAGACCGCAGCGGCAGTGCCCGCACTGCGCCGTGGCCCACCTGCACCAGCTAATCCACTCGGTACCTAAGATGGGGAATCTTGACATGAAATTGAAGTCCTTCCAGGCTGTCGGCGCTATCTGCGTCACCGCCTTGGCACTCGGCCTGATCAGCTCAGCAAGCGCGTCTGCGGAGCCCACGACGCCGGACCGCCCGCTGGCGGCCGTTGGTTCCGACACCATCCAGGACGTCTGGAACGCCCTGACCAACACAGGCCCCATCAGGACAGTGGCTTCCTACGACGCCTTTGGCCTGCCCTCGGCGATCGTGACCAAAACGGGTGTCACCGCGTTTACGCGTCCCAACGGTTCCGGTGCCGGCGTCAAGGCCCTGAGCGCCAGCCTGAACCCGCTGAACCATGTTTACAAGGACTCGGCCAACAACACCTTCACGCTGAAAAGGAACGACGTCGACATCGCCCGGTCCTCTTCCTCACCCAGCGTGGCAGGCACTGACCTGACGTTCCTGCCGTTCGCACGCGACGCGATGACCGTGGCAGTCAAGGACTCCACCAACACGCCGGTGAACCTGACCACCCAGCAGATCGCAAACATCTTCAGCTGCACGGCCGGCGACGGCGTCACCATTGACGGCACCACAGGCAAGCCCGTCATCGGAACCATGACCTTTACTCCCAAGCTGCCCCAGGCCGCTTCGGGCACCCGCGCCTTCTTCGTGAAGGCCATCGGCGTCACCCCGAACAGCACCTGCATCCCCGACATCGAGCAGAACTATCCCGAAAATAACGGTGCGGCCCTCATCAACGACGGCGACATCATCGCTTTCTCCGCCGCCCAGTGGATCGCGCAGAAGAACGGCGCCATGGCCAACACCACGGCTGCCGGTCAGGTGCTGGCGAACATCGACGGCCTGAAGGCGATCGACCCGGCCACCACGGCTCCGGCACTGGCCCCCGGAGACCTCTACGGTAACGCAGCCGTGGCACCCGCGAGCGGCAAGGGCACCTTCGCCCGGGACACCTACAACGTGGTGGCCAGCTCCACCCAGACCAGCAAGCTCATTTACAGCCTGGTCCTGAGCAATGCCGTGACCACCAACCTGAAGACGATTGGCAGCAAGGTCATCATCAACAAGTTTGGTTTCAAGACGCTCTCCTACGTGGGCGACTGGACGATGGGCAAAAAGTCGGGTTACACCAACTAACAATTCCTCCGGCCGGGTCCTGAATTCCGTTCATAAAGAATTTACTTTCAGTACCGTCTTGCTTTACTTTGCCACGCCCGCAGAATTCGACTGATGACCCAGACTGATCGGTAATTCTTCGCAGCGATTTTCGCTGGTTGGCCGGTGGATTTAATTTCCCGGCGCCGGGCAACACCGCAGCAGTAGACACGTTTATCTGAGAAAGAAGAAATGATTATGGCTAACGCCACGACAATGAAATCCCGCTGGGGCCTGAACGCCACGGCCGCCGTTGCCGGCACCGCCCTCCTGCTGGGCGGTGGAATCGCTGTTGCCAACGCGGACCTCCCGGCCGGCTCGGCAGGAACCGTCACGGCCAACCCGACGAGCGGCAACTGGAGCGCCCTGAGCCTGTCCGTGCTGAAGCTGCACAGCGACATGGTCTGCCCCACCACCGGCAACATCCTCGAGGGCGCGCTGATCTTTATGTCCGAGCCCGGGCAGGAAATCCAGCCGGCGCTGAGCAGCACCGTGGAAGCGCAGACGGTCTACCCCCTGACGCAGGATCCCCAGTACGCGATGTCCCTGAATGCCAACGGCACGATTGCTGACGACAACACGCTGGAATCCGGTTTTGTGAACAGCAGCAAGACCCCCATTGCTGACATGTCCGCCGTTGTACAGGCCAACCACACCTACAGCATTGGTTACGTCTGCACCGTCTCGAACGAGAGCGTCACCACCGCCAAGATCAACCCGGTCGCGGGCAAGTCCGTAGCCTCCTGGGCCACGCTCACCACCGACGCGTCCAAGAACTGGACCATCAGCCAGCCGGTGGTGACCACCCCGACGGCGACCGCCACGCCGACGGCCACCGAAACGGCCACTCCGTCACCGAGCGCCACGCCCACCGAAACGGAAACGGCCACCCCGACGCCGACCGCCACGGAGACCCCGTCGGCCACACCGACCGGAACCGCGACGCCCAGCAGCACGTCAGTCCCGCTGGCCACCACGGGATCCGTCAAGGAACTGACCGCCGGCGCCGAACTGGTCAGCGGCCAGAAGTTCGTGGTCAACGCTCCCGCCGGCACCTTCGTCGCTGGCGAAACGGTCATTGGCGAGATCCACTCCGAGCCGGTTGTCCTGGCCGAAACTGCGGTGGCCAACGCTGACGGTTCGGTCAGCTACACCTTCACCATTCCGGCCGACCTGCCTGCCGGAACGCACACCCTGGTCCTCAAGGGTGCAGCCGGCGCAACGTTCGAGGTCACCGGCCTGACCGTGACCGCCGGGTCCAACGCTCCCTTCCTCGCGGACACCAACTGGTTCGGCGCTGCCGCCGCCAACCCGGCAAGCACTGCGGGACTGGCTGCCATGGTCATTGGCGGACTGACGCTCATGGGTGTGGGCGGCGGGATCTACATTTCCCGGCGCCGCAAGGCCACCCGGGCCTGATTCACCAGGAATTGCCCGGATCCCGCTGGGGTCCGGGCAATTCCGCTTTCAACGCCAATTACTTTTGTTCACCTCCCGGAAATCCGTTCTTTATCAAAGCACAGCGGACCCGGGACGATTTACCGAAATAATAGTCCAGCAGCTTCCGCTGCCAACCGGCTGGACCTTCCACTGACAGGTCTGAACAATCGGCCCGCAGGTTTGATGACTGACCCGGAATAATGAAAAGAAAGAATTCATGCCGCTTCCATGGAATACCCGACAGGCCGGCGCCAGGCCCCGTCAGCAACCCGGCGCGCGGTGGGCTTCCCCTTTGGCCGCTGCGGCCGCTGTGGGCGCCCTCCTGCTGGTCTCGCTTCCGCCGAGTTCGGCAGATCCGGTCCTTCCGGGCACCGACTGGGGGCCGCGCGGCTCCATGGTCAGCGACACCTCGGCGACCGTCACGTGGGACAACACTGACAATGCCCCCGAGAGCACGGTTCACCGCGGAAACCAGCAGCAGCTGCCGCACACTGCCGGGAAGACGTACGACGACGTCGATCAGCGGCTGCGCGATTCAGCGACCCGTGCCTTCGGCCCGGGCAACGGGCTGGGCGGCCTGTCCGTGAGCGTCTCCCAGACCAGGAACCTGCAGAACCAGTCAGTGGCCGTCAGCTTCACCGGCGCGGATCCCGCCACCGGCAGCAATGGTGCCAGCACGTCCTATCTGCAGGTGTTCCAGTGCTGGGGCAAACCGGGCACGGACAACAAGCCTGACCCCGCGGCCACCGAGCCCGACCCCTCCACCTGCCAGTTCGGCGCGACCGGACTTGACGGCGATATTTCCAGCACGGCCCACCAGCGTTCACTGCTGAACGATCCCCTGGTCCGCGGCGGGGACTGGGAAGCCCAGGATCCGGCCTCCCCCACCATGCACCTTCCTGCCCCCTTCCTGGCTGTCACCGGTGAAGAAACGCGGATCACGGACGGGTTCAACCTCAGCGAATACCGCAACCCCTTCTTCAGCCGGACCAGCACGAACGAGTTCTCCCGCTTTATGTCCTCCGAACAGGGCGCAGGCTCGCGCACCTTCGAGGTCCAGAGCGGCGCAGAAGCCTCCGGAATGGGCTGCGGCTACCGCCCGGATGCACCCAGCGTGGCCAAATGCTGGCTGGTAGCCGTACCGCGGACAGCCGCGATGGACGCCATTCTGCCGGCCGGACCCCTCTCCCCCAGCCTGTGGGCGATGCGCCTGCAGGTCCCGCTCCACTTCCAGGACGTCGCGGCAGTTTGCCCCACCGATCAGGCGGCTACCCTCAGCGTGGGTTCCGAAGCCCTCAGTACGGCGATGAAGTCCTGGATTCCCGCCGTGTGCGACACGAAGAAGTTCACGCTCGGCTTCTCACCGCTGGCTGACCTGCAGGCCCGCACCCAGCTGCAGCAGCCCGACACCCTCGCTTTCATCACCCGCCCCGCCGCCGGTGACCTCAACGCCCTTTATGTGCCGACAGCGCTGGCCGGGGTGGTGGTCGCCATGACCATTGACAATGCCTGCACGGCAGCGTTCACGCAATTCACGCTGGCCGACTGCGGTTATCAGGACAAGGCAGAGTGGGAGGCCGACAAGGCACGCAGCTCGGGTCTGGTGCGTGCCCTGAAACTCAATGCCAGGCTGCTGGCCAAGCTGCTCACGCAGAGCTACGTGCAACACACTGCCCCGGCTTCCGCCATTGAGGCCCCCTTCACGAAGCCCGGCGCCACGGCCTATGGCCAGCCGATGACGTATTCCATCCAGAATGATCCGGAGTTCAGGGCCCTGAACCCGAAGGGCCTGGGTTCCTCCGGCAACCTCAGCCCACCCGTGGTGGAAGGCCTGCGCTCCGATGCCGCGTCCGCTGTCTGGGACTGGCTGCTCAACGACAAGGATTCCCGGGCCTTCCTGAACGGTTGCCCGGATCCGTCCGGCATGACCATCAACCCGTTCTATTCGACGCGGACCTACAGCGAATGCCAGGAAAAGGCCACCGAACTGGACCAGCAGGCCGCCCGGAAGGTCGCCGAGACCAAGACACCTGACGGGTTCACGTACGCCCGCCAGTCCTACCCCTCCGAAGGGGCCGCGTACCCGCAAGTCTACTGGGCGCAGAAGCAGGCCGTTATGGCCGGCGACGGTTCCATCGCCGAGCCAGCCCTGACCGTAGGCGACCAGTATTCCCGCGTCCAGGACATGGCCGCGGCGGCCCAGAACACCGTGCGCGCCCAGCCGGCATCCACCACGTCCTGGTGCGCCGACTGCAGCCCGCCCGCGTACAAATCCGTGGCGCGTCAGGGCTACGGCAGCCGCAGCGTCCTGTCCATTACGGACGCGGCCTCGGCAGCGAAGTTCCAGCTGCCCACCGCGCAGCTGTGCAACGTCAGCGGTTCGCAGTGCATTGGCGCCACCGCCAGCAGCCTGCAGGCAGCAGCCGGCCAGTTCGAACCCACCGGTACCCCCGGCGCCATGCGGCCTGCCAGCGTCCCGGACTACACCACCGCGTATCCGCTGACCCTGCCGATCTACGGCGTGGTGAACCTTGCCTCGGTCAGCCAGACCCAGGCCGCAACGTTCGCGCAGCTTTTCTCGTACATCAGCACCGAAGGCCAGAAGACCGGCTTCAGGAGCGGGATGCTGCCACCTGGCTACGCGCCACTCACACCGGCGCTCCTGCAGTTGGCCGCCGCCGGCATCCAGACCCTGCAGGGAATCCAAGGGCCACAACAAGCCGCGGCCGCCACCACCGACCTGATGCCGATGGAGTCCGTGTCCGGTGAAAACGTGGTGCCCGCAGTCCTGGCACTGGCCGCACCGGCCGCCGCCGCAGCAGAAGTCGTCCCGGCGGCAGCACCTGCGGCTGCCCCTGCGGCCGCCGCTGCGGTGCCCAGCCGGACCGCGGCCACCAGCAGCGCCTGGCCTCAGTACACGCTGGCGATCGGTCTCGTGGCAGCACTGGCAAGCGCTGCCGCCGCGCCGCTGCTGGCACGGGGACGGCGTCGATGAGCACGGTAATGCCGCGTTCCCGCGCCGATGAAGCGCAGGATACTCCCCGCACGCTGCACCAGCAGCTGGAACAACAGGACTACCTGTTCCGGACCGTCACCCGGATCGGCGGCGGGATCGTCCTGGCCATTATGGTCCTGGTGGGCCTCTTCCTGGCCGGCAACGGCGTCGGCGCCATCAGCGACGTGGGGCTGGGCAAATTCCTGACCACCCAGAACTGGGCGCCGGAAACCAACGACTTCGGCATCGCCGCTGTTCTGTGGGGCACGGTGCAGATCGCAACGGTTGCTTTGGCCGTCGCCATGCCGCTGGCCCTGGGGACAGCATTGTTCATCACCGAAGTCGCCACCGGCTGGATGCAGAAGGCGCTGACCAGCCTGATTGACCTCCTGGCCGCCGTGCCGTCGGTGGTCTTCGGCCTGTGGGGCGCCTACATGCTGCAGCCCAACGTAGTGGACTTCAGCAAGTGGCTGTCCACGTGGTTCGGCTGGATACCGTTCCTGCAGGTGGACGGCGTTGATCCGGGCAGTCCGCTGCGGGACACCGTGCCGTTCACGGCCTCCGCCTTCATCGCCGGACTGGTGGTGGCCATGATGATCGTCCCGATCCAGACCTCCATCATGACGGAGTCCTTTCGGCGCGCACCAACGGGTGAGCGTGAGGGCGCCTACGCCCTGGGCGCCACGCGGCTGGGCATGATCCGCACCGTGGTGCTGCCCTTCGGCCGCGGCGGCATCATCGGCGGCACCATGCTCGGGCTGGGACGGGCGCTCGGCGAAACCATCGCCATCTACCTGATCATCAGCCCGGTCTATGCGATCAATTTCCATGTACTGGAAAAGGGCGCCAATTCGATCGCCGCCATGATTGCCCTGAAGTACTCCGAATCCAACGAATCTGCGATGAGCGCGCTGATGGCCGCAGGACTGACGCTGTTCGTGATCACCATGCTGGTCAACATCACTGCCTCAGCCATTATGGCGAGGTCCCGGTCCGGCGCAGAAAGCGAGGGCTGACCATGACTACCACTGACGACGGACCCACCACTTTCGAGGTGACCGACCTGCCTACCGATCCCGGGCCACGCCGCCCGGCCACTGAACTTCCGCAACTGTCCAACACTCCAGGTGCCCCGGACGAAGTCCGGGTACGGCTTGGCGTTGGCCGTAACCACATCCTGTCGCTGGCCGGGGCGGCCGCCGGCGGGTTGGCCATGGGCCTCCTGCTGACCGTGGCCCTCGGGCTGATCCCCCTGGGATGGCTGTTCATCGTTTCCTACCTTTGGTTCCTGCTGCTGTACACCGCACTGATACACCTGCGGCAGCCGGCTCCGGCAGTCCGCAACGGACTGCTGACGGTCCTGCTCAGCTCGGCGGGCGCCGCCGTCGCCGGCACCCTTGGCCTGGTGGTCATGTTCACGTTCGCCCGCGGCCAGGAAGCGCTGTTCCACCTCAACTTCTTCACCACAGACATGACCGGCGCCGGGCCCCTGTCCGGCCTGGACCAGGGCGGCGTGCTGCATGCCCTGGTGGGAACGCTGGAACAGATCGGCATCGCACTGGCCATCACCATTCCGCTGGGAATGACGACGGCGGTATTCCTCAACGAGGTGGGCGGGCGCCTGGCCCGCATCGTGCGCACAGTCGTGGAAGCAATGACGGCGTTGCCGTCCGTTGTGGCGGGCCTGTTCATCTATGCGGCCGTAGTTATGGCGATCACGCATCAGACCAATGGTTTTGCCGCTTCGCTGGCCATCACCGTCCTGATGCTGCCGATCATGATCCGCTCGGCCGACGTCGTCCTCCGGCTGGTGCCCGGGAACCTGCGCGAGGCAGGCCTGGCCCTGGGCGCGGGCCAATGGCGGGTGGTGTGGCACATTGTGCTGCCCACAGTCCGCTCCGGCCTGACCACCGGCGTCATCCTGGCCACCGCCCACGGCATCGGAGAAACCGCCCCTGTCCTGCTGACTTCCGGGTTTACCGGCGTGATGAATGCCAATCCGTTCTCCGGCCCACAGACACCACTTCCCCTGGCTGCCCTGGATTACGTCCGCTCCCCGGTGCCGGAGATGGTGGCGCGCGGCTTCGCCACCGCGGCCTTCCTGCTGTTCGTGGTCCTGGTGTTGTTCATCATCGCCCGCATCATCGGCGGCCAGGACGCCGGCAAGCAGACACAGGGCCAGGCACGGCGCGCGGCCGCCAAGTCCCGGCGCGACCTGCCCCGCATTGAACGCAACCACGCCCAACTGCTGGCGAGCCTGGGCGCAGCACCTTCCGACAACATGCAGGAGAAACCATGATCCGCCCCCTTTCCAAGCGACGGACCGTTCCGGCGGTCCTGGGAATCCTGCTGTCACTCGGTATGGTGCTGGCCGGCCTGGCGCCGGCCCAGGCGGCCAACTACCTGCGCATCGGCGGCTCCGGATCCTCTTGGGCGGGCAACGCGCTGCAGGACTGGATCGCACGGGTCGGCGCCCAGGGCGTGACCGTGGACTACGAGAACAAGGGGTCCTCCACGGGGCGCAAGGAATTCGCCGACCAGATGAAGCAGTTCGCCGTCTCGGAAATCCCCTACACCGGGGACACCGCCGACCCGCGCGACAACAGCATGCCCGGCTTCGCCTACGGCATGCTGCCCGTCGTGGCTGGCGGTACCGCCTTTATGTACAACCTCAAAGCCGGCAGCTCACGGATGACCAGCCTCAAACTCTCACAACCGGCCATCGCCAAGATCTTCACCGGCCAGGTCACCCGCTGGAACGATCCCATCATCACCGCCGATAACCCCGGCGTTGCCCTGCCGGACGCCACCATCAACGTGGTGGTCCGCTCTGACGGCTCCGGCGCCACCGCCCAGTTCACGCTCTGGCTGCTGCGCCAGTACCCTGCCGACTACGCCAAGCTGTGCGCCGTCACCGGCTGCGACCCGCAGCACGCCACGTCCTTCTACCCCACGCAGGGTCTCAAGAACTTCGTGGCCCAGAACGGCTCGCAGGGTGTCACCACGTACTCGGCGAACAACCAGTTCACCATCAACTACGACGAGTACTCCTACGCCCAGGGCATCGGCTTCCCGGTGGCACAGGTCAAGAACGCGGCCGGCTTCTACACGCTGCCGACGGAGCACGCAGTGGCGGTGGCGCTGACGCAGGCGAGCATCAACCAGGACAAGGGGTCAGCGAACTACCTTTCCCAGGACCTCTCCAAGGTGTACGGCTACAAGGACCCCCGCACGTATCCCATGTCGGCATACTCGTACATGATCGTCCCGACCCAGACCACCAATGCCCTGAACCCGGCGCAGGGAGCCACCCTGGGCTTCTTCGCGAACTACGCCCTGTGCGAGGGCCAGCGCCCCATGGGCCAACTCGGATACTCGCCGCTGCCCATGAACCTGGTCCTGGCCGGGATGGAACAGATCCGCAAGATACCGGGCGTGGACCAGGACACCATCCGCAAGATGGACCAGACCCGCGACAGCGTGTCCGGCGGTTCGGCGCCCGCCTGCAACAACCCCACGTTCAAGCCGGGCGACTCACCTTCGGCCAACCAACTCGTGCGGAGTGCACCGTTCGACAAGGCCTGCGACGCTGCCTGCCAGGTACCCTGGCGCGGTGCCGACGCAGCCGTCAACCAGGGCCCGGCAGGGGCCCCGGCGGCAGCGGGAGCCGAAGTTCCGGCCGGCGCCGCCGACGTTACAGACCTGGCCGACGCCGGAGCGGCCGCCGTCGATCCGGCCAGCGAAGCGGCGGCCTGTGACCCCGACAGCGGCACGTGTACAGCCGTTGCCGCCGGGGCCGCCAGCGGCGTCGCCGGGCAACTAACGCCTGTCACCACCACGCTGGCCTCTAGCCGCGGCTGGGGACAACCGCAGAACCTCCTGCTGATCATCGGCGGCCTCGTGGGCCTGCTGGTACTCGTCCCGCCACTGACCGCCGGCGCCCTGGCCAGGCGTGCGGGGAGTAAGCGCGGCACCAAAGCATGACCGCCACACTCACCGGCCGGCGCCAGACCGGCCCCCGGTTCCTGCACCGCGGCATGCTCGCGTGGCTCCGCCGTACGGCACGGAACAGGCGCCGGGCCACCCCCGTCAGGCTCCCGCCGTCGCACACGAACAAGGCGATTTCGCTGGGTCTGGCGATGGTCTCGGTGATCCTCTTCGGCCAGATCATCAACATTGTGATCATCTCGCAGGTGCAGCACGCCACCACGCAGACCCGGCTGTTTGAAGAGCTCCGGACGGGCCTGGCGGAAGGCTCCGCACCGCTCGGCCAGACAGACCACACGGGCGCATTGGTGGCCCCGGGGACACCGCTGGCCCTGCTTTCGATTCCCGCCCTGGACATCCAGGAAACGGTGGTGGAGGGAACCACGTCCCGGGAGCTGATGGACGGCGTCGGCCACCGGCGGGACACTCCCCTGCCGGGGCAAAGCGGCACCAGCGTCCTGATGGGCAGGGCCGCCGCCTACGGTGGCGCATTTGGCCAGCTGACCCGCCTCGCACCCGGCGAGCGGTTCACCGTGACCACCGGGCTGGGCGTGGCCGAGTTCGAGGTGACCGGCCATCGCCGCGCCGGCGACCCCGGCCCGTCTATACCCACCGGTGACGAAGGGCGCCTGACCCTGACCACCGCAGCCGGCGCCGCCTTCCGTCCCGACGGGGTCCTGCGGGTCGACGCCAAGCTGCTGTCCAAGGCTTTCCCGAAGTCCGCACCCGTCCTCTATCCCGCATCACTGGAAGCCGCCGAACGGCCCCTGGGATCTGACACCTCGGACCTGGTGGGACTCCTGGTGTGCCTGGAACTCCTGATCCTGGCCGCCATGGCCGCCGTCTGGTCGTGGTACCGCTGGGGTCAACGGGAGACCTGGCTGGTCTTCCTGCCGATGCTCGGCGCGCTGTCAGTCCTGACCGGTACGCAGGTCAGCCTCCTGCTGCCCAACCTGCTTTAGTGAAAATCTCCACAGAAGGAACCCTGATGACCACGCAATCATCCTCCGGCCACGCACTGGCCGTGTTCGATCCGCCCGAGGGCGAGGGCTTCCCGGATCCGTTCGCCGGGAGCGAGGCGGCCGAGCTCGACGCCAAGGCGGTCAGTGCCTGGTTCGGCGAGCGCAAAGTCCTGGACCGCGTCTCGCTGACCATGGAAGCGGGACAGGTCACGGCACTGATTGGCCCTTCGGGCTGCGGCAAGTCCACGTTTCTGCGGATCCTCAACCGGATGCACGAAATGGTGCCAACCGCGTCGCTGGCGGGGCAGGTCCTGCTTGACGGGGCCGACATCTACGATCCGGGCCGACGGGTGACCCTGGCGCGCCGCAACATCGGCATGGTCTTCCAGAAAGCCAACCCCTTCCCCGCCATGTCCATCTACGAAAATACCGTCGCCGGCCTGAAGCTCGCGGGCATCAAGGCCAGCCGGCTGGAGAAGGACTTCCTGGTGGAGGATTCACTCCGCAAGGCATCCCTGTGGGACGAGGTCAAGGACCGGCTGCACCAGCCCGGCGGCGGACTGTCAGGCGGCCAGCAGCAGCGGCTGTGCATCGCCCGTTCCCTGGCGGTTTCCCCGCGGGTGCTGCTGATGGACGAGCCATGCTCTGCGCTGGACCCCACGTCCACCCGCCGCGTCGAGGAGACCATCGCGTCGCTGCGCGGACTTGTCACGATTGTCATCGTCACCCACAACATGCAGCAGGCCGCGCGTATCTCGGACACGTGTGCCTTCTTCCTGGCGGCACACAACGCGCCCGGGGCGATCGTTGAGCACGGCCCTACTGACGCCATGTTCCAGTACCCGCAGGACCAGCGCACCAGCGATTACGTCAACGGACGCTTCGGGTAAATGCGACGGGCCCCCACATCCGCGGCCCGCAGGCGCCGCCGCTTCCGTAACCTTGCCGCCGTCGGCCTGACCGGGCTGGGCCTTTCCGTGGTGCTGGTGTACGGAATCCCGCTCCTGACGGGGGCCCAGCCGCTGCTGGCAGTCCCCGGGCAGGCCACGGAATCTGCGCCGCAGCTGCCCGACTCCGCCGCTGCGGCAGGCGGCGTCGCCCCACTGGTGGTGGAGACGCCGGCAGAGGCTGAGGCGGTGGCCGGCCGGGAACTGGCCCGGACTCCCGCGGGGCCGGGCCAGCCAGTGCGGGTGCAAGTGCCGCGGCTCGGCATGGACATTCCCGTGTTGCCGATGGCCCTCCCGGCCGACCGCCGGGTCAACCCGCCCTCCAATGGATTCGCGTACTGGATCAGCGACTACGGACCGGCCGGCGCCGGGGCCACCAACACCACTTACCTGGCCGCCCACTCCTGGAACCTCGGCTACTCGGCATTCAACGGTCTGATGGACATCCAGGCCGGCACGGGCCGGGCACAGCCGGGCGACGCGGTGCTGGTCACCACGCCGGAGGGCGTCACGAGATACACGGTCACGGGGGCGGCCGGCTATGCAAAGACCAGTCTCGGGCAGCGGGACGACCTCTGGGCTGCCGTGCCCGGGCGGCTGGTGCTGGTGACGTGCTTCCAGCTGAACGACACCGGCGCCACCGAGAACTACGTTGTGTATGCCGAGCAAACGGGCTGAGCAGCGGCCACAACAACCGGCAGCAACGACGGGCCTCAGCCGCCCTGGCGCAGCGGCACCACGTCGCCTTCCCGGTACAGCAGCGCCCGCAGCTCGGCTTCGGCGGAGTCCAGGCGTTTGGGGTCGCTGGTCTCCCCCGCGGCAAAGTGGTCCAGCAGCCGGGGATCAACATAGCTTTTCCGGGCGATCGACGGCGTGTTCCCCAGCACCGCGGCAGCCTCCAGCATGGCCACGCTGATGGCGCCCTTCCGCGCCGTAACGGTCGGTTGCGGGCCGCTGCGTGCCAGGCTGACGGCGGCGGCCACCGTCCCGCGCAGGGTCCGGAAGTCCTTGGCGGTGAAGTCCAGGCCCGTCCGCTCCTTGACGTAGGCATTGATGTCCGCGCTGGTGACCGGCCGCCAGGTCCGGCCCTCCTTGAACGCCAGCAGCCTGGCATTTCCACCGCGGCGCTTGAGCGTCCGCACCAGGGCGGCCAGGTCGGCGTCGTGGATTTCCGACTCCCAGTCCTTCCCGCTCTTGGCCGGGAACTTCAGCTCCAGGCACTCCTTGCGGACGTGGACGTGACCACATAGGAGCGTGGCCAGGCCGCGGCTGCCGTTTTCGTTGGTGTAGCGCTCCGACCCCACCCGCAGGGACCCGCTGTCCAGCATCCGGAAGGCCGCCGCCAGGACGCGTTCGCGGCTGGGGCCGTCGCGGCGCAGGTCCAGGGTGACCAGCCGGCGGGCAGTGGGCAGTGACTCGGCCAGTTGCAGGGCGCGGTCGAACTTCACGCGGTCTTTTCGCTCCCGCCAGGCGGGGTGGTAGATGTACTGCCGCCGGCCCACCGCATCGAGGCCTGTCGCCTGGATGTGCCCGTTGTCGAACGGCGCAATCCACACGTCCGTCCAGGCCGGCGGGATGCCGATGCCCTCCAGCCTGTCCCGGACCGGCCCCGGCGGCAGCGTCGAGCCGTCCAGGTCCCGGTAGCTGAACCGCGTCCCGGCGGGCACGCGACGGTAGCCGCGGCCGTTGGCGTTGCTGCGGCGGAGCCTCACAGGACGGCAACCAGCGGGGTCATCGATTCCATGAAGGAAAGCGTACTGACTTTTGACTGGAATACGCGTCCATCAACTGGTGTTATTGGTTAGGTGCCTACTCCCCCTGAAACCACCTCTTTACCCAAAACCGCTGTGACCGCGCCGGCTGGTCCCAAGGCTGTAGACAAGGAGACGACGGCGGGAGTCCTGTTCGGCTTCGGCGCGTACGGGTTGTGGGGGCTGCTCCCCCTGTACTTTTTCGCGCTGATGCCCGCCGGTGCGGTGGAGATCGTGGCCAACCGCGTGGTGTGGTCGCTGCTCTTCTGCATCCTCCTGATCACGGTCACCCGGTCCTGGCGTGCGCTGTCAGCAGCCTTCCGCGACCGTTCCGTGTTCGGCACCCTCGCCATCGCGGCCGCACTCATTGCCGTGAACTGGCTGACCTATACCTACGGCGTG
Organism: Pseudarthrobacter raffinosi; assembly: GCF_023913835.1. Classification (NCBI taxonomy): domain Bacteria; kingdom Bacillati; phylum Actinomycetota; class Actinomycetes; order Micrococcales; family Micrococcaceae; genus Pseudarthrobacter; species Pseudarthrobacter raffinosi. The sequence goes on along the minus strand of NZ_JAMXBG010000005.1, from coordinate 95,932 downwards.
ACCACCGGCCAGGCCGTCGAAGCCGCCCTGGGCTACTTCATCAATCCCCTGGTCTCGGTCCTCCTGGGTGTGTTCGTCCTGAAGGAGAAGCTGCGCCCCCTCCAGTGGGCCGCCGTCGGAATCGGTTTTGTAGCGGTGGGCGTGCTCACGGTGAGCTACGGCAAACTGCCCTGGATCGCCCTGACGCTGGCCGTCAGCTTTGGCCTGTACGGGTTTGTGAAGAAGCGCGTTGGCCCGAAGGTGGACGCGGTGACCAGCCTCAGCGTGGAAACCATTGTGCTGGCCCCGATCGCCGCGGCCACCATGGTGTTCCTCGGCGTCAGCGGCTCGGCCACCTTGGCCAGCCAGGGCCCCGGGCACTTCTGGCTCCTGGTGGCCTCCGGCGTGATCACCGCGGTGCCGCTGCTGTTCTTCGGCGCATCGGCCCGTCGGCTGCCCATGACCACCATCGGGCTGCTGCAGTACGTTGCCCCGCTCCTGCAGTTCATCGTGGCGCTGGTGGTGTTCCAGGAGGCCATGACGGCCAGCCGCTGGATCGGCTTCGGTGTTGTGTGGCTGGCCCTGCTGGTGCTGACCGTCGATATGCTCCGGATGGCAGGCAAGAACTCAAGGGCAAGGAAGCGGGCCCGCGCCTCATAGTACGAGCGCGAACGAACACTTGAGGCCCTGGAAACGTGAGTTTCCAGGGCCTCAAGTGTTCGTTCGCGCCGTTGCGAGGGGGCGCTAACTCTGTGGGGCGGGGTCCTAGGCGTTGGCCTTGATGGCCGCTGCCAGGACGTCCAGGCCGTCGTTCAGCAGGTCGTCGGTGATGACCAGCGGGGGCAGCAGGCGGATGACGTTGCCGTAGGTGCCGCAGGTGAGGATGATGACACCCTCCTTGAGGCAGGCAGCGGCCACGGCCTTGGTCAGCTCGGGGTTGGGTTCCTTGGAGCCGGCCTGGACCAGTTCGACGGCCAGCATCGCGCCGCGGCCGCGGATGTCGCCGATCACGGACTTCCCGGCGCCTGCCAGTTCGGCCTGCAGTTCCTGCAGGCGTTCCGTGGCGAGCTGCTCGATGTGACGCGCACGTCCGGCGAGGTTGTATTCCTCCATGGACCCGATCGCGGCCAGCGCGGCGGCGCACGCAACAGGGTTGCCGCCGTAGGTGCCGCCCAGGCCGCCCGGGTGGACGGCATCGAGCAGGTCCGCGCGGCCGGTGATCGCGGACAGCGGCATGCCGCCCGCGATGCCCTTGGCCATGGTGATGATGTCCGGGACAACGCCCTCGTGGTCCACCGCGAACCACTCGCCGGTGCGGCAGAAACCGGACTGGACCTCGTCGGCGATGAACACCACGCCGTTGGCCTTGGCCCACGCGGCCAGTGCCGGCAGGAAGCCTTCGGCCGGGACAATGAAGCCGCCCTCGCCCTGGATGGGTTCGATGATGATCGCGGCCACCTGGTCGCCGCCGATCTGCTTCTCGATCATGGTGATGGCGCGCTTGGCGGCCTCGGCACCGGTGATCGAGGGGTTCTCCTCGCGGTACGGGTAGCTCATGGGCATGCGGTAGACCTCGGGCGCGAACGGGCCGAAGTTGGTCTTGTACGGCATGGCCTTCGCGGTCAGCGCCATGGTCAGGTTGGTGCGGCCGTGGTAGGCGTGGTCAAAGGCGACGACGGCGTCACGCCCGGTGGCGAGGCGGGCCACCTTGACGGCGTTTTCCACTGCCTCGGCGCCGGAGTTGAACAGCACGGTCCGCTTCTCGTGGTCGCCCGGGGTCAGGCGGTTGAGCTGTTCCGCGAGTGCCACGTAGCTTTCGTACGGGGTGACCATAAAGCAGGTGTGCGTGAAGTGCTCCACGGCTTCCTTCACGGCCCCGACGACGGCGGGATCGGACGCGCCGACGCTGGTCACCGCGATGCCCGAGCCGAGGTCGATGAAGGAGTTGCCGTCGACGTCGTGGATGATGCCGCCGTCGGCGTCTGCCACGTAAACGGGAACGGCGGACGCGACGCCCGCGGCGACCACTGCCTTGCGGCGCTCGGTCAGGGCGATGGACTTGGGGCCCGGGAAGTCGGCCTGGACACGGCGCTTCTGCTCCAGGCGGAAGGTGATTTCACTTGCTGTGGTGCTCATGGGGGTCTTCTTCTTTCTGCGGGGCGGGGTCTCGGCAAGCTCGACCACCGGGAGAGTTGCTAGGCGTCGAGTGCGCTCATGACGTGCTTGATGCGCGTGTAGTCCTCCACGCCGTACATGGAGAGGTCCTTGCCGTAACCGGACTGCTTGAAGCCGCCGTGCGGCATTTCGGCCGTCAGGAGGATGTGCGTGTTGATCCAGACCGCGCCGAAGTCCAGGTCGCGGCTCATCCGCATCGCCGTGCCGTGGTCGGATGTCCAGACGCTGGACGCGAGGGCGTATTCGACGTCGTTCGCCAGCTCGAGTGCCTCCGCCTCGGAGGAGAACTTCTGCACCGTGATGACCGGGCCGAAGGTTTCCTGCTGGACGATGTCGTCCGTCTGCTTGGCGCCGGTGACGATGGTGGGTTCGAAGAAGAAGCCCTTATCCCCGGCGCGGTGCCCGCCCGTGACAACCTTGCAGTTTTCCGGGAGGTGCTCCACCACGGAGGTGACGGCGTTGAAGTGGTTCACGTTGTTCAGCGGGCCGAAGTAGTTCTCTTCGTCGTTCTGCGAGCCGGTGTGCAGGGTCTTGGTGTACTCCACCATGGCCGCCACTACGTCGTCGTGGACCGAATCCTCCACCAGCACGCGGGTGATGGCGGTGCAGTCCTGGCCGGCGTTGAAGAACGCGAACTCGGCGATGGCCGCGGCGCTCTTCTTGATGTCGGCGTCCTTGAACACGATGGCCGGGGCCTTGCCGCCGAGCTCCAGGTGGGCGCGCTTAAGGCCCTTCGCGGCTCCGGAGGCCACGGCGATGCCGGCGCGGACCGAGCCCGTGATGGAGACCAGGCCGGGGACCCGGTGTTCCACCATCATGGCGCCGGTTTCGCCGGTTCCCAGCACCACGTTCAGCACGCCGGCAGGCAGGATGTCGCCGGCCAGGCGGGCCAGCACCAGGGTGGATTCGGGGGTGGTGTCGGAGGGCTTGAGGACTACGGTGTTGCCGGCCGCGAGCGCAGGGCCGATCTTCCAGATGGCCATCAGGAACGGGTAGTTCCACGGCGCAACCTGGGCCACCACACCGATGGGTTCGCGGCGCACGTAGGAGGTGTGGCCTTCGAAGTACTCGCCCGCGGACTTGCCTTCCAGGATGCGCGCGGCACCGGCGAAGAAGCGGAGCTGGTCGGCGCCGGCTGCAATTTCCTCGGAGGCAATCAGGGAGCGGACCTGCCCGGTGTTGCGGTGCTGGGCCTCGACAAGTTCGTCGCTGTTGGCTTCAACGGCGTCGGCGAGTTTGAGCAGCATAAGCTGGCGCTGTCCGGGGGTGACGTGCTTCCAGGACTTGAAGGCGTCCTTGGCCGCGGTCATGGCGGCATCGACGTCAGCCTGGATGGACACGGGCGACTGCGCCACTACCTCGCCGTTGGTGGGATTGACGATGTCCAGCAGGTCAGTGCCCGCGGGCGTGACGAACTCACCGTTGATGAAGTTCTGCAAGGTTTGAACCACGGTGTACAACCTCTTTCATAGGGAACATCAGCTGCGAAGCGGATGGTTGCGACTGCCTTGAGCCTATGCCAGCACCTTCCCCCGGGGAATAGCCACCTGCACACCCTTGGCCGCAATGTTTAGTGCGGTTGACCAGCGTCCGTCTATCCTTGAGCCATGGCCATTTCCCTCGCCACCCTGCTCGGCGTGCACTCCCTCCACCTGTCCAATGCAGGCCTTGCCGAGACCACCTGGCACGAGGACATCAACTGGGTTGCCGTCACGGAGCTGGAGGACCCGCAGCGTTTCCTCAGCGGCGGCGAACTGGTGCTCACCACCGGCATGCGCCTGCGGTCCGCGCCCGAGCAGCGGCGCTTCGTCCGGCAGGTCCAGCGCGCCGGAGCCGTGGGCATCGGGTTCGGGACAGGGCTGACGCACGACGCCGTCCCGCCGGCCCTGATTGCCGAGGCCAACCGCTGGGGGCTGCCGATCGTCCAGGTGCCTTACGAGACTCCGTTCATTGCCATCGGCAAGCTGGTGGCGGAAGCGCAGGCCGCTGATCATGTCGCCAAGCTGGAGCGCCTGATCGCGGGCCACCAGATCCTGGCACGCGCCCTCCTCACCGGCGGCGGCCTCACCCAGCTCCTCAAGCACCTGGGCGGCATGCTGAGGACAGAGATTGCCCTCACCCAGTTCACCGCCCACCTATACAACAGCAGCACCGAGCTCCCCTTCGCTGACACGTGGGCCTCCTACCCCATCCCCACCGGCCGCCGCGATGCCTGCACGCTGTGGGTTCGCCAGCCGTTCGAGGATTCCGGCATTATCGGCTACGCCCAGAACCTGATCAGCGTGGAGCTGAACAACATGGTCAAGCAGCGCCAGGCCCAGCGCGCACTGTGTGGCCAGGTGCTGGAGGACGTCATCCACGGCTCCCTGGAGACCAGCGAGGCCCAGCGGCGCCTGGCCGGTGTGGGCCTGAACAGCACGCGCAAGAACGTGGTGCTGCTGGCGGTGTCCGCCGCCCATCACAAGGCACTGGTGAGCACCTCCGTACCGCAGCCGCTGGAGAACGCGGTGGCCGCCGTCGTCGGGAAGGATCTGGTGGTGGTGATCAACGACGACGGCGGCGCGGCACCTGCGCTGGCCCGGAGACTCAGCGACCACCTGGCTGAGGCAGGGATCCACGCGACGATCGGCATCGGCGGCGCGTACACCAAGCCGAACGGCCTGCGCTGGAGCTACTTCGAGGCCCGCGACGCGGCCAGCCACGGCCTGCCGGTGAACGAGCCGGAACGGCTGAGCCTGACCTCCCTGCTGCTGGCCAGCGAAGACGTTCCCCTGGCCGACATGGCCCACGAGTCACTGAACCCGCTGCGAGCCTTCGACGCCGCCCACGGCGCGGAACTCGTGACCACCCTGGAAAGTTACCTGAGCAAGAACGGTTCCGTGGCCGCCGTCGCCGAAGCCCTGACCCTGCACCGGAACACCGTACGGTACCGGCTGGCGCAGATCACCGAGCTGACCGGCTACGATCCTTCGGTCACGGCGGACCGTGTGCAGCTGTGGTTGGCGCTCGCCGTGTCGCGGCTCGGAGCGCGGCAGGCCAGGTAGGCCAGCTGCCCTAAATGACCGTCCCCCGGAGGAACTTCCGGGACTTCTTTTGTTCCTTCCGGTACTCAGCTTCGGCCTCGGCCGCGAGCTGCACCTGCCGGGTATGGAGCGTGACGTAGGCTGACGCGACGGCCTCGGGCAGGTCCGGCGCCGCCGCCAGCTTGGCCAGCAGGTCCCGGGCCACCACGCTGTCGTGGAAATCGCCGAGGATCTGCTGCTGGCGGCGCGCGGCCTTGGCGATTTTCGTGGCGTGCTTGCCGTGGACCGGCTCCACGGATTCCGCCACGTGCCGCAGCCGCTTGGCGTCCTTGCGCACCTGGTGCAGCGCCGTCTCGTGCTCGGCTCCCCTGTGTGTTCGCCTGGCTGTCCTGGCTGCGCGCTCCAGCCTTTTGGCTGCCTTGGCCACCAGCTTGACCGCCGCCTTGCGGGCCGGGGCTGCGGCGCCCGGGCGGACCGGCGGGTTGTCAAGGAAGGCCTCGAGGCCGTCCAGCAGTTGGAAATAGCGCGCGGAAACCATCGCCATCTGGAGTTTCCGGTGGGCTGCGTCCCGGCTCGCTCCGAGGTCATCCTCCAGCCGGTCCTTCACCGCCGAGGCCAGTACCGGGGGCAGCTCCGCCGTATGCGCGCGCAGGCGGTCCAGCATGACTTCAGCGTCCCGCGGCACGCCCAGCACGCGGCCAAGCCATTTGAGCTCGGCACCGAGGTGCCGCACAGCCAGGGCATTGTAGAACCGCCGGTAGGCTTGCAGCGCCGAACGGGCCCGGCGGGTGGCCGACCGAAGGTCGTGCACAGCCTCGGGTTCCTCCAGGCGGATGCCGGGATCGTGCGCCAGGATCTCGCTGATCTGCTCAGCCAGGTAGGCGGTCAGGAGGTCCGACACGGGCCCCTTTATACCAGGACTTTTTGGGCCGGCAGCGGCACCGGACTCCCTGGCAGGCAGTGCCAGGACTTTTGCCAGCTTGGAGCCGTGCTTGGCCGGGAGCGCCCCGGCGGCCGCCAGGATTTCCTCAGCGGCCGGGAACAGTTCCGGACTCCCGTGCACCAGCTCGAGCTCCCATTCACGCCACTGCCGCGTCCGGGCCTCCCCCTCGGGCGCTGCCGCGTCCCCAACCGCGGCGCCCGCGCCGCCCGCAGCGCCGAGCAGCTCTGCGCTCACGCGGTCATCCGCCAGGTCCGCCAGGTGGACACCGTCCGCGCCATATAACGCATAGGTGGTCCGCTGGGTTTTCAGCCGGACCACCGGGGCGGCGTCCTCGCCGCGGAGGTAGGCCAGCACGTGCGCCAAAAGGCTGTCAGGAACGACGCCGGGCTGGCCCAGCGGGGCGTGCAGCTCGCGGCGCCGCTGGGGTTCCGAGCCGGAGCCGCCGGACCCGTCACCGGACCGGGGGCCCTCCACGGTCAGCTTCAGGTGCCAGCCGGCGTCGACTCCTCCCGTGCGGCGGCGAAGGGTGATATCGCGGGAGGCGAGCGTGTGACTTGCTGTGTCGAAGTACACCGCTTCCAAGGTGTCCACGTGAGGCTCCCCCACCCTGACTACCCCGGGGATCTCCGCGAGCGAAGGCACCTCAGCGTCATGACCGACGTCGTACTTCTTTTCGACCTCAACTGCCTGCAAAGCCATGCCCGGCCGTCCTTCCACGTTGATGGGCGCCAGATCCAGCTGGACGAGTTCTTACGAGCCCGGGACTGAACTCTCGTGGCCCGAGTCTATTGCCCCAACGTTAACGACGGGGAGAGGTTCACCACAGAATTCTAGACATCAAACGTCTAACGTCTAACGTTAAGACATGACTGTTGCCCCCTCCGATGCCCCGACGCTGTCCGAAGCGCCGCCCAAGCCGCGCTCCGCCGTCGTCTTCGGAGTCATCGCGCTGGTGCTGATTGGGCTGAACCTGCGGGCGGGGATCGCGGGTGCTTCTGCCCTCCTCCATGATTTTCAGCAGGTCCTGGGCTACGGGCCGCTGGTGGCGGCGATCATCCCGTCCATCCCCACGCTCTGTTTTGCGGTGGCCGGGGCGGCGACGTCATGGCTGACCGGACGGCTCGGCGTCGAGAAGGCAATCCTGCTGGCGCTTGGTTTCCTGGCCGGCGGGCTGCTGCTCCGCGGGATCCCGGCAACGGGCATGCTGGTGGCGGGCACCGTGGTGGGGATGTCCGGCCTGGCGGTGTGCAATGTGGCCATGCCGTCGTTCATTCGCGAGCATTTTGCCCACCGGACCTCGGCGATGACCGCGCTGTACACCGTCACTATGACCACCGGCGCCACTGTCACCGCGGTCGCCGTGGTCCCGCTGGCCCTGGCGCTCGGCTCGCCGTCCGCCGCGGTGGGCGTAATCGGGTTCCTGGCGGTGGCTGCCTTCCTGGGCTTCCTGCCCGTCGTTCTGCATGCGCACCGCAACAGCGTCCGGAGCACGGCTGTCCGCATCTCCCCGTGGCCACTGCTCCGCACCCCGAAGGGCCAGCTGCTCACGGCCATCTTCGCTCTCCAGTCGCTGCTCGCGTACGCGCTCATCAGCTGGTTCCCTTCCATCCTGATCAGCATGGGGCTCAACGCGGCGGACAGCGGCCTGATGTACGGGCTCATGCAGCTGGTCTCTGTGCCGGCCGGCATGTTGATGATCGCCATCGGCTCCCGGCCCCGGATGCTCCGCCCCGCGCTGTATCTGGTCAGCCTCATGATGGTGGCCGGCATGGCCTCGCTGCTGTTCCTGCCGGTGGGCCTGGCCGTCATTCCCGCGGTCCTGCTGGGCTTCGGCCTGGGAATTTTCCCCCTGGTGATGGTGATGATCAGCCGGAGCGGGACAAGCACTGCCGAGACCACGGCCTTGTCCACGCTGGCGCAGTCCACCGGCTACTTGCTGGCGACTGCCGGCCCCTTCGGTGCGGGTCTGCTGTTCAGCGCTACCGGAGGCTGGACCCTGCCACTGGCACTGCTGCTGGGCCTCGCCGTGGTCCAAGTGGTGGTGGCCCACCTGATCTCGCGTGCCCCCTTGTCCGGCCTGAAGTAGTAGGACGCCATGACCCTGAGCACCTCACACCGCCAGCCTCTCGCCGACGAGGTCACCGCCAAACTCCGGCAGATGATCCACTCCGGCGAGTGGCCCTTGGACCAGCGCATCCCCTCTGAACCGGAACTGATGCAGCGCCTGGGCGTCTCGCGCGGCACGTTGCGCGAAGCCATCAAGGCCCTGGCCCACAGCGGGATGCTGGAGGTCCGCCGCGGCGACGGCACCTACGTCCGCGCCACCAGCGAGATGTCCGGCGCCGCCCGGCGCATGTACCAGGACCACACGGACGAACACATCCTCGAGGTCAGGCTGGGCCTGGATACCCAGGCGGCGCGTCTTGCCGCCCGGAATGCAACGGCCGACGACGTCGCCGCACTGCGTGCCGTGCTCGCCACCCGGGAAGTCGCCTGGAACGCCGCAGACTTCGAGGGTTGGGCCCGGGCGGACTGGGACTTCCATGCGCGCGTTGCCCGGGCCTCTGGGAACCCGCTGCTGCACGAGCTCTACGTCAGTTTCGGTGACGTGTTCCACCAGGACCTGCTCAAACAGCAGCGCAAGGGCCGGCTGGACGGCCTCACGTACGAGGGCCACGGCGCCCTGGTGGATGCGATCGAGGCCCACGACGCCGACGCCGCGGTGGCCAGCGTCAACCAGAACCTGAACACCTGCGCGGAGTGGCTGCGGGCGTAGGTCCAGTTCCTGCCTGATGGCCCAACTAGGTAGCACTAAGTGTCGTTATGAGCGCTCATAACGACACTTAGTGCTACCTACTTTCAGGGGCGCGCGAAGGTGTGGTTTCTCCGCGGGCCAGCCCCATCAGTAGGCTTACTACCTGACGCAGGTAGTTACGCCCCGGGGGCCTCCCGCATCCCGGGTGCCCGCCGATGACCAGGAGTTTCCATGTCACGAGCAACCCACCAGGCCCCGAACGAAGAAACCCCGAGCGAAGTGACCCCGGCGAAGCCTCGGGAGCGGAAGCCGCCCGGCGCGCTGTGGGCCGACGGGCTGGGAAGAGTGGGTATCCGTTCGGCCCAGGTCCTGCTGATCCTGGCAGTGGCCGTGGTCTCTGTGTACGCCCTGATGCAGATCAAGCTTCTGGTCATTCCGGTCCTGATCGCCCTGATCCTTGCCGCGGCCATCGGCCCGTTCGTCAACGTGCTCCGCCGCCGCGGTCTGCCGGGCGCCGCGGCCACGGGACTGGCGTTTGTGGCGCTCCTGCTCCTGCTGGCCGGCGTGGGGACGGTCATCTACTTCTCCGTCCGGAGCCAGTGGGCCGAGCTGGCGCAGCAGGCCTCCTCGGGACTGGACGAGCTGGAGCAGTTCCTGCTCACCGGTCCAATTCCGATCGACCGGGAGCAGCTGAACCAGGCACGGGAGGGGATCATCCAGTTTGCCACCAGCAGCCAGGTCCGCTCGGGTGCCATCACCGGACTGTCCGTGGTGACAGAGTTCCTGGCCGGAAGCGCACTGATGGTGGTCATCCTGTTCTTCTTCCTCAAGGACGGCGCCAAAATCTGGAACTTCTTCCTGCGACCCTTCAGCGGGCAGCGGGAAGCAAAACTCCGCCGGGTGGGCAGCCGCACGCTCGAAGTCCTGGGCGGCTACGTCCGCGGCACCGCCATCGTGGCCCTGGTGGATGCCGTGGCCATCGGCGCGGCACTCCTGATCCTGCAGGTTCCACTGGCGTTCCCGCTGGCCATCATCATCTTCATGACCGCTTTCATCCCGCTGGTGGGAGCCACGGTTGCCGGCATCCTCGCGGCCCTGGTGGCCCTCGTGGCCAACGGTCCGGTGGTGGCGCTGATCGTGGTGGCCGTGGTGATCGCCGTGAACCAGCTGGAGGGTGACCTGCTGCAGCCGATCGTGATGGGCAAGTCGCTCCAGCTTCACGCGCTGGTGATCCTGATGGCCCTGACTGCCGGCACCATCCTGGCGGGCATCATCGGCGCGGTCCTGTCTGTCCCCATGGCGGCCGTCATCTGGGCTGTCATTCAGGTGTGGACCGCTGAGGATCCGAACCTTGAGGACATGAATCCGGACCTCCCGCCGCCCAACAGCCAGCCAGTCTGAGCCGGCTCTTCAAAATCGAGGCGCCTATTCCCTGGCGCGCTGGAAATATCGGGCGCGCCAGCTCTTCTGCGCGTCGCCAGCCGCTTTGCGCGTCGCAAGCACAGCGCCCGACGACGGTCCGGCACCTGGGTGCCGAACCGCCGTCGGGCGTCACCGCGTCTTAGTACTGCCGCTACCGCTTAGGGGCGGAGGCCCTGGAACACGTTCTTGGGCCGCTGCATCTCGCCGTGCTTGGCACCCAGGACAATCACCGCGGCAGCGAAGGCCGGGACGGCCCACTGCAGCACCTTGAGCTGCTGCTGAGCCGACTGCAGTTCCTCGGACGCACCGGGATTCGGCTCGGTGGCGCCCCGCGCTCCCTCGTCCGCGAGCCTTTCTACCTTCTTGCCAAGGATGCCGGCGTAGAGTGTCACGGCGGCACCGGCAACCGTGACCGCCGTCTTGATCGCGGTATCGCGGGCCACACCGTCCTGCTTCGCGATGCGTCCCTTGTTTTCCCACGCGATGGCGAGGTCAGCCACCAGGTGCGCGGCGAAAGCCGCAGTCTGGATCGGAGCCCACTTCATCCAGCCCGCGCTGGAAAGACGGGTACGTTCCGTCGGATCCTTGGCCTCCGCCGTCGCCCCGTTCAGACCAATGGCTCCCATCAGCGCGCCGCCGAACCATGCCGCAGCGCTCAGATCGTGAACGGACCGGGCAACAAGATTTCCTGCCATGATGTGGTTTCCTAACGTCGAACTGGTTCCGAAATGCCGCTGGTGCGGTCTGTACTGGCTGTGCCCCGTAAGGTCATTGACAAGCTATGATAAGCACACTTACCACTGTTACGAAACCCCGACTTCCACCATGGTTGCGCGTAATATCTTCGCCATAGACAGACGCACATGACCTGGCCCGGAGCCGGCACACTGCACGCCTAAAGACCGACGAACGGCAACAATGGCAGACGGGGAATCCAGCATCAGCGAGGCGGCAGACGCCGTCGAGGAGGCGTCCGACACCAAGGCGCTGGACGTTGTGGCGCGCTCGGGTTTTGCCGTGATGGCCCTGCTCCACATCATTGTTGGCGTCATTGCCATCGCCCTGGCCTTCGGTCAGCCGGGGCAGGCGGAAGCCACCGGTGCCATCGAGCAGCTGGGCGCCAACCCGTGGGGACCGGCCGTGCTGTGGTCGTGTGTGGTGGCGTGCACCGGCCTGGCGTTGTGGCAACTGAGTGAAGCCACCCTGCGTGCCCGGCACCTGCCCAGTGCGAAGCGCTGGGGAAAACTGATCTCGTCAGGATGCCTGACCATTGCCTATGGCAGCGTGGGGCTCAGCTTTGCGGGGTTCGCCGTGGGAATTCGCGGAGACTCGGGAGACACCACCCGGGATTTCAGCACCGCCCTCCTGGATGCGCCGTTCGGGCTGCCTGTGCTGGTGGCGGTGGGCCTGACCACGATGGGCGTCGGCGTCTACTTTGTGGTCAAGGGTGTCCGGCGCGGGTTCAAGGACGAGCTCTTCCGGTTCGAGGGCACCCGCCGCGGCAGGCTGATTGATACCTTGGGCGTAACGGGCCACGTGGCTAAGGGAATCGCGCTGAACCTGGCCGGGCTGTTGTTTGTGATCGCCGCCGGGAAGCAGAGTCCCGAGGAATCAACCGGTCTGGACGGCAGCCTTAAGGCACTCCGCGACCATCCGTTCGGCCCGCACCTGCTCGTCGCCATCGGGGCGGGCTTTATCTGCTACGGCCTGTTCGCGCTGGTCCGGGCCCGTTTTGGCAGGATGTAGGGCCCCGGACGAAAAAGCGCGAACCGGCAGCTAATGACCTCAAATTTGCGGTTTGCGGTCATTAGCTGCCTGTTCGCGCTGTTGTGCGGGTGCTGGCTCGGACTAGACGTTCGCGGCCACGCCGTCGCGGGAGATGGCAACCATGTCCTCGCGCGGCACCACCTTGATGCGCTCACGCTTGACCTCAACACCGTGCGAACCGCCGGCCTCCGTGGCCGCGGCACCAAGGGCGAGCTCGTGCGCGTCCAGCGCGAGCCAGCCTTCCCAGCTGGTGAACTTCACCCCGCGGGCGTCGAGGAGTTCGACGACGGCGTCCGCCTCGGGAACAGCGGCGACCGGCAGGTTTTCGCGGTCTTCCATCAGGTACGTCACGGTCTCGAGTGCGTCGCCCTTGGTGTGGCCGATCAGGCCTACCGGTCCGCGCTTGATCCAGCCGGTGGCGTAGATGCCCGGCACGTGGGTGCCGGCGGCATCCAGGACGCGGCCGCCGTCGTTCGGTACCACGCCCTTCTTGTGGTCGAATTCGATCTCCGGGAGCGCCGAACCGAAGTAGCCGATCGAGCGGTAGACGGCCTGGACCGGGTAGTCCACGAACTCGCCGGTGCCGCGGGCGTTGCCCGTGCCGTCCAGCTCGGTGCGCTCGAACTTCATGCCGGCAACCTTGCCCGGCGCCACGGCGTCGTCGTAAATTTCCACCGGGCTGTGCAGGAAGTGCAGGTGCAGGCGGCGGGAGGCGGTCAGCTCGGAAAGGTCCTCGGGCTGCTCGGCGATCCAGTTGGTGAGGGTGCCCACCATGGTTTTGGTCTGGTTGTTGCTCTGGATCTGGCGGTCCGATTCCTCGTCGAACTCGAAGTCCTCGGCGTAAAGGATGATGTCCACGTCCTTGGAGTGGCTCAGTTCGCGGAGCTCCAGCGGCGTGAACTTGACCTGGGCCGGGCCACGGCGGCCGAAGACGTGCACGTCCGTGACGGGCGAGTTCTTCAGGCCTGCGTAAACGTTGTCCGGGATTTCGGAGACCAGCAGGTCGTCGGCGTGCTTGGACAGGACACGGGCCACGTCCAGGGCCACGTTGCCGTTGCCGATCACGGCGATTTCCTTGGCGTCCAGCGGCCATTCGCGGGCGACGTCGGGGTGGCCGTCGTACCAGGAGACGAAGTCCGCTCCGCCGTAGGAGCCGTCCAGCTCGATGCCCGGGATGTTCAGGTCCGCGTCCTTGATGGCGCCGGTGGCGAAGATGACGGCGTCGTAGTGCGTGCGGAGGTCCTCGATGGAGATGTCCGTGCCGTAATCCACGTTGCCGAAGAAGCGGATGTCGCCGCGGTCCAGGACCTTGTGCAGGGCGTTGACGATGCCCTTGATGCGCGGGTGGTCCGGGGCCACTCCGTAGCGGATCAGACCGTAGGGTGCCGGGTAGCGGTCAAAGAGGTCGATGCTCACGGTGAGCTCGCCGCTCTTGACGGCTTCGCTCTTGGTGAGGATGTCCGCGGCGTAGACGCCGGCCGGGCCGGAGCCCACAACGGCAACGCGCAGCGGACGCTCGGCAGATCCTACGGAGGTGCTTGATGACACGGCTGTGTTCCTTTTGTTCGTACCGGCCCAACTAGGTAGCACTAACTGTCGTTTTGAGGGCTCATAACGACAGTTAGCGCTACCTAGTTGGGTGGGTGGCTAGGTGGTGAGGGCTCTTGCGGTGGTGCGGGGGCTGTTCGGGGTGGTGGTGCTGTAGTCCGCTGTCTTGAAGTGCGACGGCGCGAACGGGCTGACGCGGACAACGTCGCCGATCACAATCACGGCAGGATTTGCGACGCCGGTGGCTTCCGCCTGGTCGGCGATGGAACCGAGCGTGCCGATCGTCACGCGCTGATTCGGCAGATAGCCGTTCTCAACGATGCCAACTGGAGTGTCCTGAGGCAAACCGGCGCCGGCCAGGGCAGCGGCCGAATCCCGAAGTGCGGCCACGCCCATCAGCAGGATGATGGTGTGATCTGCCCGGGCGGGGACCTCGGACAGCTCCTCGTGGCCGGTGACCACACTGAAGCCCTTGGCCAGGCCGCGGTGAGTCACGGGGATGCCGGCGGCGGCCGGAACGGAGATCGCGGACGTCACGCCGGAGACAACTTCAACCTCGACGCCGTGCTGCCGGCAGTATTCGGCTTCCTCGCCGCCGCGGCCCAGGACGTACGGATCGCCACCCTTGAGCCGGACCACGCGGTGCCCCATCAGGGCTTCGTCCACCAGGATCCGGTTGATCTCGGCCTGCGGCACGGGATGGTGGCCGGGGGTCTTGCCCACTTCGATCACGCGGACGTCGGGGGCAAGTTCGTTGAGCAGTTCGCGCGGGCCGAGGCGGTCTGCCACCACAACGTCGGCCTGGCCGAGCAGCCTGCGGCCGCGGACGGTGATGAGGCCGGTGTCGCCGGGACCGCCACCCACAAGGGCCACGGAGCCCGCAGACGCACGACGGCGGCGCAGCGGGAGGTCGCCGGTTTCCAGTGCGGTGGCGACGGCGTCACGCAGGGCCATGGCACGGCGCGGGTCTCCCCCGGCGTTCACGGCGATCTGCACGTCATCCACCACGGCGACGGCGGGCGTCCACGCGGCTGAGGCTTCGTGGTTGGAGGCGTTGACGCACCAGATGCGCTGCGCCTCGGCGTCGACCGACACCTGGGTGTCCACGGCGGGATCGCCGGTGGCCGTCTGGACGAACCAGACGCCGTCGACGTCGGACGCAAGGTATGTGCGCGGCTCCCAAGTGAGGAGGCCGGCGTCGGCCAGTTCGCGGAGCGCGGCGGAGGCAACGGGAGCCACGACGGTGACCCGCGCACCGGCGTCGAGCAGACCCTTGGCGCGGCGGGCTGCCACGGGGCCGCCGCCCACCACCAGCACGGGGCGGCCGAGCAGCCGCAGTGCTGTGGGGTAAATATCCTGAATTGCCATGAATCAACGGTAGGGCCGCGTCGTTTCACCAACAACGGCAGCGGAAACACCAGTTCACGTAGGGTAACGGGGCGTCACATTCGGTGCTGTCCCGGTTCGGGGCTACTTCACGGCGATGAGCTCGATCAGCCGGATGTTGGGATCCCTGGCCAGGAGGCTTGGGCCGTGTTCGCCGAGCGCCGCCGGGATGGCACCGTTGAGATGCTCCTGCCGCGCTTCCTCAGTCTCGAAGGTGTCGAAGATGCCGAAGGTGTTTTCGTCGACGCGGAAGGCGTACCAGGTTTTAGTGCCCGGCTCGGTGGCCACGATGTCACGGCCTCCGCTGAGGAAGTCCCAGACGTCCTGCTCCTTGCCCGGCTTGGCCTCGACCAGTGCCAGTACTCCAAAGTTAAGCACCATTGCAGTCTCCTCAAGAACATCAGCGGAATCGGCCGCCTGCCGGCCTATTCCAGAGTCTAGGAAGATGCCCGGACCAGAACAAGGGTCCGACGGAATGAAGGAGTCCGGTGAGGGCGTCGCCCTGTGAGTCCCGGCTATTGGCCGTACAGTCCAGTACTGAGATAGCGGAAGCCGGAGTCGACCATGACGGTGACAACGGTTGCGTCTGGACCGAGCTGTTCGGCCACACGCAGCGCGGCCACGACATTTCCTCCGGAGGAGGTCCCGGCAAAGATGCCTTCCTCGCGGGCAAGCCGCCGGCTCATCGCCATCGCTTCGTCGGATGAGACCCGTTCAATCGCATCCACCTCCGCTGGCTCCCAAAGCGGGGGAATAAAGCCGATGCCGGTCCCCTCGATCCGGTGCGAGCCCGTCGGGCCCCCGGAGAGTACGGCAGACTCGGCCGGCTCGACGGCGACGACCCGCAGCCCGGGAAGGTGGGCGCGAAGGGCACGCGCCGTGCCGTGGATCGAGTGGGCGGTGCCGACGAACTGGACGAAAGCGTCGACGCGGCCATAGGACTGCTGCCAGATTTCCTGGCCCAAGGCGAGGTAACCCGTGATCGCATCCCGGTTGTTGAGCTGGTCGCAGGCCCAATGGCCCGGCTGCGCGCTCAGTTCACCCGCCCGGGCGATCATCGCTTTGATCAGCTGCTCCGTGATTTTTCCGTGGTCGCTTGGCACGTCCTCGACCGTTGCTCCGAGCGCCTCCATGGTGCGGCGCTTCTCATCGCTGAACGCGTCCGAAAAAACGACGTGGAGCCGGTAACCTTCGGCTGCGCAGACCAACGCGAGCGAGATGCCTGTTGTCCCGGCAGTGTACTCGACGACGGTGTCACCCGGGCTGAGGTCGCCGCGGGCTTCTGCACCCCTGATCGCGGCCACGGCCATCCGGTCCTTCATGCTCCCGGTAGGGTTCGCAAACTCCAGCTTCGCGAGCACCCTGGCCGATCCCGCCGGTACCACT
This sequence comes from Pseudarthrobacter raffinosi, assembly GCF_023913835.1. Classification (NCBI taxonomy): domain Bacteria; kingdom Bacillati; phylum Actinomycetota; class Actinomycetes; order Micrococcales; family Micrococcaceae; genus Pseudarthrobacter; species Pseudarthrobacter raffinosi. The sequence goes on along the minus strand of NZ_JAMXBG010000005.1, from coordinate 79,548 downwards.
TTGCCCAGCTCGATCAGTGGCGTAGAACCTATCCCCGCCAGTACGCCCCCGCCTGCCCCCACCGCACGTTCCATGGTCTTCCTCACATCGCGCAACGCCCGCCCTGATGACTCCGGATAAGTCCCAAGATATACCCCTCAGGACCGAGAGCCGCGTCATATTCCCTGCTCAGGCCGCCGACGTCCGTCAGCCAGACCAGGGATTCAATGCCCCTGGCGCTGCGGATCGCCAGGACCAGCCGTTGAATGTCCTGGCCGGCCCATTGGCCCTGGAGCGGGGCAAGCGCCTCCGAGATCCAGGCGATCGCACGCCCCTGCCGCAAGGGCAGGCTCCGGGCCCGTCCCCCGGCTGCTCCAGGGAAAGCCTCAACATGGTCCGCTGCTGCGCCTCGGTTTCGACGATCATTCTGGTGAACTCCACCACCACGGCATCCAGCCGCTCCGCGACGTCTTCCCGTTAAGGACGCTTCATGCTGTCCAAGGGCCCGCCAGGAACCGGCCACGGTGCGCGATTAGGCGTTGCAGGTAACCGCGGAGAATCAGCCGCTCAGCGAGGCGCCCCCGAATGCCGAATGGCGCGGTGAATTCGACGCGGTCCGTCATGATGCTGCCAGTCTCAGTGGCCTGGAACTCATGGACATGGCGGAATGACTTGAACGGCCCCCTGACCTGATCATCCGTGAAGCTGGCGGGAAACTCCAGCGCTGTGATGCGGCTGGTCATGGTTAGCGGAACGCCGAAGTGCCGGGCCCGCCAGGTCACTTCCTGGCCTTCATCGATCAGCCCGGACATGACTCCCGCAATGGCCCGCTCCCCCGCACCCCGCTGCGAGTCCACGTGGGCGTCAACGCTGCGCGCGAGGTCGAACAGACGCTCCGGGGGCAGTGCGGACTCGGTGCGGCACACGAAGCTTACGGTCATGGCGCCAGTCTGCCAGACCCACATTGGTCGCGGAAGCAGCAGCAGAGCCCGACGGCGGGACTCGCCGTCGGGCTCTGCTGTTAGGTTTCGCGGGGGTTGGGTTTTGCGGGGCGTTGCCGGTGCGGCCTAGCGGGTGCTTCCCGAGAGGAGGCCTCGGCTGCGGAGGAGGCGCTTCTCGATCGGCGCGAACACCAGCAGCTCAATGAGGATACCGACGGCCAGGATCAGCAGGATTGCGGACATCACGATAGTCATGTCGGCCAAGTCGCGGCCCTGGTTCAGCATGGAGCCGAGGCCGAAGCCGATGGTGCCGCCCACGGCGATGATTTCCGCGGCCATAAGCGACCGCCAGGAGAACGCCCAGCCCTGTTTGAGCCCGCTGAGGTAGCCGGGCAGCGCGGCAGGCAAGATGATCTGTACGGCCATCTGGAAACGGTTCGCACCCAGGACGGTGCCCACCCGTCGGTACTGCGGCGGGATCTGATCCACGCCGGAGATCAGCCCGTTGATGATGGACGGGATCGCACCCATAAACACCACGAAGTAGACCGTGGCGTCAGTAAGCCCAAACCAGATGATGGCCGCGGGCACCCAGGCTACGGACGGCAGCACCTGAAGGCCGGAAATCAGCGGCCCGAAGGCACGGCGCAGCGGCGCAACCTGGGCCAGCAGCAACCCCACCGGCGTGGCAATGGCAACGCTGATCAGGAACCCGACCAGCCCGCGCTGCAGCGAGGTCCACACCGCTTCCTGCAGTTTGGCCTCACCCCAGAGGATGCCGATCTGGCCCAGGACGTCGAGCGGACCGGGCACAAGGTCGCGGCGCTTGAGGCCCAGGGATACGTAGAACTGCCAGATCAGGACAAGGACCACGAGGGCCGCGACGGGCAGAAGCACACGGCTCCAGTCGATACGGTGCTTGCGCGCGGCGTCGGACTGGAGCGAATCCAGCCCGGCCTCGAGCTCGCGCAGGTCCTCATGCCCGGTGGAAGTTCGGGTCAGGGCGGCGTGGACTTTGCGGGTTTCCGGCTTGCTCTCGACCACCGGTTCGGTCTCGGCGAGGGGCGTGGGGTTATTTGGCATGGCGGCGAATCTCCTCCCGCAGCCGGGCGGTGATGACCCCGGTCAGCTGTCCGGCCAGGCCGGCGTCGGTTCGGTGTTCCTCGGTGACGGCCCATTCCTGGACCACGCGGCCGGGCCGGGACGACAGCAGCAGCACACGCTGGCCCAGCCGCACGGCCTCGCGGACGTTGTGGGTCACAAAAACGATTGTCCGCCCGGTTTCCTTCCAGATTCGTTCCAGCTCGTCGTGCAGCAGGTCGCGGGTGATGGCGTCCAGGGCGGCAAACGGCTCATCCATCAGCAGCAGCTGCCGGTCCTGCGACAGGGCACGGGCCAGTGCCACGCGCTGGCGCATGCCGCCGGAAAGCTCGTGCGGACGCTTGTCCCCCGCCTCGCCGAGATGCACCAGCTCGAGCAGCTCGTTGGCCTTGATCCGGCGTTCAGCCTTCCCCACACCGCGCAGCTTCAGGGCCAGCTCGATGTTCTCCCGCGCCGTCAGCCAGGGGAAGAGGGCAGCGTCCTGGAACATAAAGGCTGCTCCGTCGCTGGGTACTTCAAGGGCGCCCGACGTCGGGACCTCCAGCCCCGCCATGATGTTCAGCAGGGTGGATTTGCCGCAGCCGGATGCACCGAGGAGGGCTACGAATTCGCCCGCGCCGATATTGGCGTTGACGTCGTCCAGCACCGGGGCGCCGTCGCCGAAGCGCTTGCCCAGGTTTTCCAGTACGACTGGCATGGTCCCGTCCTTAAGTAGTTGGTGCGGTAGGTGGCGGTCAGTCCTGGCCGAGGCCGGCCGCGGAGGCCCGTTCGGCGGTCCCGGTGACTTCGTTCAGGGCACGGAGGTCGAACAGTCCGGTGATGTCCGCCTGCTTCGTGGTGCCGGCTTTCACGCCGTCTTCGAGGAGCTTGGGGTAGGTTCCCGCGAGCGGATCCACCGTGAAAACCACGTTCTGCAGGGCTCGGTCAAGGACATCGGCGGGAAGCGCCGCGCCTGCCGATTCCTGCAGGGCGCCGTTGATGACACTTGTTTTCTCTGCGGCAGGCGCGTCATTCAGCCAGGCCACGGACTCCACGTGGCCGCGCAGCAGGGCTTTCACGGTGTCCGGGTGCGCGGCGGCGAACTTCTTATTCACAATCAGGATGGTGGTGGGGAACTCGCCGGCCTTGCCGGAATGCGAGCCGTCCCAGAGGTCCTTTTCGTCCACCAGGACCTTGGCTCCGGCCTGGAGCACCAAACGGGACGCCCACGGCTCAGGCAACCACGCGCCGTCGAGCTTTCCATCCTGGAACAGTTTCAGCGTCTGGGCGTTCTCCGTGGGGTTGATTGAAACGTCGCCGCTGCCGTCCACGTTGGTCTTGTAGCCCTGCGAGCCGAGCCAGGCGCGAAGCGCCACGTCCTGCGTGCCGCCCAGCTGAGGCGAGGCCAGGGTCTTGCCCTTGAGCTCGGCCGCCGAGTTGATTTCCGGACGCACAACCAGCTGCGCCCCACCCGCTGCGGCGCCCGCGATGACGCTGACGGACTCCCCCTCGCTCTTGACAAACGAGTTGATCGCGGGATTCGGGCCGATGTATGCCGCGTCGATGGCGCCGGCGTTCAGGGCCTCGATCGCGGCAGGCCCGGCGTTGAAAGTTTCGGTGCTGAGCTTGGTGTTGCCCAGATTCCGGGCGAGGATCCCCTGTTTCACGCCCACCAGGGCCGGGGCATGCGTCAAGTTACCGAAGTAGCCAAGCTTCAGTTCTGCGGCCGGAGTGGGCGACGGGAGGGCTGCCTCTGCCGCAGTATTACGGGAGATGGACGACGCCACAACGGCACCGGCGGCGATCAGGAAGACGAGCCCGATGGCCAGGGCCGCCTCGATGGCACGCTTGCGCTTGGGTACGGCGCTTTCGCCTGCCACGATGCGGGTCATCCCGGGCTTGGAACTAGTCATTGTTTCACCATAGGGAGTGACCTAAACCCATTCAATGAAGCAGAAACGGGGGGTCACGCGGGTTCATGCAGCGTCACATTCCGGGCCCGGCTCAGTCCCCTTTGACGTTGACCAGCTGCCGCAGTTTGTGGCGCACCGTGACCAGGTCCGCCGCGTCCCTCATCACCACATCGATGGGTTTGTACGCCGCCGGAATTTCGTCGATGAACGCCTCGGTTGCCCGGAATTCGATGCCCTGCATGGCCGTCTTCAGCTCGGCCAGCGAGAACGTTTTGCGGGCAGCCGTCCGGGAGTACTCGCGGCCGGCCCCGTGCGGGGAGGAGTTCAGCGAGACGGGGTTCCCCAGCCCCTCCACTACGTACGACGCCGTCCCCATGGACCCGGGGATAAGTCCCGGATCGCCGTGCTCGGCTCTGATCGCCCCCTTCCGCGATACCCACACGGATTTGCCGTAATGGGTCTCCTGCTGGGTGAAGTTGTGGTGGCAGTTGATCCGCTCGCGCTCCTTGACATGGCCGCCCACCCAGTGCCCGAACTGCGTAATGACGCGGTCCATCATTTCCTCGCGGTTGAGGAGGGCGAAATGTTGGGCCCTGCGTAGTTCCTTGATGTAGCGGGCGAACTCGCTGGTACCCTCCTCCAGGTAGGCGAGGTCCGGGTCAGGCAGCCTGGTCCCGCGCTTCCGGGTCACCTGCTGGGCGACGCCGATGTGGTGCTGCGCGATCTTGTTGCCCACGCCCCGCGAGCCCGAGTGCAGGAACAGCCAGACGGCGTCGGTTTCGTCGGCGGAGACCTCGATGAAGTGATTGCCTGATCCCAGCGAGCCCAGCTGAAGCTCCCACTTGGCCAGATACTGGGCCGGGTTGAAGCCGGCCTGCGCCGCGAGCTTCCGGAGCTCGGCGAGGCACGGTTCGGCAGTGTGCTGGACGCTCCTGTTGTTATGCCCGGCGGACAACGGAATGGCCCGTTCGATGTCCTCGCGCAGCCGTTTGCGGTCCTTGGGCAGGTCCTTGACCGAGTACCGGGTCCGCACGGCGATCATGCCGCAGCCGATGTCCACGCCCACGGCGGCCGGGATGATGGCGCGCAGGGTGGGGATCACCGAGCCGACGGTGGCGCCCTTGCCCAGGTGCGCGTCCGGCATCAGGGCAAGGTGCGGGTAGATGAACGGCAGCGTGGACGTGGCCAGCGCCTGCTCGCGGGTCTTGGCGTCCAGGATCGAGGCCCAGCTGATGAGCTTGCTGTTGATGGTCTCCACGCCGCGCCTCCCACTGACGATCATGGTGCGGCAGACTCAGGCCCACAAGCCCTAGGAACAGCTCTGCCCCGCATAACCGGTGTTGGGGCAACACCGTTCATGCGGGGCAGGGCAGCTCAAGCTCGGGCTTAGATGGAGTAACGCTCGTCCTCGTGGTCGCCCGGGTGGTCCTTGACGAGGCCCGCGGCCAGCGTGTTGCCGTCCAGCGGGTCGATGACGAGGAACGCGCCGGTGCGGCGATGGTGCAGGTAGTTCTCCAGCGGCAGCGGCGCGGCGAGCCGGAGCTGCGCGTGGCCGATGTCGTTCAGCTCCAGGCTGGACGCGCCTTCGAGCTTGAACGTGGCCAGGTCCAGCTTGCCGCTGACGCTGCGGACCAGCGCCTGGACGGTGCGTGTGCCGTGCTTGACCAGCACCTTGGCACCTTCCCGCAGCGGCTTCGGCGACAGCCAGCACAGCGCGGCGTACAGGTCGGCGGTGGACTCGCGGACGGTGCCGGAGGCGGCGATCGTGTCACCGCGGGCCACGTCGAACTCATCCGCCAGGCGGATCGCCACGGACTGCGGGGCGAACGCTTCCTCCAGCGAATCACCGGCGAAATCGATGCCAATCACCGTCGTCGTGCGCGGAGCCTGGCCCGGTGTCAGCACGGACACCGAATCCCCGACTTTCACCGAACCCTCGGTGATCTGGCCGGCGTACGCGCGGTAGTCACGGTAGGCCTCAACGTCCAGGCCGCCGGCAACGGCGTCGGGAGCCAGCGCACCCTGCGGCCGGATGACCAGCTGCACCGGGAAACGGAAACTCTCCAGCTGCGTGTCGATCTCGTCTGCGGCGGGCAGGGTCTCGAGGACCTCCAGCAGGGCGGGACCGTCGTACCAGGGGGTGCGCTCGGAACGGTCCACCACGTTGTCGCCGTCGAGGGCGGACACCGGGATCACCAGCAGATCATCGATGTGGTCCGCGCTGCCCAGCTCGGCGGAGCCGATGCCCAGTTCGCGGGCCACCTGCTGCACATCGGCCTGGATCTCACGGAACACGGACTCGCTGAAGTCCACCAGGTCGATCTTGTTCACGGCCACAATCACGTGCGCCACCCGCAGCAGCTGCAGCACGGACAGGTGCCGGCGCGTCTGCTCCAGGACACCCTTGCGGGCATCAATGAGTACGACGACGGCATCCGCCGTGGACGCGCCGGTCACCGTGTTTTTGGTGTACTGAACGTGCCCGGGGCAGTCCGCCAGGATGAAGCTGCGGCGGTCCGTGGCGAAGTAGCGGTATGCGACGTCGATGGTGATGCCCTGCTCGCGCTCTGCGCGCAGGCCGTCGGTCAGGAGGGCCAGGTCGATGCCGCCTGCCGCGCCGCCGAAGCCTCGGTCCGCGGAGGTGCGGGCAACGGCGTCGAGCGTGTCAGCAAGAATCGCCTTGGAATCGTGCAGGAGACGGCCCACCAAAGTGGACTTCCCGTCGTCGACCGATCCCGCGGTGGCGAAGCGGAACAGCGTGGTGGGCAGGGCCTCGTTGATTGAGCCTGTCGAAATCAGGGTTTCGACAGGCTCAACCACCGGCGTATTAAGAGTGCTCATTTAGAAGTAACCATCCTTCTTGCGGTCTTCCATGGCTGCCTCGGAGATGCGGTCATCTGCACGGGTGGCGCCACGTTCGGTGATGGTGGAGGCGGCAACTTCGATCACAACGTCGCTCACGTTGGCTGCGTCCGATTCAACGGCACCGGTGCAGGACATGTCGCCCACGGTGCGGTAGCGGACGGTTTTGACGATGACTTGCTCGTGCGGCAGCGGCTGGGAAACTTCGCCGACCGCACGCCACATGCCGTCGCGGGCAAACACTTCGCGGTCGTGGGCGTAGTACAGGCCCGGCAGCTCGATGTTCTCGCGTTCGATGTAGCGCCAGATGTCCAGCTCGGTCCAGTTGCTGATGGGGAACGCGCGGACGTGCTGGCCCACGGTGTGGCGGCCATTGTAGAGGTTCCACAGTTCGGGGCGCTGGTTGCGCGGGTCCCACTGGCCGAATTCGTCGCGGAGGCTCAGGATGCGCTCCTTGGCGCGGGCCTTGTCCTCGTCACGGCGGCCGCCGCCGAAGACGGCGTCGAACTTGTTCTGCTGGATGGCGTCCAGCAGCGGGACGGTCTGCAGCGGGTTGCGGGTGCCGTCGGCACGCTCGGCCAGCTCGCCGCGGTCGATGAACTCCTGGACGGAGCCGACGACGAGCTTCAGGCCAAGGCGCTCCACCGTGCGGTCGCGGAAGTCGATGACCTCGGGGAAGTTGTGACCGGTGTCCACGTGCAGGACGGGAAACGGGACCTTGCCCGGCCAGAAGGCCTTGGTGGCCAGGTGCAGCATCACCACGGAGTCCTTGCCGCCGGAGAACAGCAGCGCCGGCTTCTCGAACTCGGCCACAACTTCGCGGATGATGTGGATCGCTTCGGACTCGAGGGCGTCCAGGCTGGAGAGGCGCGTGGAGATCTCGACAGGCTCGATCACCGGCTCGGTGGTTGAGCCTGTCGAAACCAAAGTGTCGTTAAGGGTGCTCATACGTGTAGTCCGCATTCTGTCTTGTCGGTGCCTGCCCAGCGGCCGGCGCGGGGGTCGTCTCCGGGCGCCACCTTGCGGGTGCAGGGCTGGCAGCCAATGGAGGGGTAACCCTGGGAAAGCAGCGGGTTGACGGGCAGGAGGTTGTCATCGGAGTACTGGACCAGCTGGTCGAACGTCCACGCGGCCACCGGGTTGACCTTGACCAAGCCGTTGACTTCGTCCCAGGTCACCAGCGGGGTGTTCGTCCGGGTGGGAGCCTCGTCGCGGCGGACGCCGGTGAACCAGAGTTCGTAGCCGGCCAACGTACGGCGCAGCGGGGCCACCTTGCGGAGGGCGCAGCACTGGGCGGCGTCGCGGGCAAAGAGGTCCTTGCCCAGGAGCCGGTCCTGCTGTTCCACGGTGTTCTCGGGAAGGACGTCCACCACGTTGACGCGGAGGTTCGCGGCCACCTCGTCACGCGTGGCGTAGGTTTCCGGGAAGTGGTAGCCGGTCTCCAGGAACAGGACGTCGACGCCGGGCATCTGGTCAGCGACCAGGGCCGGCAGGACGGCGTCGGCCATGGAGCACGCGACGGCGACCGCTGAGAGGTCGAAGTTGCGCTCCACCCAGGCGATCACGTCGCGGGCCGGGGCGTCCCAGCCGAGCTCGGCAGCGCCGGATTCGGCGATGACCTTCAGCTCGTCGTGGGTGCGGAGGACGTTGGCAGGTTGAGTGTTGCTCACTGGAGGGCCTCCTCGTCTGCTGCGTGGGCCCATTCGGCGAAGGTCTGGCCTTCGGCGCGCTGGGCCACGAACGTGCGGACGACGCGTTCCACGTAGTCCGGCAGGTCCTCGACGTACACCTTCAGGCCGCGGACGGTGCGTCCCAAACCAGCCTCTTCGCGGCTGTTGGAAGCCAGCCCGCCGCCCAGGTGGACCTGGAAACCCGGGGAGGGGTCGCCGTCGGGCGTTGGCAGCATCATGCCCTTCAGGCCGATGTCCGCGGTCTGGATGCGGGCGCAGGAGTTGGGGCAGCCGTTGATGTGCAGGGACAGCGCGTGCGGCAGTTCGCCGGACTCCGCGAGGTCCGCCAGGCGGCGTTCCAGTTCAGCGACGGCGGTGGCGGCCGTGACCTTGGTTTCCACGATGGCCAGCTTGCAGTATTCGATGCCGGTGCAGGCGATGGTGCCGCGGCGGAACACGGACGGGCGTGCGGAGAGGCCTAGGGCATCCAGCTCGGCAACCAGCGGTTCCACGTGATCCTTGGCAACGTCCAGCACTACGAGTTTCTGGTGCGGGGTGGTGCGCAGGCGGTATGAGCCGCGGGCCTCGAGGGTGTCCGCGAGCTTGATCAACTGAGCGCCGGACAGGCGGCCTGCCAGCGGGGTGGCGCCGATGAAGAACTTGCCGTCCTTCTGCTCGTGCACACCGATGTGGTCGCCCGGAGTGGTGGGCTTGGGCGCGGCGGGCCCGTCGGCCAGCTTGTAGCCCAAGTATTCATCCTCGAGGATCTGGCGGAATTTCGCCGGTCCCCAGTCGGCCATCAGGAACTTCAGGCGGGCCTTGGTGCGCATGCGGCGGTAGCCGTAGTCGCGGAAGATGCTGGTTACGCCGAGCCACACTTCGGCGGCTTCCTCGGGCTTCACGAAGGCACCGAGGCGCTTGCCGAGCATCGGGTTGGTGGACAGCGCGCCGCCCGCCCAGAGGTCGTAGCCGACGCCGAGTTCGGGGTGGCGGACTCCCACCAGGGCGAAGTCGTTGATCTCGTGCACCACGTCCTGGCTGGGGTGGCCGGTGATGGCGGTTTTGTACTTGCGCGGCAGGTTGGACAGCAGCGGGTTGCCGATGAAGCGCTCCCCCAGCTCCGCGATAAGCGGCGTGGGGTCGATGATCTCGTCCTTGGCGATGCCGGCCACGGGCGAGCCCAGGATGACACGGGGCACGTCGCCGCAGGCCTCGGTGGTGGACAGGCCAACACCCTCAAGCCGGTTCCAGATCTCGGGGATGTCCTCCACGCGGATCCAGTGCAGCTGGATGTTCTGGCGGTCCGTGAGGTCGGCGGAATCCCGGCCGAAATCAACGGAAATCTGGCCGATGACACGCAGCTGCTCGGTGGTCAGCGCACCGCCGTCGATCCTGACCCGGAGCATGAAGTACTTGTCTTCCAGCTCGTGCGGCTCGAGCGTGGCGGTCTTGCCGCCGTCGATCCCGGGCTTGCGCTGGGTGTACAGGCCCCACCAGCGGAAGCGGCCGTGCAGGTCCTGGCTGGGGATGGCGTCGAAGCCGTCCTTGGAGTAGATGGTCTCGATACGCTCGCGCACGTTGAGGCCGTCGTCTTCCTGTTTCCAGGTTTCGTTGGCGTTCAGCGGGGTTTTGCCGTCCACTTTCCACTGCCCGTGCGGCTTTGCAGCGGGGCGGGAGGCACGCGCGGGGCGCTTGGCGGCGGCGGGGTCCACGGACGCTCCGGCTAGAGCTGTATCAGTCATGCATCGACTGTAGGTGCCTGCCGAAGCGCGTCACAAAGGTCCGGAAACGGGAGGTCACCTAGGGAAACAATTCGTCACGAACCGCCGGAGGCCCTTGAAGATGCCCGGCTGCTGTGCTTCGACACGTGATTGTTCTTAGACGCCGATGGCACCCTCGACCCATGGACGAGGGTCGCGGCCAGGGGTAGCCTTGGGCTTGCCATAGCAGAATTTCTGAATAAGTCAATATCTGCTGTTGGTCGCGCCTTTCGCGCTGCTAGCTGGGAAGTTGCGCAGAGTTTGGCCCCCGTAACTACTGGGAACCTGGGGCCGTTATCGGTCGTGGCGGCATCGAGGCCGGCACAACTGAGTCGATTAAACTCGAAATCTTTGGTTTGAAACCATTGCTGCCCCCAAGAAGTAACCATGAAATCCCACCTCCGCCCCCTCTTGATGCTGTTCGCAACCATTCTGCTCGTGTTCATGACAGGACTATCAGCAGCCCAAGCCGCCAGCCCGCACTTTAAGCGTGGCGGTACGCCTGTCTGTACCGTGGTCCTTTCGGACGGCGGGAGCACTGCAACAACCGTCTGCAAGGCCACACTCGCGGGCCTTGGAAATGAAGATCTCGTGGCCACTGTCTCCGTTGAGGGTACTGCCGTTTATCAGTGCCAAAACCAGGGCGGAAACGTCGCACCAGGACAAAACAAGGTACTGGTGGGACCGGCAACGGTAGCCACTCCAGTTCCTCGCGATGCTGTCAAGAACGGGACCCTCAGACTCACCACACTTCCAGTCGTACTCACGGCTCCCGAGACAGTGAGTGGAGCCGACGCTGGGTGCCCGAACCCGAACTGGACAGGCGTCAACCCGGTGCTGACGGTGACGTCAATCACCCTAGTGATCGAACAGCCCCTTGGAACTGTCATTTTCACCTGCACAGCGAGCAACCCGGACGGACTGACCGGAACGGTGCCGCTTACCTGCTAAAGAGCCCGAGTCCGGGGACAGCCTGATCCCCGCGGTTCAAGCTGCCCCAATTGCAAGGCTCCAGAATGTGCTTCCCTCGGAGGCGCATTCCGGGGCCTTCGGCCTGCCCGGGTCACCCGGCTGCGACGGCGGCATCGAACCGTTCCAGCGCGATCTCGGCGAGTACCGGGGACGGCAGCAGTGGTTCCGTCAAGAGGTCGGCGCCGGCTTTGGCCAGCTGGTCGTGGAAGAACCCCGGCGCGAGCAGGTAGGAGGCAATCACCACGCGGCCGCCGTCGTCCACGGCCCCCGCGGACTCCCCCGCCCCGGCACCTCCGGCCAGCTCCTGGCGGAGCATGGCGACGGCGTCGGGCACCGACGGCTGGGCAGAGGCACCGTAGGCGGGCAGAATCCGGTTGCGCCGCAGCTCCCGCAGCTGGTCAGCGAGCTCTTCGACGCTGCCGGCGGCGTTGGGGTTGGAGGAGCCGGCGGCGGCGAGGACGATCGCGTCGCGGTCCGTGACGCCGGCTTCGCGGAGGCGCTGGTCCAGGAGGGCGGCGAGCCGCGGGTCCGGGCCGAGCGGCGCGGCAGCCAGGCTGCCCGTACGGCTTTTCACGGCCCGGGCGATGTCCACCTTGACGTGGTAGCCCACGCTCAGCAGCAGAGGCACGACGACGGCTTTGTCCGCTTCGGGCAGCGACGCCACCACGTCCACGAGGTCCGGCTGCTGGACGTCCACGTAGGCCTCGCGAACGTCAAGGCCCGGGCGCAGGGCAGCGATGTTTGCGCGCAGGGCGTTGACCTCCGCGGCGCCCTGAGTACTGGACGTCCCGTGGGCGCAGGCGATCATGATCGGGTTGTTCATAGGGGCTAGCGTAACGTTGGAGCCGCCCTGTCCGCCCACCATGAAACTGCCGGGACGCCTCATGACATTGCCGTTCGACACATTGCCGTTCGGCATCGACCTTGTATGGCTGGACCTGGCCGGAGTCTTCTTCTTCGCCGTCTCCGGGTCGTTGTTGGCGGCACGGAAGCAGTTCGATCTGGTGGGGTCGCTACTGCTGGCGTCCCTGGTTTCCCTCGGCGGGGGCGTCATCCGCGACATCATCCTCAACACCACGCCTGCGGCCTTCTCCAACCCCGCGTATCTGGTTCCCCCGGTGCTGGCGACCGTCCTGGTGTATTTCCTGTACTCCAGCGTGCAGCGGTACACCTCGCTGCTGGTGCTGTTCGACGCAGGCGGGCTGGCCCTCTTCTGCATCACCGGAACGCTGAAGGCCCTGGCCCTGGGGATGAACCCGGTGGCCGCCATGCTGCTCGGCGTGACGACGGCGGTGGGCGGCGGCCTGCTGCGGGACATCACCGCGAACGAGGTGCCTCAGCTGTTCAACCCCCGGGACCTCTACGCGCTGCCGGCCTTCAGCGGGGCGGCTTTGACCGCGCTGCTCTGGGTGACAGGGGCCTTCAACGCGTTGACGGCGTGCGCGGTGGCGGCCGTGGTGTTCGCTTTCCGAGTGGTAGCGTGGCGCCGGTCCTGGTATGTTCCGCTGGCCGTGCATGGCTGGCACCGGCGGGGCTCCGGTGGGGACTCCGGCGGCGGGGACGGGGCAGGCGGCTTTGGGGGCCCGGGCGGCTTTGGGGGCGGTGGGGCTGATGGGGCTGGCAGCGGCTCGGGAGCACGCCGCAGTTAGCTAGGATATGAGCATGACTGACATGTTCCTCGAGAAGTTCCGCGCGCTTGTTCCAACGTATCTCGAGGACGAATGGCAGGAAGAAGATGGCCTGCCCGCCGACGAACTGGACGCGGCCCTCGCCGAACACCAGTTCCAGGTCCCGTTGGTGCTGAAGGAGTTTTACCTGGCGGTGGGCGGCTGCGAGGACATCATGGAGGCCTACCACTACTTCTGGGATCCTGAAGAGCTGGAAGTGGATGACGAAGGCTTCCTGATGTTCCTTGAGGACGAGGAAGAACAGTTCACCTGGGGCTTCCGCGTAGGCGACCTCGGCATCCCGGACCCCATCGTGTACCGCCGCAACAACGCCCGCGGTCAGTGGAAGAGCGAAGAAGGCACCTTCTCCGAGTTCGTCTTCGACATGTTCGAGTGGGCCTTCAACGAAGAGGAAGAAAACTAGGGTCCTCCCCTGCCCGGCCTGCGCGGCCTAAACGGGGCACTTCGACACGGACGCGCCGCTTCCTAAGCCAGTTTCTTCGGACACGTCGCCCAAAGTGCCCCACGACGGCGAGACTCACCTCGCACCGAAAGCCCCCTGCCGCGACAGTTCCAGTACTGCCAACACCTGGCCCACCATCCGCTCAGGGTGATAGACAACGTCGTCATAGCCGAATCTGAGGCCAAGACGTCCGCCGATGACTGTGGCATTGTTGCGCTTTCGGTCCTTTTTTACTTGCCGTGGTTCCAGATGCGTACTGCCGTCGGTTTCCACCACGAGCCACTCCTCAATAAGGAAGTCCACTTCTCCCACTCCCGGAAGCTCTACATGCCTTCGTACTTGGAGGCCCGCTCGCCGGAAATGGTAGTTGGCCAGCACCTCCAGGATGGAATCCGCCCTGGGGACCACGCTGTCGAGGACGGACCTGGCGCGGGCGTTGCGGTTTCCCGAGAGCTTGCGCCGCAGGAAATCCAGGCTGATGTCGCCCCGCTGGGCTGCGCACTGAAGCATGACCAACGATTCCACTGCCGGCAAGCAACGCAACGAATGAATCAGGACATCGGCCAGACCGGCCACCGGCAGCCATGAGTGGGACGGGTGGAGGCATTGGCCGTGGGTCAACATCCCCGGCGGTGTCCTCTTATGCCCTGGACTGAGGTGCACGGAACCAGCGTCATGTATCGTCCACAGCTGGTACGTGGGGGCGGCCGACAGACATGTCAGCAGAGCGTTGTGCTGAAGCGCCAGGGCTACCACGCCTGCCTCACGCGGCATGCTGTAGATGCCTCGTCGAATCCGCACAATTCGCCCGGCCGCCAGTGCTTTGTCGAGGGAAGTTCGGGAAAATCCGGCCTCTCGGAGCGTCGAGGCCCGGGCTACGCCTGCCCGCGCGCCGAGAAAAGTCTCAATATCCATTACTCCACGGTGCACCTGGACCACAGCAAAGGGCAGACCCAAGGTGCCGCATGTGGACAACGCGGCCGTCGCGGGGCACTTCGACACGGAAACGCCGTCTCTCCAGCCCGGAAGGCCCATCGGATGCCTCAATGTGCCCCACGAAGGACGAAGTAGCCTGTGACACGGGCAGTAACAGCAGGTTTGCATCCTGTGACAAACCTGTCATAGACTGTTCACGGATCCGCTAAACGCCTCCGGCGGGTCTGATGCGAACGGAGATATAGCCCCGGTTCGACGCAACGTGTGATTCGTTTCGTTGCTGAGAACCGGGGCTATTGCATTTAACGAACTCCCCCAAGCAACCAGCAAGGGCCCCGGCCAGCTTCACCCCGCCGAGGCCCCGCTCCAAAAGAAGAGATCAGCTGGCGCGGTCCACCACAGCCAGGGCGAAGTTGGACAGCGAGGACTTCACAACACCCTCAGGAAGCGGCGCCAGTGCGGCAATGGCTTCGTCGGCCCAGCGGCGGGCAACCACCCAGGACTCGGCAGTGACGGGGTGCTCGCGCAGTCCGGCCACGGCGGCAGCCAAGGCCTCGTCCGAGGTCAGGTCCCCGTCAATGAGCTTCAAGAGTTCGACGGCGGACTGGTCACCGGCAGCAGCATCGCGCCGCAGGAACAGAACGGGCAGCGTGGGCACACCCTCGCGGAGATCCGTGCCCGGGGACTTGCCGGACTTCACCTTGACGCCGGTGACATCAATGACGTCGTCGGCGAGCTGGAAGGCCACGCCCACCTTCTCGCCGTACTCCACCAGCAGGTCCTCGTAGGCCTCGTCGGCACCGGCAAAGATGGCACCGAGCTGGCCCGAGGCGGCCACCAGGGAACCGGTCTTGTCCGCGATGACGGACAGGTAGTGCTCCACCGGATCCTCGTCCGGACGCGGGCCCACAGTCTCGTGCAGCTGGCCCAGGCACAGCCGCTCGAACGTCCGCGCCTGGATGCCCAGCGCCCGGGAACCAAGCTCGGACACCAGGATGGACGCGCGGGCAAAGATGAGGTCGCCGGTGAGGACCGCCACGGAGTTTCCCCAAACCTCGTGGGCCGTGGGGGCGCCGCGGCGGAACGGGGCCGAGTCCATAACGTCGTCGTGGTACAGAGTTGCCAGGTGGGTCAGTTCCACCACCACGGCCGCCTGCACGACGGCAGGCAGTGAGGCGTCGCCAAGGTGGGCGCACAGCAGCGTCAGCAGCGGCCGGATGCGCTTGCCGCCGGCTTCCACGAGGTGACGCGACGTTGCATCAGCCAGCGGATCGGAGTTGGCAATGGCTTCGCGCAGCTTCTTTTCCACCCGCGCCAGGTTGTTGGTGATGGCGGGGCCCAGTTCGGCGTCCTCCGCGATCGCCGCGAAGCCTGCGGGCAGCTGCAGTCCCGTGGCAATGGCGGTGGTATTGAGGCTGGGTTCGGAGTCCGGCAGGCCGTGCCCGGCGTGCGTCCAGCTGTGGTCTGCGGAGTTAGTCACTGGTTAACCCTAACTTTTTGTTGCGGATACCGCTGGTTCGATGCCGGTGGGGTGTTGGAGGTGGCCGGAACCAGCGATTCCAGGACGCGGATGGCCCGGTCCTCGAAGCCTTTCGCGGCGGGGTCGGTCAGGTTTGCGAGCAGCCGCACCACAAAGCGCATCAGCACGGGAATGGGCATCCCGGTCCGCAGCGCGAGCTTCATAACGGCGGGTTTTCCGATCAGCGCGGCAAATGCCCGGCCCAGCGTGAAGTGCGATCCCCACTGGCCCCGCACATAGTCCGCGTACCCCGCGAGGTGCGCGTCGGCGTCGTACGTTCCGGCCGAAGCAGAGCGCGCCGACGCGTCGATGATGAACTCCGCCGCGAACCGTGCCGATTCCATCGCGTAGGAGATGCCCTCGCCGTTGAACGGGGAGACCATGCCGCCGGCGTCGCCCAGGAGCAGGAGGCCGGGCGAGTAGTGCGGGGTGCGGTTGAAGCCCATGGGCAGCGCGGCGCCGCGGATTTCGCCCACCTGGTTGTCCGGGGTGAAGCCCCATTCGGCGGGCATGGCGCCGGTCCACTCGCGCAGGACCTGCTTGTAGTCGAGCTTGCCAAATTCCTTGGACGAGTTCAGGATGCCAAGGCCCACGTTGGATGTGCCGTCGCCGACGCCGAACACCCAGCCGTAGCCGGGGAGCAGTTTTCCGTCGCGGCCGGGGAGCTCCAGCCAGCCTTCCATCCAGTCGTCATCGTGCCGGGGGGACGTGAAGTAGGTGCGGACGGCGACGCCGAGGGGGCGGTCGTCCCGCTTGTGGATGCCCAGCGATACGGCGGTTCGCGTGGAGTTGCCGTCTGCGGCGAGTACGACGTCGGCGCTGAAGTCGCGTGACTCCCCCGTCTTGCGTCCGGACTCGTCCAGGAGCGCTGCGCGGACACCGGTCACGCGGCCGTCTTCAGACCGGAGAGCTTCGGTGACGCTGTGCCGCTCGAGGATTTCGGCGCCGGCAGCCTGGGCGTGGCGGGCCAGTTCCTCGTCGAAGCCCAGGCGCGTGCGGATCAGGCCGTACTGCGGAAAGTCGGAGACCTCGGGCCAGGGCAGTTCGATGGTGCGGCCGCCGGCGATGAGGCGGAGGCCCTTGTTCCGGCGCCAGCCGTCCGCTTCAGGGTGCGGCAGGCCGAGCTTCTGGATTTCGCGGACTGCCCGCGGGGTGAGGCCGTCGCCGCAGACCTTCTCGCGCGGGAAGCTGGTTTTCTCCAGGACGGTCACGCTGATACCGGCCTTGGCAAGGTAGTACGCGGCGGTGGAACCGGCTGGCCCCGCGCCGACAATCAGAACATTCACAGGTCAGCGCTGGATGTTTCGTCGGAGTTTGGCCACGGGGCCCTTGTGTGCGGCGATGGCCTCCGCTGCGCCCTCCGGCGTTGATTCCAGCGGCTTGGTGGCACGGTGCACGGCCACGATCCCGCCGGTCAGGTTGCGGTATGTGACCTTTTCCCAGCCGGATTCCTGCAGCCAGGCGGCCAGGTGGTCCTGATCCGGCCAGGCGCGGATGGACTCGGCGAGGTAGACATAGGCGTCCGGGTTGGAGGCCACCTTCACGGCGATGGCCGGCAGGGCGCGCATGAGGTATTCCGTATACATGGTGCGCCACAGCGGCACCACGGGCTGGGAGAACTCGGCGATGACCAGCTTGCCGCCGGGCTTGGTGACGCGGAGCATCTCGGCCAGCGCCTTCTTGGGCTCGTTGACATTGCGCAGCCCGAACGAAATGGTGCTGGCGTCGAAGCTGTTGTCCGCGAACGGCAGATTGGTGGCGTCGCCGGCAACAAAGTTGATGTCCGGGCGGCGGCGCTTGCCAACCTTGAGCATGCCGAGGGAGAAATCGCAGGCGATGACATCTATGCCTGCATCGGCATATGGCTCGCTGGAGGTGCCGGTTCCCGCGGCCAGGTCCAGCACCCGCTGGCCCCGTTTCATGTCCATGGCGTCCACCACGATCCTGCGCCAGCGGCGGGTTTGCCCCATGGAGAGGACATCGTTGACGACGTCGTACTTAGGTGCGACGTCGTCAAACATCGTGGCTACTTCGTCCGGACGCTTTTCCAAGGATGCTCGGTTCACCATGCAATTGTCTCAGACAAACTTGAGAAGGACTTTCGACGAGCCCGTGCCCCGGTCCGAAGCCACGGCAAACGCCTCGGCCACGTCACCGGCGTCGAACGTGTGCGTCAGCAGCGGCTCAACGTCCAGCCCGTCCGCCAGGTACGCGAGGGCGTCATCCAGCTCGTTCGCGAAGCGGAAGGTCCCGCGGTAATCGATCTCCCGGAAAACGAGTGCGGCGAGCTCGGCCGGCACGGGCCCGGCCGGCAGGTTGCCCACCTGGACCACGGTGCCGCCGCGGCGCACGGCCGCGAGGACACCGCCCAGGTCCTGGACGACGTCGCGAGCATGCGCGCCGCACGGCCGGACCTGTTCTCCGCCCCTGCCGTGCCCGAGCGACGCACGGGGCGTCCGGCCCGGGTCTGACACGCGCGGGAGTAGTGTGGTCTCATCATGACGAGCACGTTCCGCACCCTCACAGTCCCCCTGGATGGCACCGCGTCCGCCGGCGGACTGCCGCAGTTTCTGGTCCGGGACGACGTCCTCTGCTGGACCCGCCGCGAAGCCGGCCTGGTGGGCTTCGGCGAGATCGCCCGCTTCACCGCCACCGGCCCGGAGCGTTTTCTCGAAGCGGATATCTGGTGGCGCCACCTGGTCCTCGAAGCGGACATCACCGACTCGGTGGAGCTGCCCGGCACCGGCCCGGTGGCTTTCGGATCGTTCGCGTTTTCCAAGAAGTCCACCCATGTATCGCGGCTGATTGTGCCGGAGATCGTGGTGGGCGTCCGCGACGGCCGGTACTGGCTCACCCAGTTGACGGTCGACGACGGCGAACTCACCGAGGCGGGCGCCCTCGCCGCCCTGGCCGGCTGGCTGAGCGGTGGCAGCACCGCCGGTGATGTCCCCGCCGAGCCGGCCGGCGCCGTCGTGCGTCCTTTGCCTTCCGCCGACGGGGCCACACTGCACACCGGTTCGCTCAGCGAGGAAGACTGGATGGCCGCCGTCGCCGCCGGCGTGGCGGAGATCCGGACCGGTGCGCTGGAGAAACTGGTGCTGGCGCGGGACATTGTGGCCACGGTGCCGTCGGGCGTGAACGCCGCGCAGGTGTTGCGCGAGCTCGCCGTGCGGTACCGCGAATGCTGGACGTATGGCGTGGACGGGCTCGTGGGCGCCACCCCGGAGATGCTGATCCAGGTGGAGGGCCGCACTGCCCAGGCGCGCGTGCTGGCCGGGACGCTGGACCGCCGCGATGCGCACGGCGAGTCCGGGATTCCCATGGATTACGCCGAGCGGGTGCTTGCCGGGTCGGAGAAGCAGCGGCATGAGCACGAGATCGCGATCCAGTCGCTGACGTCGCAGCTGGCACCGTTTTCCGAGGCCATGAACGCGCACGACGAGCCGTTCATCCTGGAGCTGCCGAACGTATGGCACCTGGCGTCGGACGTAAAAGCGGAGCTCGCCGAAGTGGAGGGCCACGTGCCCACGTGCCTCGCGCTGATCAATGCGCTGCATCCCACGGCCGCGGTCTGTGGCACGCCCACGCTGGTGGCCGGCGCCCTGATCCGCAAGCTTGAGCACCTGGACCGTGGCCCGTACGCGGGGCCGGTGGGCTGGCTCGACGCTGCCGGCAATGGCGAATGGGGCATCGCCCTGCGGGGCGCCGTGATTGAGGATCCGCATACCGTACGGTTATATGCCGGTTGCGGCATAGTGGATGGCTCCCAACCGGAGGCCGAGCTGGCGGAGACGTGGGCGAAGTTCCGGCCGATGCTGGAGTCACTGGGGATTTCCAACTAGGTAGCGCTAACTGTCGTTTTGAGCGTCCAAAACGACAGTTAGCGCTACTTACATGGGCGGCGTGTCCGGAATTCCAGTCACGGGCGGCCTCCCGGGTCTTGATTTAGGCTGTGATTTAGTTATCCAATAGTAAAACTAAGTTTCATGTGATGCACATCTCTCATTCGGCGCTACACTATGAACCGATTTAGTACCGCCTACCCCTGCAACAAAAGGTAAAGAACATGCAGCTCAAGTCCCTGGCCCAGGCCAAGTTCGCTGCCAAGGCAGCAGCAATCCTGGCCGCCGGCGCACTCACCCTCACTGCCTGCGGCGGCAGCACCACCCCGGCAGCGTCCGAGGGCGGCATCCAGCTCATCAACGCCGGCAAGCTCACGGTCTGCTCAGACGTCCCCTACGAGCCCTTCGAATTCCAGAAGGACGGCAAGATCGTTGGCTTCGACATCGACATCGCCAATGAAGTAGCCAAGGACCTCAACGCGGAACTCAGCATCGTGGACAGCTCCTTCGAGGCCATCGAGACCGGAACAGCCCTCACCGGCTGCGACGTCTCCATCTCCTCGATTTCCATCACGGATGTCCGCAAGTCGGTCATGGACTTCTCCAACCCGTACATGGACGATGACCTCACCCTCGTGGCCACCACGGCGTCCGGGATCACGGACATCAACAGCGCCAAGGGCAAGAAGGTGGGTGTCCAGCAGGCCACCACCGGCGCAAAGTACACGGCGGAGAACGGCATCGACGCCCAGCAGTTCGAGGACAGCGGCCTCCTGGTCCAGGCTCTCCAGGCCGGCACCATCGACGCGGCCCTGGGCAACCAGTCAATCCTGGCCTACGCCATCAAGGATGACCCCAAGTTCGAACGTGTGGATGACTACGCTACGGGCGAGAAGCTGGGCATCTCCATCAAGAAGGGCAACACCGCCATGGCCGAGAAGGTCACCGGAACCCTTAAGCGCCTGACCGACGACGGCAGCCTGAAGAAGTTCGAAACCACCTGGTTCGGCGAGACCGCCAAGTAACCGGCACCCCGGACTGACCTTCACAGCCCTGAGAACCACGCCGCTGGGGCCCCGCACGGACTGCGCTGCAGCCCGTCCGGGGCCTCAGCCACGCAAATGAATGTGAGCACCCCATGGCAATGACCGCACGTCAACGGGCCAAAGTGAGCCTGTATGTCCAGATCGGCATCTTCGTTGTGGCCGTGGCCGCGCTGGTCCTGGCCACCGACTGGAAGACCGTCGGCACCAGTGTCTTCAACTTCGGCAAGATCGGCCCGATGTTCCCGGACATCATCCTGGTGGGCCTTAAGAACACCCTGGTCTACACGTTCCTCGGCTTCGTCGTGGGCCTCTCCGGCGGCCTGCTGCTGGCCCTGATGAAGCTGTCCAGCTTCCCGCTGTACCGCTGGATCGCCACCGGCTACATCGAGTTCTTCCGCGGCATCCCGGCGCTGCTGG
This sequence comes from Pseudarthrobacter raffinosi, assembly GCF_023913835.1. Taxonomy (NCBI): domain Bacteria; kingdom Bacillati; phylum Actinomycetota; class Actinomycetes; order Micrococcales; family Micrococcaceae; genus Pseudarthrobacter; species Pseudarthrobacter raffinosi. The sequence continues at coordinate 58,481 of NZ_JAMXBG010000005.1, read as the reverse complement.
TGTTTATCGCGTTCGGCTACGGTGTCCCTCTCGCGTTTGGCGTCCAGTGGAACGTCACCCTCGTGGTCATGATCTCGCTGGGTATGGTGGCCTCGGCATATATCGCCGAAACCCTCCGCGCCGGCCTGCAGGCTGTGCCCAAGGGCCAGTTGGAAGCAGCCCGCTCGCTGGGCATGCCGCAGTGGCGGGCCATGGTGTCCATCGTGATCCCGCAGGCATTCAAGATCGTCCTGCCGCCGCTGACCAACGAGGTCATCCTGCTGACCAAGGATTCCTCGCTGATCTACGTGCTCGGCCTGACCGCCTCGCAGTACGAGCTCACCAAGTTCGGCCGCGACGGCATCTCCAGCCTGGGCGCAGGCCTGACGCCGCTCCTCGTAGCCGGCGCCTTCTACCTGGTCATCACCATCCCGCTGAGCCTCCTGGCCCGGAAGTTCGAAAGCCGCTCCGCGCGGACCAAGCGATAGGCAGGGAAGCCATGAACGACGTCGTAAATTCCTCCGCCGGCAACACCGGCACCATCAACGCGGCCGGCGTGTCCATCAAGGACCTCCGCAAGTCCTACGGCAGCAACGAGGTCCTCAAGGGCATCAGCCTGGACGTTGCCCCCGGCGAAGTCGTGTGCCTGATCGGCCCGTCCGGCTCCGGCAAATCCACCCTCCTGCGCTGCGTCAACCTCCTGGAGCAGCCCAACGAGGGCGCCATCCACGTGGGCGGCTTCGAAGCTACCGACCCCGACGTGGACATCGATAAGATGCGCCGCAAGGTGGGCATGGTGTTCCAGCAGTTCAACCTGTTCCCGCACCTGGATGCCAAGCGGAACTGCACCATCGCGCAGACGAAGGTCCTGAAGCGGTCCCAGGAAGAGGCCGATCAGGTGGCCCAGCACAACCTGGACCGTGTGGGCCTGGGGCACCTGTCCGACCGTTTCCCGGACCAGCTTTCCGGCGGCCAGCAGCAGCGCGTTGCGATTGCCCGGGCGCTCAGCATGAACCCCGAGCTGATGCTCTTTGACGAGCCCACTTCCGCGCTGGACCCCGAGACCGTGGGCGATGTCCTCTCGGTGATGCGGAACCTCGCCAAGGAGGGCATGACCATGCTGGTGGTGACCCACGAGATGGGCTTCGCCCGCGAAGTTGCCGACCGCGTGGTGTTTATGGATGGCGGCGTGGTGGTGGAGGAAGGCGTGGCCGAGCAGGTCATTTCCGCACCCACCCAGGCCCGCACCAAGGAGTTCCTGCGCCGAGTCCTGGACCCGACGCACATCGAGATCGAAGAGTAGCCGCTTTCGACGCGCTGCCTGCCTGTCGACGCGCATATGCCCTGTCGCCACCGAAATACCGGTAGCGGCAGGGCATTTGCGCGTCATAGGGTCTTCCGCGCGTCAGCCAGCCGCGAGCGCGATCCTACGCTCCGACGGCGAACACGGCGGCGGCGACGGCGGCCTTGATGCGGGCGTGGAGGGCGCGAAGGCCAACACGGTCGGTGCGGACTTCGATGATGCTGCGCCCCTTCAGCGGTGCGGCGAGCGCTTCGGCGAGTCCCGCCGTCGTACTTACCGAGCAATGCCCGACGCCGTACGCCGCCGCGAGTGCCGCGATGTCCACGGTGTGGGGGGTGCCGAAGAGTCGCTCGACGGCGTCCGCATAGCGTCCGGATTCACGCACAGCCCCGTGCTCCAGCAGATCAAAGATGGCACCGCCGGCGTCGTTCAGCACCACGATCCGGAGCCCGGGCTCGGGTTCGCTGGCGCCCAGGAGCAGGCCGCCGGCGTCATGCAGGAAGGTGACGTCACCCAGCAGCAGCGTGGTGTCCTGGCGGCCGCCGATGGCAATCCCGGTGGCGGTGGAGATGGTGCCGTCGATCCCGGCGAGGCCGCGGTTGGCGTACACCGTGGCCAAGGGCTCGGCGGCGGGCAGGCCGGCCAGGTCAACGTCGCGGATGCCGTTGGAGGATCCCAGCACCAACTGGCCTCGGGCGTGCTGCCAGACCTGGGCGCCCACGGAGGGTCCGGAAGCGGCGGGCTCGGCGGCCAGGACGCCGTCGAGCGAGTGCTGCGCGGCGGCCCCGGCCAGCAGCCAGGTATCCAGCCAGTCGGACGGGCCGCGGCCGGCGAAATCGGAGAGGTCGGCCAGGTTCTCCAGCGGAAGTTCCGTGCGCCGGCCCGGCTGGTACCAGGCCACGGGAACCGGCTGGTACAGCGCGGATGGCACGTCGGCCCGCTCCAGCAACGCAGCAACCGGGCGGGACAACGTGGGCCGGCCGAACATCACCACCCGTTCGATGGGCAGCGCCGCGGACGGTCCGAAGTGCTCCAGCAGCAGCCGGTACGGGCCCACGGCGTTGGGTCCGAACCTGGCGTTGGAGGAGGGCTCGGCCAGCAGCGGCAGGCCGTGTGCGCGGGCGAACGCTTCGGCGACCGGCCCGGCGTCGTGCCCTGCCAGCACCACGGTGCGCCTTTCCTCCAGGGAGGCAGCGGCGGGCGGCAGATTCATGGTGAGCGGGTCGGTGCCGATCCGGAACCGGGGATGCCCGGCCGCCGTCGGAAGCCCCTCCCCCGGTGCGGGAACCAGCGGGTCGCGGAACGCCAGGTTCAGCTGGACGGGCCCGGGTGCGAGGTCGGAAAACGCTCCGGTGGCCGCGGCCAGCGCCGTTTCCACCGCGCGCAGCGGGTTGCTGCCGGCCGGGACGTCGGCGGCGAAGCGCACGTGCTCGCCGAACAGGTCCAGCTGGATGGTGGTCTGGTTGGCACCGGTCCCTTGCAGCTCTTCGGGCCGGTCCGCTGACACCACCACCAGCGGAACGGCGGCGTGGTTGGCCTCCATCACGGCGGGCATGAGATTCCCGACGGCGGTGCCTGAGGTGGTGAGGACGGCCGCCGGGGAGCCGGTGGACAGGGCCAGGCCAAGGGCCGTGAAGCCGGCGGAACGTTCGTCGATGCGGACCAGCAGGTCCACGCGGCCGGCCGCTTCGGCCTCGGCCAGGGCGTAGGCCATGGGGGCGGAACGCGATCCCGGCGAGACCACCACGTACTGGACACCACCGTCGATCAGGGCGTCGACGGCGATCCGCGCGGCGGCGAGGGAGTTCAGGGAAGTCACCGAACCAGTTTGCCATCCTGAGGACGCCTGCCTGTCCCGGGACTCCCGCGCGCAGGTACTAAGCGCATAGACTCGGACCAGAAGGAGAATCACATGGCAAAGGGCCCCACTGTTTACCACGTCGCCGAACGCGCGGGCGTCTCCATTGCAACCGTCTCGTTTACCTTCCGGCAGCCGGAGAAGGTCAAGGCGTCTACCCGCGAACTGGTGCTCGCTGCCGCCGACGAACTGGGCTACGTGCCCAGTGCCAGCGCCCGCGGACTCGCACGCGGCAGGACCGGCGCCCTGGGCCTGTTCGCCTACGACTACCTGTTGGATCCGTCGGGAGGCCCCGGCGTGCAGGGTGGGCCCGGTATGCAGGGTGGGCTGCCGGGCGGGCCGGGCGGACTGGCCGGCGCGCAGGGTGGGCTGTCAGGCGGGATCCCGCAGGAGCCGGCCGCGGGCGCGGACCCTGAGGGCGGCGACCCTTTGGACGGAGACAGTGAGGAGGGGAACCTCCGCCTATTCCCCCTATACGTGGATGAGGTGCAGCGCGGTGTCGAACTGGAGTGCTGGCGCCGGGGGCAGGCGCTGCTGGTTGGCGGCGGCAATCCCGCGAACAACGAAGCGGTGCTGTCTGACATCGCCGGCAGGGTTGACGGGCTGGCCGTGTTCCCGCGCTCGGTTCCTGTCGAGGCCCTGGCCCGCATAGCCCGCCGCATCCCCGTGGTGGAGGTCTCGGAGAGCCTGCGTAACCGGGGTATGGACCATGTGACCGTGGACAACGCTTCCGGAGCGCGTGCAATCACCGAGCACTTGATCAATGTGCATGGACTGACCGAGCTGATGTTCATCGGCGCCATGCCGTCCTCCGACAACGACGAACGGCTCGAGGCATTCCGGAGCGCCCTCGCCGCTGCGGGCGTGAAGATGCGGCACGAGCCCCGGTATCCCGCCGGCGGCGAGTTCGCCGTCGCGGAAACTGTCCGGACCATCTGCCAGCAGGGCTCCCTGCCGCAGGCCTTTGTCTGCGCCACCGACCAGGATGCGCTGGTTGTTATGGATGTGCTGGCCGCGTGCGGCGTTAATGTGCCGAAACACGTGGCCGTGACCGGCTTCGACGGCATCGCCGCAGGGCGGGTCATCCGGCCTTCGCTCACCACAGTGCGGCAGCCCATGGAACGGATGGGCCGGACCATGGTGGAGCTGCTCCTGGACAGGCTGGACCGCCCGGAGAAGCCCCCGGCGGATCTGAAACTGCCCGTGCGCGTGGTGCTGCGCGAAAGCTGCGGCTGCCAGCCGGTCTAGGCACACGGGTCAGGCTTACGGCCACCGCACGACGCCGGGCCTCAAGTGTCCGTTCGCGCCGTGTCGTTCAAAAAACTTAGCGCCAGCTGTTGCCAACATCACATTCAATGCGCTTAGATTGACCTTACGAATCGAATCAAAGCGCTTAGATAGTTTCTGGCGGGATGGCTCCACCTCTCCTGCTCCCTCCGCGCCGTGCCACCTGCCGGCCCGCGGAACCACGAAAGGAACAATGATGATCCATCCGAATGCTAAGAAGGCAGCAGCCGTCGGCATCGCCGCCTCCCTGCTCCTAACCGCCTGCGGCAGGGACTCTGCCGGCCCCGCCGCATCGTCTCCGGCCGAAGCCATTGCCTCCGGGCCGCCGTCGGGCACCATCACCTTGTGGGCGCAGGGCAGCGAAGGCGAGGCACTGCCCGCCCTGCTGAAGGAATTCGAGGCCGAGAACCCCGGCGTCAAGGTCAACGTCACGGCCATCCCCTGGGACGCCGCCCTCAGCAAGTACCAGACCGCCATCGCAGGCGGCACCACCCCGGACGTCGCCCAGATGGGCACCACCTGGATGGGTGACTTCGCCGACTCCTTCGACGCCACACCCCAGGAGATCGGCACCAGCGACTTCTTCCCCGGCTCGATGAAGTCAACCGAAGTCGAAGGGACCACCTACGGCGTGCCCTGGTACGTTGACACCCGCGTGGTCTACTACCGCAGCGACCTCGCGGAAAAGGCGGGCATCACCAAGGCGCCCGAAACCTGGGATGACTTCAAAACCCTCGCCACGGCACTCAAGGAGAAGTCCGGGGCAAAATACGGAGTCCAGCTGCCCGCCGGCGTCGCCGGCTCCTACCTGGACACCCTCCCTTTCCAGTGGTCCAACGGCGCCAAGCTGATGAACGACGACGGCACCAAGTGGACCCTCGACACCCCGGAAGCGGCTGAGGCGCTGAAGTACTACGCCAGCTTCTTCGCTGACGGGCTCGCATCCAAGGCCGTGTCCACCGGAACCACCGCCGAAGCATCCTTCGTGGACGGTTCCGCCCCCATGATGATGAGCGGCCCATGGCACGTCGGCCTGCTCAACAAGGCCGGCGGCCCAGGCTTTGAGGACAAGTACAAGGTTGCCCCGATGCCCAAGGAGAAGACCTCAACGTCCTTCGTGGGCGGTTCCAACATGGTGGTCTTCAAGAAGTCCGAGAACCGCGATGCGTCCTGGAAGCTCCTCCAGTGGCTGTCCAAGCCCGAGGTTCAGCTCAAGTGGTACAAGGCCACCGGTGACCTGCCCTCGCAGCAGAGCGCCTGGAAGGACCCGTCCCTTGCGTCGGACAGCAAGCTCTCCGTCTTCGGAGACCAGCTCAAGTCCGCCAACAACCCGCCGTCCGTCCCCACCTGGACCCAGGTCGCGGCAGCCGCGGACAGCGAAATCGAACAGATCGTCAAGGCCGGCAAGGACCCCGCCGAAGCCCTGAAGTCGCTGCAGCAGGCCGCAGATTCGATCGGCACCGGGAAGTAACAGTGGCTGCCACCACCAACACGATGCCTGCCGGCACCTCAAGGGGTGCCGGCAGGCCTCCGGCCCGCGCAAAGGCCAGGGCAGGCGGCTCGCGCCGGCGCCGCAACGCCATCACCGCGTGGCTGTTCGCTGCGCCGTTCGTCCTGATCTTCGGCATCTTTATGCTGGGTCCGCTGGTGTCGTCGTTCCTGATGTCCTTCACGGATTTCACCAGCCGCGACATCGACAACCCGCTGGCTGTTGGATTCGTAGGGCTTGACCAGTACGCGGCACTGTTCCGGAATCCACAGTTCCTGCACTCGATCCTGAACACGGCCTACTTCGTGCTGGCCGGTATCCCCCTCACCACCGTCCTGGCCCTGGCCCTCGCGGTCGCCCTGAACAACGGCATCACCCGCTTCCGCACGGCCTTCCGCGTGGGCTTCTACACTCCCGTGGTCACCAGCATTGTGGCCGTAGCCGTGGTGTGGCGCTTCATCCTTCAGCCGGACGGCCTGCTGAACCTCATCCTCAGCTGGGTGGGCATCGCGGGCCCGGACTGGCTCAACAGCACCACCTGGTCCATGCCGGCACTGATCCTGCTCGCCGTCTGGCGCAACCTTGGCACGCTGATGATCATCTTCCTGGCCGGACTCCAGACGGTCCCCGCGGACATCCTGGAGGCCGCCGAAGTGGACGGTGCCAGCGCCTGGCAGCGGTTCATGAAGATCACGCTGCCCATGCTCCGCCCCACCCTGCTCCTGGGCACAGTCCTGCTGTCGGTGGGCTTCCTCCAGTTCTTCGAGGAGCCGTTCGTGATGACCAAGGGCGGCCCGCTGGACTCCACCCTTTCGGTCAGCTACTTCACGTTCAACCAGTTCGGGTTCGGCAAATACGGGCTCGCCTCGGCCGCCAGCTATGTGCTCTTCGTGGCCATCGCGCTGTTGAGCCTCATCCAATTCCGCGCCCTGCGATCCAAGGACTGAGGACATGACCATCCCGGAAACTGCACCAACCATCCCCCGCGCCCAAGCGGAACGGACGACGGCGGGAGGCACCCAGGTGCCGGCGTCGCCGCCCGTCCCGGCCCGCCGCCGTCGTACTGGCCCCCGGCTGTCCGCGCGCCGGGCGCTGATCTACGCGGCCCTCCTGGTCGCTGTCACCGCCACGCTGCTGCCGTTTGCCTGGATGCTGCTCGGCGCGTTCAAAACCCAGGGCGAGCTCCTCCGCCGGCCCATCACGTGGTGGCCGGAGCAGCCCACGCTGGAGAACTTCGTGGTCTGGTTCACCGAGCTGCAGATCGGCATGTTCTTCCTGAACAGCGTTGTGGTGGCCGTGTTCACGGTGCTCGGCAACCTGCTGTTCTGCTCGATGGTGGGCTATGCCCTGGCGAAGATGGACTTCCCCGGCAAGCGTTTCCTGTTCCTGCTGGTGATGGTCATGCTGATGGTCCCGGGCGTGGTGACGTTTGTGCCGCTGTTCGTCCTGGTCAGCAAACTGGGAATGGTCAGCACGTACCCGGCCCTGATCCTGCCGTTCCTCGCCGCGCCCATGGGTGTTTTCCTGATGCGGCAGTTCATCGCCGGGATCCCGGATTCGCTCATCGAGGCCGCCCGGATCGACGGCGCCGGCGAGCTGCGCACGTTCCTGCGGATTGTGATGCCCCTGTGCGGACCGCCGCTGGCCACGCTCGGCATCCTGACCTTCCTTGGTTCCTGGAACAACTTCCTGTGGCCGCTGGTTGTTGCGCAGAGCGAGGAAATGTACACCCTCCCGGTGGCCCTTTCCCTCTACTCCACGGGCCAGAACGCCACGGACTACGGCCTGCTCCTGGCCGGCTCGGTGCTAGTGATCACGCCCATCATCCTGCTCTTCGTTGCCCTCCAGAAGTACTTCATCCAGGGCGTCGCGGCCACCGGCATCAAGTAGCCGCTCCCCCGCCCAACCTCCCCGAGAGAGCCCCATGACTGCACAAGCCCAGAATCACGCACGCCCCGGGACGTCCGTCGCCGACGGAAACGCCGACGGAAAAGAGTTCCGGGACCTCAACGGAAACGGGATCATGGATCCCTTCGAAAACCCCGGCCTCAGCCCGCGTGAACGCGCCGCCGATCTGGTGACCCGCCTCAGCCTCGAGGAAAAGGCCGGGCTGATGTTCCACACGGTCATCGAAACCGGCCCGGACGGCACCCTCCTTGAGCAGCCAGGCAACATCAGCAAATCGCCCACCAGCACGGTAATCCTCACCAAGTTCATGAACCACTTCAACGTCCATGCGCTCGGCACCGCCCGGGAAGCCGCCCGCTGGAGCAACGCCCTGCAGGAGCTTGCCGCGCAGACCCCGCACGGGATTCCGGTGACCATCTCCACGGACCCGCGGCATGCGTTCATCGAAAACTCCGGCGTCTCGTTCACGGCCGCCCACTTTTCGCAGTGGCCGGAGCCGATCGGCCTGGCCGCGGTGGGCAGTGCCGAACTGATCCGCCGCTTCGCCGGGATCGCGCGGCAGGAATACACCGCCGTCGGGATCCGCGCGGCGCTGCACCCCACCGTTGACCTGGCCACCGAACCGCGGTGGTGCCGGCAAGCGGGAACCTTCGGGCAGGACTCGGAGCTCAGCTCGAAGTACGTCGTCGAGTACCTCCAGGGGTTCCAGGGCGATGAGCTGGGGTCGGACAGCGTTGCCTGCACCACCAAGCACTTCCCCGGCGGCGGTCCGCAGCGCGACGGCGAGGATGCGCACTTCCCGTACGGCCGCGAACAGGTCTACCCCGGCGGCCGCTTCGCCGAACATCTGGCCCCTTTCCGGGCCGCGATCTCCGAAAAGACCAGCGCCATCATGCCCTATTACGGCATGCCGGTGGGCGTGGAACTCGACGGCGAACCGGTTGAGGAAGTCGGCTTCGGCTACAACCGGCAGATCATCACCAACCTGCTCCGCGACAAGCTCGGCTACGACGGCGTGGTCCTCAGCGACTGGGAACTGGTCAACGACAACATCGTGGGCGACCAAGTCCTGCCGGCCCGGGCCTGGGGCGTTGAACAGCTCACCGCGCCCGAACGCATGCTGAAGATCCTCAACGCCGGCGTGGACCAGTTCGGCGGCGAGGAATGCACCGACCTGCTCATCGGCCTTGTCCGGGACGGGCTGGTCAGCGAGTCGCGTTTGGACGAATCCGCCCGCCGGCTGCTACTGGTGAAGTTCCAGCTGGGCCTGTTCGACAACCCGTTCGTGGACGAGGACGCCGCGGCCACCATCGTGGGGAACGCCGAATTCCGGCGCGAAGGACACCGTGCGCAGTCCCGGTCCGTCACGGTGCTCACCAACGGAACGTCCGACGTCGGGACCTCCCTTCCGCTTTCCGGCTCACCTGCCGTCTATGTGGAGGGCGTGGACCCGCTGAGCCTCGACGGTTTCGGCACTGTGGTGCAGGACCCGGAGCAGGCGGATGTTGCCGTTATCCGGCTTCACTCGCCGTGGGACCACCGCAACGACCTGTTCCTGGAGGAACATTTCCATGCTGGGAGCCTGGATTTCCCTCCTGGGCTGATCTCCCGGCTCCGCACCCTGGCCGAAAAAGTACCTCTGGTCATTGACGTGCGGCTGGACCGCCCGGCGATCCTCACACCCCTAACCGGCTTCACCTCAGCCCTGGTCGGCACGTTCGGCGTGTCGGACACGGCGCTCCTGGACGCCCTGTTCGGACGGACCGGGCCCGAAGGGCGCCTGCCGTTCGAGATCCCGCGGTCGATGGATGCCGTGCGTGCATCCCGATCCGACGTCCCCGGCGATACCGCCGATCCCCTTTTCCCGTTCGGGCACGGCCTGAGCCTGCCAGAGCCGGCAACGGCCACCTCCAATAACCGGCGCCGGCCTGATCGACTAGGACGCTCTCTCACCTTTGGCCTCCAAAAGCCAAACGCTCTCTCACTTGATGCGCCATACGACCGAACGCTCTCTCACTTTCCTGAAGAAAGTGAGAGAGCGTTGGCCGAAAACCCGCCAAAGGTGAGAGAGCGTCCTGGTGGGAGGGAACGGACCTAGCCTCGGAACACCTGGACCACTGACGGACGGGGCGCGCGCGCCTGGCCGCGGGCCGGCGTCGTGCCTTCCGCGACGTAGTCCGGGAAGAAGGAGTGCTGGTCATCGAACGAGCCGTCCTCACCCGGGTGCTGCACGGAGACGAACACGGTGCGCTCCTCGTCGTGGATGATGGGTCCGCAGGTCTCGCCGTCCCGCGGCACGGCCAGGAACTGCTCCACCTTGCCGCGCTCGGCACCTTCGAGGGTGACCTTGAACAGGCCGTCGGCCTTGCCGATGCCGGAGGGGGCGCCGTCGGTGGAGATCCACAGGTTGCCTACGGAGTCGAACGCGAGGTTGTCGGGGCAGGAGATGGGCGAAACCTTGTCCACCGGGAAGCCGGAGAAGTAGGTAACGTCACCCTGGGCCGGATCGCCGCAGACCATCAGCAGGTTCCACTGGAACTTCGTGGAGGTCTGGTCGCCGGTTTCAGTGATTTCCACGATGTGGCCGTCGCGGTTCAGGTTGCGCGGGTTGACCTCCGTGGCGCCTTCCTTGCCGGCTTTGCCACGGTCCGAGTTGTTGGTGCAGGCAACGTAGACCTTGCCGGTGTGCAGGCTGGGCTCAACGTCCTCGGCCCGGTCCATCTTGGTGGGGCCAACCTTGTCGGCGGCCAGGCGGGTGTACACCAGGACCTCCTCGACGGACATGCCCTTCACAGCCGAAGCGCCGTCCACCACCAACGGAAGCCATTCGCCGGTACCGTCGAACGAGCCGTCGGCCGGGACTGTGCCCTTGCCGTCGATTTCAGCGACAGGCGAGTTGCCCGTGAACTTGGCAACGTAGAGGTTGCCGGCGGAGAGCAGCGTCATGTTGTGCTTGCGGTCGCCCTCGATGTACTTGTCCTTGGAGACGAACTTGTACAGGTAGTCGAAGCGCTCGTCGTCGCCGGAGTAAGCCACCACGTGGCCGGATTCGGCGATGATCACGTTGGCGCCCTCGTGCTTGAAGCGGCCCAGTGAGGAGTGCTTCTTCGGCATGGAGGTGGGATCGAACGGGTCAACTTCCACGATGTAACCGAAGCGGTTGGCCTCGTTTTCGTAGCCGGCTGTGCGGGTGTCGAAGCGCGGGTCGTCGAGCTCCCACTTGCGGGCCGTCGGCTTGGAAGTGATGCCGTAGCGCTTGTCCCCGGCGGACGTGCCGTTCCCCACGAAGTAGCCCTGGAAGTTCTCCTCGCCGGAGAGGATGGTGCCCCACGGGGTGGTGCCGCCGGCGCAGTTGCCCAGCGTGCCCTTGATGAAGCGGCCTTTGGAGTCCTCAGCGGTCGTGACCAGTGCCGAGCCCGCTGCCGGGCCGGTGAGCTCGTACACGGTGTTGTTCAGGTAACGGCGGTTCAGCGGCGCGCCCTTGACATAGGTCCACGGCTTGTTCTTGTTCTTGCGCTCGAGCTCGACGACGGACAGGCCGTGTGCAGCCTGTCCCACAGCGCGCATCTGCTCTGCCGGCATGGTGGCCGGGAACATGATGTTCTCGTTGGTGTATTCGTGGTTGGCGAACAGCACCGCGCGGCGGCCCTTTGAGCCCGGAATCTCCAGGATGTCGGTGTAGTCGTTGTTGTAGCCAAACTGCTTTTCCTGTGCGGCTGCCGTCTGGTTGTTCAGGTCGAAGTCCGGGGTGCCGTTGAAAATGGGGTCGCCCCAGCGGATCACGGGCTGCCAGGTGAAGCCTTCCGGAACCGTGACAGCGTCCACCGCTGCGTCAATTGAAGGGATGGGCGTGAACTTCAGCTTCGACTTGGTGAAGCCTTCCTTCGCGGCGGGTGCCAGGCCGGGGCCGCCGGCAACAGCCGGTTCCGCGGAGGTGACGGCGCTGCCAAGTACGACGGCGAGCGCACCGGCGGCGCCGAAGCCCAGGGCGGCGCGGCGGGACATGGTGGCGGACGCGATATCGCGGAAGTAGCTGTTGGAGCTGGTGTTGCAGACGTCGCCGGAGCAGGCGTTGTCGCATTTCAGGGCGCAGGTGACTGCACTGCGCTTGCCTTTGGTGTGGCCGAGCATGGGCAGCAGGGTGAACTTACGGGCTGTCGATTCAGACAAGGGGTGCCTCCAATATGACGATCGGGTCCCGGCCACCCTTTCAGCGCAGGTCGACGCCAAGCCGTCGGCAAGGTGAAGTTCAGGTTAACCGGCGGTGACCTGCAGGGATGTGAGAGAGCGTTGCCCAAAAACCCGCGTTAAGTGAGAGAGCGTCCGTAAGAAACCCGCGTTAAGTGAGAGAGCGACAGGGGGCGAGGAGGGCGTGGACCCTGGCGAGCCGGGCCAGCCACCAGTCGCGGCGTTCCGCGGAAGCCGCATACTGCTCCAGCAGCCCGGCGTCGGCGGCGACGTCGCGGAGGCGGATGGCGCCGTCGTCGGCCACTAGCGGATCCAGCGTGATATCCGAGGCGAACAGCGACACCGTCCCCAGCCCGCACGCGTACGGCAGTTCGGGGAGGGCAGCGGCCAGAGCCAGCCCGGCGCGGATGCCCACGGACGTGTCCAGCGCGGAACTGACAACGGCGGGGAGCCCGGCCTGCGCCACGATGTCCAGCGCGCGCCGCACTCCCCCGAGCGGCGCGACCTTGACAACCAGCAGATCCGCCGCGCCGGCCCGCGCCACCTTAAGGGGATCGGATTCCTTGCGCACGCTTTCGTCGGCGGCGATCAGCACCGGCGTCCCGGCGGCGCGCAGCTGCCGCCGTACCTCGGCGAGCCCCTCAATTGTGGGCACCGGCTGCTCGGCATATTCAAGTCCGACGGCGGCGAGCCGGGTGAGTGCCGACACTGCAAAGGGCACGTCCCAGCCGCCGTTGGCGTCGACGCGGATGGCGGCGTCGGGCAGGGCTGCGCGGACGGCGGCGACACGGGCGGCGTCGTCGTCGAGCGTCTGCCCGTGCTCGGCCACCTTGATCTTGACGGCGTCCACCCGGCCGAACCGGGCCAGGACCTCCGGCACCCGGTCCGCGGAAACGGCAGGAACGGTGGCGTTGACCGGGATCACCGAACGGACGGGTGCAGGGAAGCCGTGCCAGCCGGCCTCGATGGTGGCGGCGAGCCAGCGGGAGGCCTCGGCGTCGGCGTATTCGGGGAACGGGCAGAACTCGCCCCAGCCGTGCGGCCCGCGCAGCAGCAGCGTTTCGCGTTCCATGATGCCGCGGAACTTCACCCGCATGGGCAGGCTCACCACATGCGCGGTGGCGAGCAGTTCGTCCAAGGAGGGACGGTTCGGGAACCCGTTCCGGGGCTGGCGTGCTGGGTCGGCGGGCATGATTTCACTCTACCGGCCGCCTCTGACGGTAATGCGGGCGACCACTCCCTTGGCAGGGGCCTCCGGGGTTGGCCACTCCAGCCTTTTTACAAGTTGCGCGGCGCATGATCTGAGCAGGGTTGAGCAGCCACTCACCATGAGGAGAGGTCATGACATCTCGCAGGGAAGTTCTAAAACTGGGCGGAGCGCTTGGGGCATTCAGCCTCGTGGGCATGAAGGGGGCCCCGCTCACCCTTCCTTCGTCCACCACGCCGCCCTCCACGCCGCCCATCACGACGAGCCAGCTCGCGCCCCAAAACACCCCGGTTCCGTACGCCGGGGTCTTCCGGCGGCCGCCGGTGCTGGAGCCTTACGAAACCGGCTTCGACGACGGCGACCCCAACCGCCCGTATGCCAAGTACGCGCTGACGCAGAAGCTTGGACAAGCCCAGTTTGTGCCGGGGCTCACCACCACGCTCGCCGGGTACAACGGTATTTTCCCCGCCCCTACCATCCGGGCCCTCCAGGGGACCCGGACCGAGGTGCGGATCCGCAATGACTTCCCGGCGCTGGGCCTGCTGCATCCCATGGCCTTCCATACCGTTACCCACCTCCACGGCTCGGCGTCGCTGCCGCAATACGACGGGTACGCCAATGACACCACTCCACCGGGATACGTCAAGAACTACCACTACCCCAACTGGCAAACCGGGCGGACACTCTGGTACCACGACCACAAGCACCACGTGACGGCCCAGAACGTGTACTCCGGGCTGGCCGGCTTCTACCCCCTGTCCGATAAGTTCGAGCGCGCCCAGCTGCCGCAGGGTGAGTTCGACGTGCCGCTGATGATTTCGGATGCCCTGTTCAATGCTGACGGCTCGTTCGGCTACAACGACAACGACCACGACGGCTTGTGGGGCGACATCGTCATGGTCAACGGGGTGCCGTGGCCAACCATGAAAGTGAAGCCGCGCATCTACCGTTTCCGGGTCCTCGTGGCCTCGATTACCCGTTCGTACCGGCCCACCCTCTCCACCGGAGAGCCGGTTTACATCGTCGGCACCGACGGCGGTATGACGCCCAAGGTCCAGGCGGTGCAGTCGTGGCGGCAGGGCACCGCGGAACGCTACGAGATCCTCATCGACTTCCGGAAGTACAAAGTGGGGCAAAAGATCCAGTTGCGGAACCTCAGCAACAAGAACAACGAGGATTTTGCCAATACGGACAAAATCATGCAGTTCGAGGTAGTGCGCAACTCCGGCTCGGGGAAGGGAGGCATCTCCTCGATTCCCAAGACGCTCGACGACGGCGGGTCGCCGAATGCGGCCCGCGGCGGACTGCCCACCATGAGCCTGACGCCGGAGATGGCTGTGGCCAAGCGGGAGCTCAGGGTGGAGCGGGAGAACGGGGAATGGACCATCAACGGGGTTACGTGGGCCGATGTGGAAAGTTCAGGGTTCACTAAGCTGTTCGGCAACCCGCAGCCTTTTGACGTTGAGCAGTGGACCATCACCAACGGATCCGGCGGGTGGTTCCACCCTGTCCACATCCATCTGGTCGATGCCAAGATCATCGCCCGCAACACCAACGGCGGGAAACCGTTCGCGTGGGAGGGGGGGCCCAAGGATGTCTTCTATGCGGGTGAGAACGAGTCCATCACCTTACTCACGCAGTTCGACACCGGAGCCCAGGCGGGCGGACGCTACATGGTGCACTGCCATAACCTGGTGCACGAGGACCACGACATGATGGTGCAGTTCTCCGTGGGCGATCCGCGGAACAACGATCCCATCACCTCCGACCCCTCCGTTCCGGACACCCTGCCAGCGAACCATTTCATCCCGCGCTACCAGCCGGGTTACCCGGCGGGTACGTGAGATGAAGGCGGCTGCTGTTGCCGTCTCGGTGGTTCTGGCCTCTTCACTGTTGGCCGGCTGCACTGCCGGAGCGCCACCCGGTTCTCCTTCCGACCCGTCCGGCGCGGTCCTGACGTCCGGTTCGGGTTCCGAGCTGGGGAACGGCCGGCCCCAGGTGAGCTACGACGGGCTGATGGTCCGGCGCCGTATTGTGGTGGCCATCCACCCGGCCCCGGACGCGGATCTGGTTACGCTCAGTGCAGCGCTCTCCTCTGCTGCCGGCAGCCTGGGGCTGGCCGTGTCCCCTATCTCACCGGATGTCCTGGGCGCCAACGTGCTGCAACACACGGTGCCAGAGCTTATTGTTGCCCTGCCCAGTGATGCCACCATCGATGATGGCGGCGAACTGGTTAACCTTGCATTCGGCCACGACCTGGCGTTTCCGGGGCTGGACCACGTTCATGTGGCCCAGGTCCTGGTGCACGACCTCCGGTTCACCGCCAGCTCAGCCAACCCCGGGGCTCTGGCCGAGGCAATCGCGCTGGAAGGCATCCTCGCCGATGCGCTGGGCAACTACGACACCCATGCAAGCGACGGCGAGCTCGAACTGGGCTACACCGGCCCGCTCCTGAGCGACAAGACTGTGGAGGCTGTCCGCCTCGGCGTTGCGCGCGCCGCAGGGAACACCGCCGACGACGTCAAAGTGGCTCCGCGCTCGGGGACAGGAACGGGCGTGGACATGGACAAAGAGCCCGCAGATGCGTCCGTTGCCCGGGAACCGGTACACGGCCATTGATCAGAACAGCACCGCTGCCCGCTAACTAACCACGAAGGGCCAGGCTGGCTGAGGCTGCATCTCAGCCAGCCTGGCCCCTCTTCCATGCCTGGATAAAAATGCCCCCGTTACCTTCCCCGCCGAGGGAGCTGCAGGCAGGGGTGTGCCGGCACAGGGGGCGGCGCAGCAGAGGGAGCTCGGCACCGTGGTGGCGTGCCCCCACAGGCAGCTCCGCACGCACAGCAAAGGGGGTGGCCGCGGGGCCACCCCCTTCACTTGCCAGCTGCAGGTACTAGCTGCGCTTTGCCTTCCCTATCGTGCCACCACGCTGTTCGAGCGGGCGGACTCCGGGCTGGTCCCTACTGCGTTGATGGCCACTACAACGAACCGGTAGTTGTTGTTTGTAAGGGTCATCTCCAGGGTCCTCGCCGTTGCCGGCAGGACGGCGGAGTCCGTCCGTGAGATCACCGTGGCGTTGGCTGCGGCTGAACTCATCCGCAGGGCCGTCACCTTGTAGCCCGTGATCGCAGACCCGCCGGTCGCGGCCGGCGGCGTCCAGTCGATGATGGCTGTTATGGGACCCCTTCTGTCCCCTTGCCTTGCCCTTCCGATCACCGGAGCATCTGGCGTGCCCGGCGTCGTAATTGCAATCGACGGTGCCGAACCCAGGCTGGTTCCGGCCGCGTTCACCGCCCGGACCACGAACGTGTACGCGGTCCCGTTTGCCAGGCCGGTGACCACCTGGCTGGTGGCCGCGTCGGCGAAGGAGACGGTGGTGACCACCGTGGTTCCCGTGCGGACCTCGACTTCGGACCCTGTGATCGGGGATCCTCCGTCACTGGCCGGCGCCGTCCAGGTAACGGTTGCCGAGGCGACACCCGCGCTGGCTGTGACTCCGGTCGGGGCATCGGGCACCGAGGGCGCCGGTGTGACCGCGTTGGATTCCGCGGACAGCGGCCCTGCGCCGAACTGGTTCACCGCGCGCACCTGGAGGGTGTACGAGGTGCCGTTGGTCAGTCCGGTTACTGTGGCACTGGTGGCCGAGGCCGCAATGCCGGTGACCGTCTGGACTGCCGCGCCGCCGGTGTTCACGACCACTTCGAAGCCCGTGATCGCCGAGGACCCGTTGGGCGCCGGGGCCGTAAACGTCACCGTCGCGGAGCTGTTGCCTGCGGTCGCCGAGCCGATGGCCGGCGCATCAGGCACCTGCACTGTGACCACCTGATCGGTGAACTGCAGCCGCTCGATGTTCCGCAGCGTGTCGATCCCGTCGCTGGCCCGCTGGCCAGCCACATTGGCGCCGGTCTGGGTGACCGTCAGCTTGGCCAGTTCGGTTGCCGTTGCGGGGGTGGCAACGATCGTGTAGTTCGACAGCGGTCCCGAGAAGACCGCGGTGTCGGTGCCGCCGGTGCCTTCCAGGATCTCGCGGACTGCCACGATGTTGCCCGGGTTCACGGTTCCCGCGAACACGGCTTCCTGGAGGGTGGCACCGGTGAGGTTACCGTCTCCGTCCCGCAGGTACTGCGTGGTCATTCCGGCCGCGCTGCCAACCTCGGAGAGCCGGTTGTTCGCGTCCGTGCGGACGCTGAGCCGGACGCTGAGGTACCTGTCGCCGTCGATGATGTCATCGGCGCCCCGTCCCTCGATCAGGTCGCTGCCACCGCCGCCGAGGAGGACGTTGCCATCGCCCCAGACGTTGCTGTCGGGGACCAGTAGCGGGCAGTTCTTGGATGCCGACGCCGCGATGACGGTGTTCGCCGGAGTGCTGAGCGCCGGTACCAGTGGGTCAAGGCCCGCGATGCGGTCAAGGCCCGCCTGGTCCAGCACGTCGCATCCGATGAATCCGGCGCCGCCGACGGCGCTGGGAACCACGTCGTCGCCACGCAGGACGTCATTGAGGTTCGCGCCTGAGAGTGCCTCCACCTCGTTGAACTTGTCCCGGACTCCCACCTGCAGGATGTCCAGCGGCGGGATCGGGAGGTTCAGGTCGGCATCCTGTGCCTGTGGATCCTGAAGACCGATCTCCCAGTCGTATCCCGAGGCTCCGGCGACCTTCTCGACGCCGGGTCCTGCGAGGCCGACGTCGTCGCCGCCTTCCATGTCGTAGTCGTCGTCACCGCCCTGGCCGATCAGGATGTCGTGTCCGGGCTTTTGGGAGTCGTCCAGGAAGAACAGGTTGCTGCTGTCCCCGATCATGAGGTCAGGTTGGTCCCCGCCCTCTTCCCAATCGTCGCCGCTGTCACCGAACGCGGCATCGATGCCTTGACCGAGCATGATGAAGTCGTCACCAGTTCCACCGAAGGTCTCGTTGGCATTGGCTCCACCGTTCGTGAAGTCTTTGCCATCGCCGCCCATGATGATGTCCAGGCCCGGGCCGGCGTCGATCGCGTCGTTTCCGGGACCGCCCTTGTGCACGTCGTCGCCGGCGAGGTCGGTGATGATGTCTTCGCCTTCGCCGCCGAGTGCGACGTCGGCTCCGTCACCACCTTCGATGATGTCGTTGCTGGCACCACCCCAGAAGGTGTCGCTGTCGTTTCCACCGAAGATGCGGTCCACGCCGGCAGTGCCGTTGTAGACGCTCTGTCCGTTGATCCCGGAGGGGTCTACGGTGTTCCTCGCGCGGTACTTGATCGTACCGTCGGGCATGCGGATCAGCAGGGCGGCCTCATCGCAGTCTGAGTCCGGGTCATCCGCTACGGTGTTGCCGGAGGCCGCAAAGCCGTCGGTGGTGCCCGCAAGCTTCTTCAGTTCAAACTTGCAGTCCGCCGTGGCGAACGAGTCGGCCTTCAGGGTGTGCACGTTCGTGTTGCGCATCATCAGCTCGGCGAACGAGTTACCCTCCAGCGCACTGCGCAGGTTCATGCCCGGCGTGCGCGCCAGGTAATACAGGCGGTCGCCGTTCTGCAGGTCCGTCAGCTGGTTCTCGAAGACGTAGTTGAACGTGCTTCCAAGCAGGCCACCGAAAACAACGGTCTGCTCCGCGAGACCGCCGACCCAAAGGTCCACGTTGTCCAGGCCGGTGATCGACTGGGTGCCGTTGTTGGCCCAGGCGTCCGTGCTGTTCATGAACGCAGCAGCATCAGTGGGAGCAACGTCCCCGGTGTTGGGGTTGACGATCAGCCGTGCAGCCTCCCGCTTGCCCGCCAACGTCGTAGGGCCGGTGATGGACGGGTGCTGGCCGTAGGCCGCGACGAAGTTTACGAGCGACTCCGGGTGCTTGAGGTTCTCTCCGAAGTCGATCCAGTTGATGTAGGGCTTCAGCTGGCCGTCATTCGTTGAGTTGAACAGGTCCCGGCGAAGGACGTTCAACCGCGGAATTCCTTCGGAGCGTGCCCGTGTCATGTTGATCGTCGGAAGGTCCAGAGGCAGACCCAGCAGGTTGTTGCGGAGCGTTTCCGTCACGAACTCATCGAGCTCGTTACCGGCCTGGTCCGACATACCCATGATGATGCTGCCCGCAGCCTCCTCAGAGGTGAGCGAACCTGCAGGGCCGCCGTTGGTGTACTCCGGCGGGTTGAGGAAACCCTCGAGCAAGGAGATGTCGTTCTGACTCCCCAAGATGTCGTCGGAGGTGCCGAACTGGTCGTCGGGACCGGGGCTGTCCTCGTTCCTGCGGGAGATTGTCTCGGTCAGCATGGAGTGACCGAAGCGGTACACGGCGTGGGCGAATTCAGCCTTGACCGCGGGGTTGAGCTCGGTCTGAGTGAACGCAAACGGCTCGAAGGGGTTGATCGCAGGTTGAATCTTGCGGGCGAACTCCTCGAAGACCAGGTGCTGGTACTCCATTTCGGTGATGAACCGTGCCGCCTGGAACAGGCGCTCACCGTTCCAGCCGTTGGCGCCGGCGACCGCCTGCCATTCGGCCAGGGCCGCCGTGCCGCTCGCGGAAGTATCGGTGGTCAGCACGTTCTTGATGTCGCCGACGAGCCGGTCGTGTTCCGAGTGGAATATCTGGTGGATGGCGGTCAGTCCGATATTCTCGTTGACCCGCCCATCACCGGCGACGAAGTGCGCGTTGAGCATCTCGTCGTCGTACGTACCAAGCGGCTGGCTGGCGAAATCGGCAGATGCCACGTTGTCAGCATCCGGGGCCGGCGCGACCGGGGCCGTGCCCGGGTTGTGGTCCGTGTCCTGAGGGCTCGGGTCCGCGTTGTGCGCGATGTCGGTCAGGAACGGCGTGTCGAAGTACTTCACATCCGCCGGAACCGGCACGGGGTTGGCTTTGTCACCCTCGATCAGGCCCGCACCCGTCACGTACTGCGGCAGTCCGCGCAAGGGGCCGGGGAGGAACTTGCCGTAGGGGTCCGCGGCGATCATCGGGATGTTCGTGGCGTCCTTGTCTTCGAGCTTGAGACCAAGCAAGGTCTCCGCCTGGGACTTGGTCGTGGCCCAGGTAGCCATGCCGCCCGCCGTTGGACCAGCCGGACCGCCGAGGAGCTTGCCCGTTGAGACCGGCTTGCCGTCGGCGTTGTTGACGTACTCGCGCACGAATACCTGGTGCGACGAGTGCGAGGTGTAGGTCTGGCTCTGGTCAACCAAGGGCGAGTCCGTGTTGGTCGCATTCTGGATATCGTCAGCACTTTCGTCCGCAGGAGTCGCGGGGTTGTCGCCTGTGGTGCCGTCCGGACCGGGCTGGTTCTTACCTCGGGTCAGGACCATGAACTGCAGGTGCGGCGGCAGGTCGTCCCCGTTGCCCAGGACGTGGTCCGGGCCCGCGATCAGTGGATCGTCGTCCTTCAGCGGCACAAACACCGTGCCTCCGCCCTTGACGGTCTGATCCACGCCGTGGTCAAAGAACTGTCCGAACAGGGTGAACATCGAATTGTAGGGCGGCGAGAGGCCGACGTCCGTGGTCACGTTCGGGATGAAAAGGGTCTGGTGCGACGGCACGCAGCCCGCAGGATCTTCGACGACCGGCGGCGTGGCCGAGGGATCTGGATCCGTCGTGCACGGGACGATGCCCTCGTTGCCCTGCGACCTGACCGGGTTACCGGCCGCTGCCACCGCGGCCGGGTTGGTTGAGGTCTGGTCCACGATCAGGTTGCTGATTACGCGGGGCTCGGAGTCGAAAACGGAGCCCTTCTTCTGCGCGTACGAGGTCGGCTGGGAAGGGCCGAACGCGGGAGGTGAGTCCTCGGCACTCTTGAATACCGGCGTGGTCAGGCGTGGGAACGTCTGGTCGGCCGCGCCGAACGTCTCCTGGCCGGGCACAAGGTTGTTGCATGACCCGTCGACCGTCCGCAGCCCCTGGGAAACGAGGGGGCTCGCGATCTGATCAGGACCGGTGCCGATCATGGTGTCACACGGGTGCTCCGGCGACAGCGTTGCAGCGTGCGCCTCGGCGATTTTGATCTGTTTCAGGATGAACGCCAGGTCGGAGGGGCTCACCGTGAACCCCTGGCCAACCGGAGCCGTTTCGGCGTTGGCTGCAACGATGGGCAATCCCATGCCGACGGGCATGACCATTGCCGCGATGGCTGCGATCATCCGGACCCGTGCCGGCCGGACTCTTGCTGAGCGGGCGACGGCGTGCCGGCCTTGTCTGGGTGGGAAGGTGCTGTGTTCAGTGCTTGGGGATGCGGGCGCCTTGCCATCGGCCTGGCCCAAGGGCATCCAACTAAAGGGTCTCATGACATGCCTGCCGTTAGGAGGGATGGAATGACGTCATCGTGCACCGGACACCTTGCAACAACCTTGTTGGCTGCAATGACACCGGACTCCACATCCATTCGCCGGACAAAACAAGTAGCTGCTACCAACCTCAAACAGGTAGCCCCTACTCGTGTCCCCCGCCAGCAAGACAGTCACACTTGAGCAAACTTCGCAACTGAATCGCAGGTTCACCCATGAACTCAGTAGAGCTGGCAGTTTCAGATGACACGATGCCATCCGTCCTCACAGGGCCGGGCCCCGGCCGACTCGATGCGAGAATCATCGGTCCGCTCCGGATCCAGCGCGGGGATGCGGTCCTCGGATACGGGGAGCTGGGCGGCCCCAAGCCCCGGCAAATCCTCGAACTCCTCTTGTTGAACCTCGGCGCACCCGTTTCCAAGGACCGCCTGATCGACATCCTCTGGGCCGGGCAGGCCCCGCCGGAGGCGCTCCCCACCCTGGAAAGCTATGTCAGTGTGCTGCGGCGTCATCTGCAGCCCGGGATGGGCAAGGACGGCCCCCTGCGGACGGTAACCGGCGGCTACATGCTGGACAGGTCGCTGGTGGACCTGGATCTGGACCGCTTCGAGGCCCTGGTGCGCAGGGCCGAATCCGCAGTGCCGCGGCGCGCGATTGTGCTGCTCCAGGAGGCTCTTGGCCTGGCTTCGGCTCCACTGCTGGGCGATGAACTGTTGCCATCCTGGGCCGAGGGCGAGCGAACCCGCCATGCTGCCCGCGTCTTCCATGCCCGGATTCTGGCGGCGGAGTCTGCCCTGGCCGTGGGAAGAACCCGGCTGGCCGCTGCCTGGGCCAGGGAGGCCGTCGCGGATGATCCCCTCAGCGAGCAGGCCTGGACGGCTCTTGTCCTCGGCCTGGAGCAAGGTGGCCAGCCCACGGAGGCCTTGCGTGCGTTCGAACGGTGCAGGCGGACCATGGACCGGGAAATGGGCTGTGCGCCTGGTCCCGTCTTGAGGTCCATTTACGCCAGGCTTCTTGAGTCCACGGCCAACACCGCCATGCCCGTGTCAGCGTCCACCCCCGACTCACAAAAGATTCGAGTCATGACCATCAACCGCCACCGGACGTTCACCGAGCTGCTTGCCGTCGCCCTGGACCGGGAACCGGACATGCTCAGTGTGGGAACTGCTGACTCGGCGCAATCGGGCGTTGACCTGGTCCGCGAACTGGCGCCCGACGTCGTCATCCTTGACAACCTCCTGCGCGACGACGACGGCATGGCTGCCGCGCTCAGCATTCGTGCTGCTGCGCCCCGCACCCGCATCGTGATGCTGGCCCCGACTTCGGGGGTGCAACGGCAAGCAGCCGCTGCGGGCATCTACGCGTTGCTGCCTCAGGACGGCTCACTGGCCATGTTGTTGAACGCCGTCCGGCGAAAGACCAGTGATGTCCAGGGACGCTGATTGACCAGTCCGGCATAGTAAGCTCCATGGCCGTCCACCACGGCGGCCATCGAGTTGCGCATCAGTTGTCGCTTGATGACGCGACCAGTGCCGATTGGCACGCCAGTCGAACGCAGCGGTGTCACTTCCCGCCCGGCTTGGAATGAAGATATCTCTGCAGCAGATACCTGGTCTGCCGGGCGCAGCGCTTGATCTGGGTGAGGTGGTCCGCTGCCAACCGGGGCAGGACCCGGGCGGGTTCAGAGTCGAGGGTCTCGTGTCGAAGGGACCGTTCCAGGTCCATGGCAAGCCCGGCGAGGCGCTCCGCGCCTACCATCTGGCTGGAAGTCTTGAGGCTGAGGACAGCGTCCATTGCGCCGGCCAGGTCCCCGGTGGTCAGGGTCAGACGCAGCTTTTCAGTCCTCTGGGGCAGATAGTCGATGAAGTTCCGCACGAACACCGTCCAAACTCCCTCATCGTCCTCGAGCTCTGTCCGCAGCCTGTCCAGGACATCCGGATCCAGGAGGGGAAGGGCATTGCCCTCGTCCGGCGCCATTGCTGTCCTTCCTGCCCCCAGAAGCGGTGTACCGATGGACGTCTCGCAGGTCCCCCATACGACGCTATGCGGCCGGGGATGCCGAAAGCATCAGTAGTAGGTACTCGACTTTTCAACTCATTGGCACTGCGTGGCAGATGAGCTGTCCGTCCCTTCCAGTGCATATCCATATGGGTATACAATCGCCGTATGGCACGGGCAGCAACAACGGCAGATACGTTCAACGCGGTGGCTGAGCCCCGCCGTCGGGAAATCCTGGACGCCCTCACTCAAGGCGAGCGCCCGGTCAACGAGCTGGTGACCCTTTTGGGCCTGGCGCAGCCGCACGTGTCACGGCACTTGCGGGTGCTGCGCGAGGTGGGCGCCGTCGTCGTGCGTGACGAAGGCCGGCAGCGGCTCTACCGGCTCAATCCGCAAGCGCTCAAGCCCATCTACGACTGGGTGGCCAGCTACCAGCACCTCTGGGAGGAGCGCTTCGATCTTCTCGAGGACGTGCTGGAGGATCTCAAGGAAGAGCACTGAAAGGAGCAGGACAATGGCACAGGCAAGCGGCAGCACCATGGATGTGACGTTCCCCAGCGACACGGAAATCCTGATCACGCGGACCCTCAACGCACCCCCGCACCTCGTCTACCGGGCCTGGACCACGCCGGAACTCGTCAAGAAATGGTGGCCCGGACGGCGTGGCGAGATGACTGTGGCGGCCATGGACTTCCGGGTCGGCGGCGCGTGGCGATACGTCATGGTGGCGCACGGCGAATTCGAGGTGGCCTTCCACGGCATATACCGCGAGATTGTGCCCAACGAGCGGATCGTCCACACGGAGGTCATGGAGATGCCGGGCACCGCGCCGGACAGCGAGGAAGGCGCCGTGCTTAATACGGTCACCTTTGACGGGGCCGACGGCGGCGCCACCACCGTGCGGATCCGCACCGATGCGGGGAGCGAGGAAGTCCGGGACATGATTGCGCAGTCCGGCATGGAAAGCGGCGTGCGCGAG
This sequence comes from Pseudarthrobacter raffinosi, assembly GCF_023913835.1. Taxonomy (NCBI): domain Bacteria; kingdom Bacillati; phylum Actinomycetota; class Actinomycetes; order Micrococcales; family Micrococcaceae; genus Pseudarthrobacter; species Pseudarthrobacter raffinosi. Next base: position 34,056 of record NZ_JAMXBG010000005.1, on the reverse strand, counting down.
CAGTTCGAGATCATCGAGGAGCTGGCGGCGTCCCTCACCTGAGCTTCCTCCGGCCCAACTGAGTAGCTCCAACTGTCGTTTTCAGAGTCCATTACGACACTTGGCGCTCCTCAGTTCGGCTGTTGTTACGCTTTGCGGTGTGATTTCCCTAAAGCAGGCGCCCTGTCTCGAAGTGCGCGCGTGAGCGCCGCGGCACAGGTGGTCAACGCCCGGGCGTCCACCGTTCCCCTGTACGCGGCCGGCTTCGTCACCGCGTTCGGCGCCCACAGCATCGCCGCTGGCATGGGCGCGCAGAGCGAGAACATCGGCCTGACGCTGCTCAACCTGGGCATCCTGCTGGCCCTCTATGACGTTTCCGAGGTCTTCCTCAAGCCGGTCTTCGGCGCCCTGAGCGACCGGATCGGAACCAAGCCTGTCATCGTCGGCGGCCTCCTGGCCTTCGCGGTGCTGTCGCTGATCGGCCTCTGGGCGGCGGATCCGCTGATGCTTGGACTCGCGCGGCTGGGGCAGGGCGCGGCGGCTTCGGCGTTCTCGCCGGCGTCGTCCGCGATGGTTGCGCGGCTGGCGGCGGGGACGAAGGCCGGGACCTACTTCGGCCGGTATGGTTCGTGGAAAAGCCTGGGGTACGTCATCGGTCCGCTGCTGGGGGCGGGACTGATCCTGGCGGGCGGGTTTGCCCTGCTGTTCGGCGCGCTCTCGGTGCTGGCGGCGGCCACCGCCGTGTGGGTGCTGGTGTCTGTTCCGCACCTGGCGCCGCTCCCCCGGCAGCGTTACACCGTGCTCGATCTCGCCCGCCAGGTCACCGAGCGGCGCTTCCTGGTGCCCACGCTGGTGCTGGCGGCCTCGACCGGGGCGCTCGGCGCGGCGATCGGATTCATTCCCGCTCTCGCCACGCGACACGGCCTTGGCCCGGTTGCCGGCACGGCCGCGGTCAGTGTCCTGGCCATCACGTCGGTGCTCACCCAGCCCTGGATCGGCAGGCTGCGGGACGCGCACCGCATCAGCGATAACAAAGGGACGACGGCGGGACTCCTCCTTACCGCCGCGGGCGTCGCACTCATCGCCCTCACCCCGGGTCCGGTCACGCTGTTCATTGCCGCGGCAGCCATTGGCGCGGGCGTCGGCCTGGCCACGCCGCTCGGCTTCGCGCATCTGGCCGACACCACGCCGCCGGAGCGGATGGGCCGGACCATGGGTTCGGCAGAACTTGGCCGGGAACTCGGTGACGCTGGCGGGCCGCTGCTGGTGGGCGGCATCGCCACCCTCACCGCCCTGCCATTTGGCCTCGGGGCCCTGGCATTGCTGGTCGCGGCGGCCAGCCTGCCGCGCCTGCCTGAAGCGCACCTCCCGAACCCGCCCCGGCCCAAGTAGGTAGCGCTATCTGTCGTTTTGACCCCTCAAAACGACAGATAGCGCTACTCAGTTGGGGGAAAGCGCCCCCCGCGTCCGGGCACACCTCACACGCGTTAGGTAGACTGCAGGAAATACCGTACGCGGGAGGAAACCCAGCATGAACCGCAAAGCCACAGCGCTCGACGTCGCCAAGCTCGCCGGAGTTTCCCGCAGCGCGGTGTCGCTGGTCCTGAACGGGCGCGGCGACGGGAATGTGGCCAAGGAGAGCCAGGTCCGGATCCGGGAAGCGGCGGCCACGCTGAACTACACGCCCAACGCCATTGCCGTGAGCCTGCGCAACCGCCGGTCGCGGATCATCGGGATCGTCTCGGACCAGGTGGTCACCAGCCCGTTCGACGGCAATATCATCGCCGGCGCGGACGCCGTGGCCAGGTCCCAGGGTTTTGTCACCGTGGTGATGGATACGGAGCTGGACGAGACCCGTGACGAAAGTGCGGTGGCAACGCTGCTGGACCGCCAGGTGGACGGGCTGATGTACGTCACCGTGGGCCTGCGCCCCCTGCACGTCCCGCTCAACATGCTGCGCGTGCCGTCGGTGCTGGCCAACTGCTTCGATGACCGTCCCGAGGCAGGCGTTCCGGCCGTCATTCCGGATGAGGTCCGCGGCGGCCGGGAGGCGGCAACGCATCTGCTGGAGCTTGGCCACCGGGACATCGCGTTCCTCGCCGGTGACGGCCTCACGCCCGCCGCGCCGCGCCGGATCCAGGGCCATCGGGATGCCTTTGAGGCCGCCGGGTTGCCGGTGCGGCCGGCCCGGATCCTCGAAGCTGGCTGGGACATCGATGCCGGGTTCCATGGCGCCATGAAGCTCCTGGACGGCGTGGCTGCGCCGGACCGGCCCACCGCGATCGTGTGCGCGAACGACCGCCTGGCCATCGGCGTGGTGCTCGCGGCCAACCGGCTGGGCCTGGCCATCCCGCAGGACCTCTCGATCATGGGGTACGACGACGAATTCCGCATCGCCTCCACCATGGTCCCGGCGCTCACCACAATGGCCCTCCCGCTGCGGGAGATGGGGGCCGCTGCCATGACCGGGCTCCTCCGGGAACTGTCGGAGGAACCGGAGGACAACGACAATGACGGCGGCGCCCCGGCCGGACACGACGTGCCAGCCCAGACGCTGGTCCCGTGCCGGCTCGTGGTGCGCGAGTCAACCGGCACGGTCCCCGCCGGCCAGGTCTGACCCCCGGCACCGACCCCGGCCCGGCGAACAGTGCCGGAGTCCTTTAGGAACCCGGCGCTATTCAGGCTACTTAGGCTGTGCCAGCTGCCAGACGTCCGCAGCCGCGGCCTCGGGAAGCCGCAGCACCCACCGCTCGCCGGGCGCCGGATAGGCGCGCAGCGTGGTGGCCACCGAACCGCTCCGGTACACCTCCACCAGCGACGCGTCCACAAACACCCGCAGCTCCTCCCCCGCAGCCAGAGGCCCGCTGAAGACCACTTGCCCCGCCTCGGTTGAACCATCGGCCACCAGGGAAAGTTCGACGACGTCGTCCGCGGCCAGCGCGCCCGGCCCACCGGAGCGGGCGGTCACCACAGCCTCGGCATACGCCGGCAGCTCAACGCTCCCGGCAGCCTGCGCAGCCAGCTGCGCTCCGCGGTAGGCATCCACCTCCGGCGCCGGTGCCACGGCCAGGGAACCGTCCACCACGGACAGCAGGCGCGGGTGCGTGAGCACACCGGCCCAGCCCGCGGCGTCGATCTCGGCCTGGCTGCGGCCCCGGCGGCCGTCCCGTCCCGGTCCTTCATTGGCCCAGCCCCACAGCAGGCCCTTGGGCTCCGCGAGGGCAGCAAGGGCAGAGGAAGAAACAGGATCACCGGGAGCGCCGGCGCCGGCACCGTCCTGCAGCTGCACGATCTGCGGCGCGTAGAAGTCGCGGCCCAGGTCGGACTTTCCGCCGGTCTCCGGGGAAAATACCGGCAGCCCGGTGGCGGGGTCCTCGGCCAGGGAGCCGATGAGGTGGCCAACGCCGTTGGCGTGCTCGTGGTCATCGCCGGACAGCCACAGGGAGAACATCATGACCCACGCGTCGTCGGAAGAAGCGTCGCTGCCGGACCCGGATTCAAGGGATTCAGCGGAGGACACGGACGGCACGCGCACCAGCTGCGGGCACTCCCAGATCTCGGCCGGCGTCCGGGCAGCTGCGACCGGGTTTTCCGACGTGAGCCAGATGCCCTGGTACTTCCAGTCAGCCAGGTCCTCCACCGTGTAGAGCAGGAGCGCCGCGTGGCCGGAGGCCAGACCCGCGCCCTGCATGGCGTAGCGCTTGCCGTTGAATCGGAAGATGAAGGGGTCGCGGACGGCCGTGACCATGGGGTCGGCCGGCATGGACGCCGCGACGTGCCCATCCTGGGTCCAGGAAACAAGGTCCGCCGAACCGCGGGAGATGACCACCTGCGAGTGGCCGCCGTCGCCGCGGACACCGGAGTACGCGGCGGTGGGGACACCGCCGTCGTCCGTCACCACACCGGTCCAGCAGCCGTACTCGTCCGGCCCGCCGTCCTGCGGGCGCAGCGCCACGGGGTGTTCCTCCCAGCGGACCAGGTCCGCGGAGCTGATGTGGCCCCACGCGATCTTGTGGTGCCGGGCGGACGCGGGGTTGTACTGGAAGAAGACGTGGTACCGGCCGTTGAGGTGGCTGATGCCGTTGGGGTCGTTGATCCAGCCCTGGGCGGGGCGGGGGTGGAAGTGCGGGAACGCTGGGTCGGGGTGGGCGGCGGCCAGGCGGGCGAAGTCGGCGGCGGCGAGGTCCGGGGATGACATGGAAGTAAGCCTCTCAGAAGTTGGGATTATTTGCCGCTGCCGGCGGTGAGGCCGTCCTGCAGCGCGCGCTGGCCGAAGATGAAGACCACCAGGGCGGGGATCATGGACAGGACCACGCCGGCCAGCACTACGGAGATGCTCCCGGTGCCCAGGTTGCCCTGGAGGGAGACGAGGCCCAGCGGCAGGGTGAAGTTCTGTTCTGAGATGGTCATGATGAGCGGCCGGAAGAACTCGTTCCAGTGGAAATTGAAGGCCAGGATGCCCACGATCGCCATCCCCGGAATGGCCAGCGGGGCGTAGACCGAGCGGAAGGTCCGCCATGGCGATGCGCCGTCGATCGACGCCGCTTCCGCGAGGTCGGTGGGCAGCCCCATGAAGTACTGCCGCATCAGGAAGGTGCCGAACGCCGTCGGGATGGCCGGCAGGATCAGCGCCAGGAGGGTGTCCGAGAGCCCCATGCCTCGGATCAGCATAAACACCGGCACGATGGTCACCTGCACCGGCACCATCATTGTGGCCAGCACGATGGAGAACAGGGCCCCGCGGCCGCGGAACTTCAGGTTGGCGAAGGCGTAGCCGGCCATCGCGGCGGTGACCATCTGCCCCACGGCGATGAGTCCGGTGACCAGGGCGCTGTTCAGCACCAGGAGGACGATGTCCAGCTGCTGGAAGACCTGCGCGTAGGACGTGAAGTCCGGATTCCAGGGGAAGAACGACGGCGGCAGCTTGAACGATTCCGACGGCGACCGCAGCGAGGTGGACAGGGTCCACATCACCGGGCCCAGGGTCAGGACGGCCGCGATCATCAGCAGGACAATGCGGAGGACCAGGTTCCAGTTCGGCTTCCGCCGGGACCGGGCAGGCACGGCAGGGGTGCGGGTGGATACACGCTCTGTAGTGGTAGTCATGGCGGGCCTTACTGGTAGAAGACGAATGGTTTGCTGAGCCGGAACTGCGCGGCGGTGATGGCCATGATGATCAGGGTCAGGATCACGCCGATGGCCGAAGCCTCGCCGAATTCCAGGCGCTGGAACGCGGATTCGAAGATCACCATCACGGCGGTGCGGGTGGAGTCCCCGGGCCCGCCGCGGGTCAGGACGTACGGCTGGTCGAACACCTGGAGGGCGCTGATGATGGCCATCACGGACGCCAGCAGGGTGGTGGGGCTGAGCAGCGGCAGGGTGACGTAGACGTGCTTGCGCCAGCCGGTGGCGCCGTCCAGCGCGGCCGCCTCATAGGTTTCCACGGGGATCGACGCCAGCCCGCCGATGAACAGCAGGAAGGAGAACCCGAAGTTCTGCCACACGTAGACCAGGATGACGACGGCGGCGGACCCGCCGGGGGTGGTCAGCCACGGCACCGCGGGGATGCCGGCGAGGGACAGGAACCAGTTGACCACGCCGAACTGCTCGTTGAAGAGGTACCGCATAAAGATGGACACGGAGGCGGCGGAGAGGATCAGCGGGAAGAAGAACGCCGAGCGGAAGAAGGTCCGCAGCCAGGACGGCATCTTCTCCTGCACCATCACGGCCAGCGCCAAGGCCAGGCCGAGCTGGAATGCCACCGCCACAATCACAAACACAATGGTGTTCAGGAAGGACACCCGGACCGTGGGATCCTGGACCACTTCGGCGAAGTTGTCGAAGCCCACGAACGTCGGGGCGGAGATGATGTCCCAGCGGAAGAACGCCAGGACCACCGACGCCGCGATGGGCACCAGCGTGAACAGGCCCATGCCCAGGATGGTGGGGGCCAGGAAGATCCAGGCCAGCCAGCGCTGGCTGTGCCGTCCGGACGCGGTCTGGGAAGCGGCGGGCGCGCCCCCGGGCGGAGCCGGCTTGACGGCCTGCTTTGGCCGCTCCCGGCGAGGGATGGTGGTGCTCATGACTGCCTCCTCAGGGCCCGTTCAAGATCGCGCTGCATGGACTCGAGGGCCTGCTTGAGCTGGCGCTCATCGCCGCTGACGGCCAGCGAAACGTTCTTCATCAGGGCCGTTTCGACGGCGGCCTGCTGGGGCGGCGCCGGGATGGGGCCTGTCGTGGGGTACTTGTCCAGCGTGTCGTAGAAGACCTTCCAATGCGCCGGGCCCTTACCCGCGTACAGCGCCTCGTTGACCATGGAGCGGCGGGCCGGGGTGGTTATCGGGTTGGGGAAAATCAGCTCCATGGCCTCGCGGCTGGCACTGAACTTGATCCACTCCCAGGCGGCGTCCTTGTCCTTGGCGGTTTTCATGATGGCGTAGCCGGCCGTGCCGAACTGGTGCCGCTGGCTCCGCCACTTGGGGAAGAACTGGACGTCGTAGTCGTTCTCCTTCATGCCGGCCTCGTGGAGGCCCTGGACCCAGTAGCCGCCGGCCGGCGTGGTGCCGATCCGGTTGGAGGCGAAGAGCCCCACCAGGGAACTGCCGCCGCCTTCCTCGGGCCGGACGCCGAGGCCGTCCTTGACCAGGCCGCGGAGGTAGTCGAAGGTCTCGAAGACGCGCGGGTCATCGGCGTTGGGTTCCAGCCACTGGTAGCCGCCGGAGCGCAGGTTGCGGGAGGGATCGTTGGCGTAGAAGGAGTCCCAGAGCCAGTCCCCGCCGGTGGACCGGGTCTCCTTCAGGAAGCTGGTGTCGTTGGCGTAGAGCCAGGGCACCACGCCGCCGAAGAGCCGGTTGGTCCAGTAGTACGGGGTGAAGTCCGACGGCCGGGCCTTGCGCATCGCGGCGAGGCTGTTGCGGAAGTCCACGTGGGTCCAGTCGTCCGCAGGACGGTCCAGCCCCGCCTGCGCGAAGGCGGTGGTGTTGTAGTACATGTTGGCGGCGTTCCAGTCCATGGGGAGTTGGAACAGGCTGCCCTTGTACATAAAGGCCTCCACCAGGCTGGGGTGGACGTCGGCGAAGAACTCGGCCATGTCCGCGGCATCGCGGCGCAGGTATTCGTCCAGCGGATGGGCCAGCTTGTCCGCGAAGAGCTGCGCGCCTTCAGTGGCGACGTAGACGACGTCGGGCGGGGTGCCGGCGGCCACCATGGTGAGGATCTTGGTGAAGAAGTCTTTCCAGTCCACGGCCTGGATGGCCTGGACCTTGACCCGGATGTCCGGGTGGAGTCGGGTGAACGCGTCGATGGCGCGCTGGCGCGCTGCGGCATCGGCGGCTGTCCCCATGATGGCAATGCTGAGGCTGTTGTCGCCCCGCCCGGGAATATCGGATCCGGAGAGCCGGGGCCACGATGCCACCGTTGCTCCCACAATTCCTGCTCCCAGGGCACCCAGGGCGGTCCGGCGCGAGAATTCACGCAGAGGGCCAGTTGTGGCACCGGTCATATCAATTTCCTTCCTAACACGTGTGAGGTAGCTTATGGCGCCGACCTAACACGTGTCAAGTGTCACATTCGGGTTGCCGCGACCCCGCCCAACTAGGTAGCGCTATCTGTCGTTTAGACCCCGCAAAACGACAGATGGCGCTACCTACTTGGGTGCCGGCCGCGAGGCAGCCCTGCGGGTCCTCCCAGTTTTCTGTGACACCCTTAGCCGATGACCATTCCACGCCAGGCACCACCGCGGACCCCGGCCCGACCCTCCCCGGGCTCCGGCTTTATGTTCGCGTTCGCCTGGCTCGCCTGCGTCATCGGCCTGATCTCCACGTATTACTACTTCGTCCAGACCACCACGGGCCAGGTCATCGATGAATCCGCGCTGGTTGAAGCCGTGGACATCCACGGGCCGGCGGGCAAGGCAGCCACCGAGTTCCTGGACTGGCTGCCCACCATTTCGCTGGTGGTGGCCGCCGTCGTGGTCCTGTTTGTCACGGTGATCCGACGGCGGTGGTCTGCTGCCGGGATTGCAGTCACCGCGTGCATCGGCGCGAATATCGCCACGCAGGTCCTTAAGGAAGTGCTGCCCGCCCGCCCGGACAAGGGTGTGGTGACGCTCGAGTTGAACTCGCTGCCGTCCGGTCACACCGCGCTGGCGGCGTCGGCTGCGGCGGCGGTGTTCCTGATGGCCTCGCCGCGGTGGCGTCCGCTGGCCGGTTTTGTGGGCGGCACCTTCGCCATCGCCTCGGGAGTCTCCACCCTGATCAACCAGTGGCACCGCCCGGCCGACGTCGTCGCGGCCTTCCTCCTGGTGGGCGCGTTTATGATCCCCGCCGGCTGGCTGATCATCCGGAACGGCGCGGCGTGGAACGTGTGGGACGGCTTCGACAGTCACGTGGGCTCGGCAAAGATCTGGCTCACGCTGCCGGTGGTGATCGGGCTGGCTTCCGCGGGGGTGGCCGTGTATTCGCTGGCCAGGATCGCCCCGGGGCCGCTCCAGGATGACAGCACCACCAACTACTTCTGGGCCGGAATCTCGCTCATCGTGATCGCCGGGTACCTGGCCACCGTGGCCACCACGTCGCTGTTCGCATATGCCGCACGACGGCGGGACGCGCCAAGGCGCTGACCGCACCAGCCGCGGTCGGCGGACGACGGCGGGGTGGCGCCTTAGATGATCCTGCGCCGGTAGGCGGCCATGGCGAACACGTAGGCGAGTACGAGGATACCGACGCACCAGGCCAGTGCGATCCAGATGTCGTTGCCCACCGGTTGCTGGGCAAACAGGTCCTGGATGGTGTTGACGATCGAGGTGACGGGCTGGTTCTCGGCGAACCATCGGACCGGACCCGGCATGGTTTCCGTCGGGACGAAGGCCGAGCTGATGAACGGCAGGAAGATCAGCGGGTAGGAGAATCCGCCGGCGCCGTCCACGGACTTCGCTGTCAGGCCGGCGATGATTGCCAGCCAGGTGAGTGCCAGGGTGAACAGCGCCAGGATTCCGGCCACAGCGAGCCAGGCCAGGAGGCTTGCCGAGGTGCGGAACCCCATCAGGAGGGCCACCAGCACAATGATCACGAGCGAGAGCCCGTTGGCGACCAGCGACGTCAGGACATGGGCCCACAGCACGGATGATCGTGCGATCGGCATGGACTGGAATCGCTCGAAGATGCCGCTCTGCATATCGGTGAACAACCGAACGGCGGTGTAGGCAATGCCAGACGCAATTGCGATCAGCATGATTCCCGGCAGCAGGTAATTGACGTAGCTGTCCGTGCCCGTGCTGATAGCGCCGCCGAAGACGTACACGAACAGCAGCATGAGGGCGATCGGCGTGATCGCGGTGGTGATGATGGTGTCAACGCTGCGGAAGATGTGACGCATGGAGCGGCCCAGCAGCACGGAGGTGTCTGCAAGGAAATTTGTGCTCATGACCTGTCCTTACTTGCCTCGACCCTGCCGTCGTTCCCCACAAGTGCGAGGAAGACATCCTCCAGGCTCGGTTGCTTTTCGACGTATTCCACCTTCGCCGGTGGAAGGAGTTGCTTCAGCTCGGCGAGCGTGCCGTTCGCGCAGGCTCATGGCGATGTCCAGGCGACGGCGCATGCCGCCGGAATAGGTGGCCACCTTCCGCGAGCCTGCATCGGTGAGGTTGAAGCGCGCCAAAAGCTCATCGACCACCTGGCCGGGGGCTTTCAGATGCCGCAACCTGGCAACCAGCACCAGGCTCTCCCGGCCTGAGAGGATTTCGTCGACGGCGGCGAACTGCCCGGTCAGACTGATGGACTCCCGAACCTGAAGGGCGTCCGTCGCGACGTCGAATCCATACACGGTAGCCGTGCCGGCATCTGCTTTGAGGAGCGTCGACAGGATTTTGACCATGGTGGTCTTGCCCGCCCCGTTGGAGCCGAGGAGCGCGAAGATGCTGCCAGCCGCCACCTCGAAGTCGACGCCGCGCAGGACGTGCAGGTCCTTGTAGGACTTCTCCATGTTCTGCACACGGTTCGCCGGTCCTGGTCATGACTCCGCCCTCTTCGCTTTGTCGACCGCCTCGTTGAGCCGGGCCCGTTCCTTGTCGATCCACCGCTTTCCGCCGTATGCCTGAGCGAAGCTCTCGGCGAACTCGATGGGATCTTCGCCGACGATCTCGCCCACAGGCGTGCCGTCGATGGCGGCGCGTTCCCACAGGTCCGCGAGGTCCGAGAACATCTGCACCATGGTGTCCCCCTCGGTGACCCCGCCGTAGTACATGAAGTACCGGTTGAAGGCCTTCGCCACGGTGAGGTAGGGCTCAGGCAGGGCATCCAGCCGCGCCTTGGCCTGCTTGTACTGCTTCTTCTGCTCGAGCGAGCCGGTCACCAGCTCGATCCATTTCGCTGCCATATCACTTTCCTCCCTTGCGGAGCTCTTCAAGCCGTTCGGAGAGGAAGGCGCCGGCGGCGTTAAGGATGCGTTAAGATCCCGGGTTTCCCCGCTGAGGGCCCTTGGCGCGGTGCTACGCTCCGTTGGTTATTCACCCCAATCCCGCCTGCGCGGGGTAAAGAAAGTAACCCGTTGACTGCACCCACCCGCTTCTCCATTCCCGCCAGCGTCCCCAACCCGGAGCGCGACGGCGGACCCGGGAACAGGCTCACCCGGTGGCTGCTGGAACACACGGTCCATCAGCCGGTGGGTCCGGAAACTGCTGAGGACCACGCACCCACCCAGAGCTGGTGGAAGGTCATGTGCCTCACCGGGGTGGACTACTTTTCCACCCTCTCCTACCTGCCCGGCATCGCCGCCCTCGCCGCCGGGGCGCTCTCCCCGCTGGCCACCCTGCTGATCGTCGGCCTGACCCTGCTGGGCATGCTGCCGATGTACCGGAGGGTGGCGCACGAAAGCCCGCACGGACAGGGATCGGTGGCCATGCTGGAAAAGCTCCTGCCGTTCTGGCGCGGCAAGATCTTTGTGCTCATCCTGCTCGGCTTCGTCGCCACGTCCTGGATCATCACCATCACCCTCTCCGCCGCTGATGCCACCGTCCACATGCTGGAGAACCCCTACCTGCCGCACTTCCTCGACGGCCAGGCGGTTGCCATCACCGTGGTCCTCCTGCTCATTCTGGGCGGCGTGTTCCTGCTCGGCTTCTCCGAAGCGGTGGCCGTCGCCATTCCCCTGGTGGCCATCTTCCTGGTGCTGAATGCCGTCATCATCGGGGTGGGACTGTACGACGCCGTCACCCAGCCGGGTGCCATGGCTGACTGGACCGCTGCGCTCACCTCCTCAGGAACCGGTTTCGGCGACATCGCAGGACCCGCCCTGCTCGCCTTCCCCCTGCTGGTCCTGGGGCTGTCCGGCTTCGAGACCGGCGTCAGCATGATGCCACTGGTCGCGGCGAAGGGCGCCACCGCCGAGGAACGCCTGGCCGCCCGCGTCCGGAACACCCGCAAGCTCCTCACCTCGGCCGCCCTGATCATGAGCGTGTACCTCCTGGGCAGCAGTTTCGTGACGACCGTGCTGATCCCCGCCGAAGCGTTCCAGGCAGGCGGCGAGGCCAACGGCCGCGCCCTGGCCTACCTGGCCCACGAACTGCTGGGCAACGGCTTCGGCTCCGTCTACGACGTCAGCAGCATCCTGATCCTGTGGTTCGCCGGCGCTTCGGCCATGGCCGGACTGATCAACATCGTTCCCCGCTACCTGCCGTCCTACGGCATGGCCCCGGACTGGTCCCGGGCCGTGCGCCCGGTGGTGCTGGTGTACACCGCCATCAGCATCCTGATCACCATCGGTTTCAATGCCGACGTCAACGCCCAGGCCGGCGCGTACGCCACCGGCATCCTGGCCATGATGGTTTCCGGCGCCGTTGCGGTCAGCATCTCCGCCGCCCGCAGCAAGAGGCGGCGCGCCGCCGTCGGCTTCACCATCCTGACCCTGATCCTGCTCTATGCGCTGGGGGCCAACGTCATCGCCAAGCCGGACGGCCTCGCAATATCCGGCTTCTTCATCCTGGGCATCATTGTGGTCTCACTCGTTTCCCGGGTCAGCCGCACCACCGAACTCCGGGTCCACAACATCGAATTCGACGACGAAGCCCGCCGCTTCATCACCGACACCCTGGACTTTGACGGGCGGATAAACTTGATCGCGAACCGCCCGCAGGCCCGCGACGCCGCAGAATACCGTGAGAAGGAAGCCGAGCAGCGGGAGAACAACCCCGTGCCCGGCACCGCCGACGTGATCTTCCTGGAAATCGACGTCACCGACCCCTCGGGATTCAGCGACGTCCTTGAGGTACGCGGAATCGAAGTGGACGGACACCGCGTTCTCCGCGCCGAAAGCCCGGCCGCACCCAACGCCATCGCCGCCATCCTGCTGGCCCTCCGCGACGCCACCGGTGTCCGGCCGCACGCGTACTTCGAGTGGGCAGAAGGCAATCCCCTGGCGCACCTCATGCGCTACCTGTTGCTGGGACGCGGAGACACCGCCCCCGTGGTCCGCGAGATCATCAGGGAAAACGAGCCCGATCCCGCCCGCCGCCCCGGCATCCACGTAGGCTGACGGGCAGTCCGATGACCGCACGTGGCGACACCGCCGGGGTGAAGGGACCCGTCCCGGGGCGGTGGAAAGGCAAGGCAGCCAAAACAGCCAAATCGGCCAGGGCCCGCAAGGAGAGCGCCATCCGGCGGGCCCTCTCACACCCGGTCCGGTCGGTGCCCCTGGCATTCCTGGCCGTCATCATCCTGGGAGCAGCCCTGCTGATGCTGCCCGTTGCCCGGACCGGCAGCGACCCCGGAGCCGACCCCCTGATGGCCGCCCTGTTCACGTCCGTGTCGGCTGTCTGCGTTACCGGGCTGATCACCGTGGACACGGCCACGTACTGGACCCCTTTCGGGCAGACCGTGATTCTGGGACTGATCCAGGTGGGCGGGTTCGGCATCATGACACTGGCGACGCTCCTGGCCCTGCTGGTCCGGAAAAGCATCGGCCTCCGCGGCCAGCTCGTGGCGCAGTCCGAAACGCACACGCTCAACCTGGGCGACGTCAGCGCCGTGCTGCTCCGCGTGGCCCGGCTCATGGTGGGCATCGAAGCAGCCACCGCCGTGGTGCTGACCGGACGCTTCTGGCTGGCCTACGACCAGAACCCCGGCACGGCGCTGTGGCACGGTGTGTTCCACGCCGTCTCGTCGTTCAACAACGCCGGGTTCGCGCTCTACAGCGACAACCTCATCGGCTTCGCGGAGGATCCCTGGATCATCGTCCCCATCTGCCTGTCGATCATCGCAGGCGGCCTCGGTTTCCCGGTGATCATCCAGCTGCTCCGGGGAAACGTCAAGGCCCGGAACTGGAGCGTCCACCTCCGACTGACCATCTACGGCACGCTGCTGCTCCTGGTGCTTGGCGTCACGCTTTTCGCCGCGTTCGAATGGAACAGGGACGAAACACTCGGCGGCCTGTCCCTGACCGGGAAGCTGCTGGGTTCCCTGGCCGGCGGAGTCTTCCCCCGCACTGCCGGATTCAACAGCATCGACTACGGCCTAGCGTCACCGGAAACGCTCATGGTCACCAACATCCTGATGTTCATCGGCGGCGGCAGCGCCGGCACCGCTGGCGGCATCAAGATCACCACGTTCCTGGTCCTCGGCTTCTCCATCTGGAACGAGGTCCGCGGCCGGGACGAGGTGACCATTGCCCACCGTTCCATCAGCGCCTCGTCCCAGCGCCAGGCCCTGTCCGTGGCGCTGCTCGGGGTGGCCGCGGTGGTGGCCGGCACGCTGGCGCTGCTGATGGTGACCGACTACAGCCTGGAGAAGGTACTGTTCGAATCCATCTCCGCGTTCGCCACCGTCGGGATGAGCACCGGCATCACCTATAACCTCCCGCTGTCGGCAGAATGGGTGCTTATGGCCCTCATGTTCCTCGGCAGAATCGGCACAGTGACGGTCGCGTCCGCTCTGGCTTTGTCCTCCCGGCCCCGCCTTTACAGCCTGCCGGAGGAACGCCCCATCATCGGCTAGCACCGCCGTCGTCGGACGCTCTGGAAAGTACGACGGCGGGACTCGCCAAGGCGCTGACCGCGCCCAGCCGCCGTCGGGCACCGTTATAGGCGCCTAAGCGTCATCCTTGCCGATGTTCTGGGTCCCTACCGGCTCGCTTTCCGCCCTGTTCGTCCGCCTATTGATCAGCCAGGTGATAAACCAGAGCACCACCCCGATCGCCATCAGTCCCCCGGCGATCTGGTACTGGATGACGTTGCGGCCCACCCACGGCCCGGCGAGGAAGGCACACAGCAGAGCCGCGAGCAGCGGCAGTTGCCCGGGCGAGGTGAAGAACACCTTGCGGGTGAGGTCGCGCTTGTGGCGGAGCACCAGGCAGGCCACGTTCACTACGGTGAAGACGCACAGCAGCAGGAACGCCGTGGTGCCGGAAAGGTTTGCCACGATGTTGCTCTTGGGGTCGCTGGTGACGTACCAGATCAGCCCGAGCGCGAGGACGGTGGAGAACAGGATGCCGGCCCACGGGGTGCGGCGGCCAGGCAGGACCTTCCCCAGGGCAGGCGGCAGGACGTTCTGGCGTGCCATGCCGTAGATCAGCCGGCTCGCCATCAGCATGTTGATCAGCGCCGTGTTGGCAACGGCGAACACCGCGAGGAACGGGAAGACCCTGTCGATGGGGAAGTCCGGCGAGCCCTTGTGCACCACTTCGAGCAGCGCGGCGCCTTCAGCCTCGCGGATGTTCTCCAGCTCGGTGGGCGACAGCACGCTGACCACGGAGACGGCCACCAGCATGTAGAGGAGCACTGCGATGCCCAGGCCGGTCAGCATGGTCCGCGGGAAAATCTTCTCGGGGTGCTTGGTCTCCTCCACCATGTTCACCGAGTCTTCAAAGCCCACCATGGCAAAGAAGGCGATGGAGGTCGCTGCTGTGACTGCCAGGAACAGGCCCTTGTCCTGGTAATCGTTGAAGACGAAGATTTCGCCCACGTTCCCGGTGCCCTGCGTCATGACGTAGAAGCCGACGCCGATCACGATGGACAGCGCGATTACCTCCACCAGTGTGAGGACCACGTTAAACTTCACGCTCTCCCCCACCCCCCGCAGGTTGATCGCGGCCAGCAAGACCATGAAGCCCATGGCCACGGCGGTGATCACGCCCTGCGCCGGCATCTCCATCCAGCCGTTGATCCTCAGGCCGCCGAAGAAATTCTGGGCGAGGACGTTCGCGGAGGTGGAGGCGCTGGTGACGCCGGAGCAGACCACGGCGAATGCCACCAGGAACGTGACGAAGTGGATGCCGAACGCCTTGTGCGTATAGAGCGCCGCCCCTGCCGCCTGCGGGTACTGCGTGACGAGCTCAAGGTAGGAAAACGCGGTCAGCGTCGCGACGACGAACGCGAGCAGGAACGGCAGCCACACGATGCCACCCACTGTCCCGGCCATGGTTCCGGTGACCGCGTACACGCCGGCGCCAAGGATGTCGCCGACGATGAACAGCAGGAGGAGCTTGGGGCCCAGGACCCGCTTCAGCTCGTGTGGCTCCGCCTCCGGAGTTGCCGGAAACAGGTCATCTGAAGTGGTGCTCATCGCCCTGACCTCCACACTCAATACATCGATGTGACTTCACTGTGATCCTTTCGCGTTCCTTTGGCAACGGGCCGGGCCCGGGTCATCGGCATACCTGTTGCGGGGGTTTTGGCACGGGGCCAGAATGGGCAGATAACCGCCTTGCGAGCCTGACAGGGGTAGCCATGATCCTGAAAACCACGTCGGAATCCGAGGCAAAGGGGCTGACTGTGGAAATTTACGACGACGACACTCGCTCACTCACTCGGTTACGTCACCTCCCAGACGAAGGCCATGGCGATCAATCCTGCAATGACCGACGCCGACACACTGGAAGTGCGCAACCACGGCTTCGCGGACCGCGAGATCATGGACATCACTCTGGGGGCCACCGCGCGAAACTTCCTCAGCCGCACGCTCCTTGCCCTGGCCGTGGAGCTCGATGTTCCGCCAACCCTTAGTGCGAGCAGCATGGTGTGCGTTGACGCCGGGCGGACCACGCTTTAGTTCATCAAATGGATTACTTTCTGCCCTTGACCTGCGAAAACGTTAAGAAACCTTGACAAAATCTTGAGGAAATACCCGGGCATAAGTTGCGTCGGATCGGAGAAAGTAGTTCTTGCCGGCCCACGTGAGCCAGGCATTGGCAGCCGGCCCGCTGGGGGGCGGCTGGCCCGCCTGGGGGTGGGCAACCGTCACAAAGGGACTTATTCTCATGGGCATCAGCATGAAAACCACTTCAGGCAAGATTCTGGCTTCCGTCGCTCTGGTCGGCACCGCCGCGGCCGTTGCAGGCATGGGCACCTACGGTGCCTTCACGGGGACCACCACCACCGTAGACCAGCAGGTGACCGCAGGAACCGTCGACATCGACCTGACGGATCCGGGCACTCTTAACGTTGCCGTAGCCGGCCTGCTGCCCGGCGATTCCGTGGAAAAGTTTGCCACGCTGAAAAACACGGGCAACTCGACCCTGAACACGGTAACCCTGACCACCAACGCCGCTGTCTCCTCGCTGCTGACAACGGACGTAACCAACGGCCTGCAGGTGGCCATCGACGCGTGCAACGTTGCCTGGACCGTGGTTGCCGCCGCTCCGGACACCTGCTCCGGCACGCAGACCGCCGTCCTCGCCAAGGGCTCCATCATCGGCACCGGCAAGGCACTGGCCAACCTCGCATCAGTGACTGCGGGCTCGTCCGACCGCCTGAAGATCACCACCTCGCTGCCCACCAGCGCGGATAACACCTTTCAGGGCCTGACCAGCACCATCGGCTTCACGTTCGACGCCACGCAGCGCACCGCCGCGGTCGGGTAACCCAAGACTTGGCGGTGTCATGAAAGCCGGCGCCGCCAAGCAGTACCTCCTGACCCCCCGTCCGGACTCCCCTTAGGGCTGGTAGTGATGAGCGCAGTAACTGAAATTCCGACGGCGGCGCCGCGCGGCGCCGGGACCACCATCGCCGCGCGCCCCCGGGCTGGGGTCCGGACGGGCAAGCGACCGCGCTTTAAGGCAGTACTGCGAAGGACGGTCAGCGTCCTCACCTCCGCGATTTTCGTCGCGACGGTGGCAGCGTTCCTGCTCCTAGCCGTCGGTCCGCGGGTCTTTGGCTACCAGACGTCCACCATGCTCACGGGGTCCATGGCCCCGCTGATCAACCCGGGCGATGTGGTCGTCACCGTCCCCACACCGGTCAACGGGATCAGGGTGGGCGACGTCATTACCTACAGCATCCCTGTGGAAGACCACCGGGTGGAGACCCACCGGGTCACGGAGCTCTTCGCCAACGCGGCCGGTACGATTGCGGTCCGCACCAAGGGGGACGCCAACACCGGCGTGGATCCCTGGACCGCCACCTTCAACGCCGCCACTGTTGACCGGCACGTCCTGACCGTCCCCTCTGTGGGCCAAGCCATCCGCACCCTGCGCCAGCCGGTTGTCCTGAACACCATGATGTACGGGGCGCCGGCCGTCCTGGTGATCGGGCTGCTGGCCTCCATCTGGCGCAGGGATCCGGAACCCGCCGCCAGTGAGTAGGCCTGGCGCAGGTTCGGCGGCGGCCACCGGTCTGACGCTGTGCCTGCTTCTGGGCCTGACCCTGGCCCCCGCCGCCGACGCGGCCTTCACCGGCAATGGTGGTGCGGCCACGAGCTACTCAACGGCATCCATACCGATGCCAAGCGCCGCGTCCTTTCCGGCATCCGCCAGCTGCTCAAAGGTCAGTGGCATGTACCATGTCAGCATCTCGATTACGGGCACGGGCAACGTGCAGTACGCGAACTACTACGAGATGGTGGTCCGCAACCCGGCCGGTGCCGTCCAGTTCACGGGCAACCTGAGCAACTCGCTGGAGCGAACCTACACCACCCAGGTCAGCGTCGGCGCCGGCAAGGGCAACTGGATCTACGAGATCCGCGCCAAGTATAAAGTCCCCTCAACCACCAATGTCTGGAGCGGCCAGCCACTCGCCCGGACATTGATCTGCAATTAGCAGCCGAGTTGCTCTGCGATCATCCGGACCGTCCCGGATTCGCCCCTGATGCGCTGCAGCAAGGTCACCCCGTGGACGGGATGTCGGTTCAGTAGTTCCGCCGGTGCCGCAACCGCGGAAGCACAACGGCAAACACACCAGCTGCAGCAAACCCCAGCAGACCGGTGGCCGAGACTCCCGCACCGAGGGTGGTCAGCGCCGTGACCCCGGAGAGCAAAACGGGCCCGCCGGTTGATCCTGCGTCGGCGATGAACCGCCACAGCCCCAGGAACTGGCCGCGGCCGCGGTCGGGCGAGAAGTCGGCACCGAGGGTCATGATCAGGCCGGAGCTGATGCCGTTCCCGAAGCCGATAAGCAGCGACGCCAGCAGCAGCCCGCCAAAGGACGCAGACAAAGGGATGAGCAGCATCGCGATGCCCATGATGATGGTGGACGGGATGGCCACGAACAGCCTGCCGCGGCGGTCCATCACCTTGCCGGCCGGGTAAAACACCAGCATGTCGATCGCCCCGGACAGTCCGTAAATCACGGAAGCCTGGGCCGGATCCATGCCCAGATGGTCCGCCCACAGCGGGATGACCACCTGGCGGGACGCGCGCAGCGCGCTGAGCAGCAGGACCCCCACACCCAGCGTCAGGAACACGCGGGCATGCGAAACCGCCACATTCCGCAGCGTCGGCTCCGGACCCTTGTGGCCGCCGTCGGGCGCTGGCGGGACCACCAGGTCCGGGATGGTTACCGCCAAAACGGCGGCGGCCGCCATGCCCACCACCCCCACCCAGTACGCTCCGGCGATCCCGGCGAACTGCATCACGCCGGCACCTATGAACGGCCCGATGAAGACGCCGATCCGGCTGACCCCGCCCAGCGTCGACAGCGCCCGCGCCCGGAACTGGACGGGCACGGCCTCGGTGAGGTACTTCTGCCGGGCCAGGCTGAAGACGCTGGCGGCCATCCCGACGACGGCCATCGCCACCGCGAGCAGCCACAGTCCGTTGGGAATCATGGAAGACATGGCGGCGGCCGCGAGCGCCAGGGCACCCACGGCCGCGGCGCCGACGATGGACCAGCGTTCGCCGAACTTGAGCGTGATGAGGGAGGCCGGCAGGTTGAAAAACCACGAGCCGAGCCCGATCAGCGTGACGATCAGAGCGGAGACCGCCACCGAGGCGCCGAGGTCACGGGCGGAGAGGACCACCACCGGGAGGACCGCGCCTTCGCCGATGCAGAACAGCAGCGCCGGTCCGAACGCGGGTATGGCGATGCTTCGGAAGTTGAACGGCTGTGGGGTTCCTGGCGAAGTCATCAGATTTATCTTATGCCGCCGGAAATTCGCCAGGTTTTAGGGGGTCACAAGCGGCCCCGCGAGGACTAACGTTTGCCTTGTGGGGCGCTTCCGCCTGCCCCTCTCAGCCAAGGAGGTCTCATGGGTGAAGTGTGGATCCGCACCATCAACAACGGTTTGGTCCGGGCCGACAAAGTCACGGAAATCGCATCCACCCGGGGGTCCCTTCATGAGGACCAGGGTTTTGCGCTGAAGGTCATCGTGGACGGCAAGGCCCACGTCGTCATTGACGACGGCGGTCTTCCGGGCACGCTTCCCGAACGGCTGGAACACGCGCAGCATCTGGAGGATGCCCTGCTGTTCGCCCTCGACGAGGCCCGCGAAGCCGATTCATCCATGGTGGTCTTCTTCGATCCGGAGAACGACCGCTGGGCCCTCGCCGCGGCGGCGGAATTGGCCGGCGGGATTCCCGCCGTCGGATAACCCCCGACGGCGGCCCTCCTTCAAGCGCGTTGTGGCGCCCGTTCGCGCTAAGAAGAGGGCGTGCTAAAGGGAGTTCGCGCTAAGGGCGTGGGTCAGGCTGCGGCGTGGCTGAACTCGGTGGCCTTGGCGGTGACACGGCGGGGCGCGAGGATGCTCAGCGTGCAGTGAGTTTGCTGCGGGTCAATCCTGGCGGGCAGGTGATGGGTCTCGGAGCAGGCCTGCAGCTGCCGCAGGGCTTCGGGATCGACGCGGGCGTTCCGCACGTCCAATTCCAGGTCCAGGTTGTGCTTCAAGGCGTTGGCGCGTTTCACCACAACATAGAGGGCCTGGATGCTGTGGATGGTGACGTGGCCCTTGGCGAGAACCTGGGCCTTCGCGTGGTCGAGATCTACACGGACAAGAATGCTGAGCTTTTCGGACAAGATAATCATGCCTTCCTTGCGTGGCTGCGACGCTGCAGCCGGGGAGGCCGCTACGCTGCGGCCAATGGCCGCGCCTCTGCAGCCTCATTCAGCGTAGGCAACGAATGTGATCTGCGCAACATTTGAGCTCAGATATGTCGCGCACACCCCAAGCGCGCACTCGGGACTATCTGGGCCGGTACACGTCGGCTCGGTGGTCGACCCGCAGGATGCTGATGCTGTTGTGTTCCTCATCAATGGAGTGCAGGACGCGGTAGGGGCCACGCCTGGCCGAGTGGAAGCCAGCCAGGTCCCGCTCCAACGCCTTGCCTACCAGCTGAGGGTTTCTGGAGAGGTCGCCGTAGGCGAATGCGATGATGGCCGGCAGTATCCGGGGAGGCACGGACTGCAGGTCCCGGCGTGCGGTGGGCGAGAAAATGACCTCATATGCCACCGGGGCTCAGCCCCGGTGGCTGGGAACGCCGAACTCAGCCCGGATCTGCTCACCCAAAAGTAGGTAGCGCTAAGTGTCGTTTTGAGGGCTCAAAACGACACTTAGCGCTACCTAGTTGGGAAGGGGGCGGGGGGAAGGGGAAAGCTACCGGTACCCGTCCACGATCGACGCCGCGATTTCCTTGTACGCCCGCCGGGTCTCCGGCTTCAGCACATCCAGGGTGACCAGGTCGCCGTCGGCCACGCCGCGGTCATGCGGGACGGCGATCAGCTGGCGGCAGATCCCGGCGAGGTGTTCCTCGATGGCGTCCTTGTCCACGCGGGAGGAGACCTCATCCTTGTCCGTGATGACAACGACGGCGTTCCGGGCCAGGTCCTCGTACCCGTGGCTCGCCAGCCAGTGCAGGGTGCTGCGGGCACGCTTGGCCCCGCTCACCGCATACCCCGCGGCGATGATGATGTTGTCCGCCGACTGCAGGATCCCGCTCATGGCGTTGTGCGTCACGCCGGTGCCGCAGTCGGTCAGGGCCACGGAGTAGTAGTTGGAGATGAGCTTGCGGATCCGCAGGTATTCGGCGGCCGTCAGCGAGTCGGAGACCTCCGGGTCCTGCTCCCCCGCGATCAGGTGCAGCCGGCCGGCGTGGTGCATGTACCGGGCCAGGGCGGTGAGCGAGTCAACGCCCTCGATGTTCGCCAGCAGGTCCGTGATGGTGCGCGGGCTGGCCTGCTGGTAGATGCCCTCGCCGAGGGCGCGCTCCACGAGGTCGCCGGAGTCCGGGTTGGCGTCGATGGCGCAGGGCGGGTCGCCGCGGAATTCGGCCAGCGTCAGGCCCACGCCCACCGTGGTGGAGGTTTTGCCGATGCCGCCCTTGAGGCTCAGCACCGCCGTGTTGTAGCTGCCCTGCAGCTGGCGGGAGATGCGGCGGCCCAGCTCGTCCTCCTCGCGCTGCTTGGCGCTGGGGCCCATGTTCCAGGCCCCGCCCGTGAGCGAGTAGAGGGCGCCGCGGACGCCGCCCACCGGCCGGGGCTTCTGCTCCTTGACGAACAGGCCCGGGGAGCTGATGAAGTCGGGCATGGGGCTGTCGGCGATGATGTCCGCGGTAGTGGGGCGGATGCGCCGGAACGCCGGCGCCGGCGCCGGCTCCGGTGCTTCCTCAGGAACGTACGACGACGGCGGCGCGGCTTCGTCGCCGTCGTACGCCAATGCGGGGGTGCCATAGTCCGGCTCGGCCGGCTGCCCGTCCTGCGGCGTCGACTGCGGCAGCGGGGTCACCGGCGGCCTGGCGGGCCGGCGGGTGGGCGCCGGGACAGAGCTGATGGGGGCAGAGGTGATGGGGGCAGAGGGTTCGGGACTGGCCTGGTCGGCGGCGGCCGCCGCCTCCGCCCAGGAACTGCGGCGCGGTACCGGGGTGCCGGCGTCGGGGGTGCTCGAAAGATCTGGCGTTACGGCTGGCATGGTTCCTGTCTGGGCATCCTGCAGCGCACTGTCGGCGCGACGGAGGTCACGGCGTCGCCGGGGCGGTTGCGGTTGCCCTGCATCTTCTGCGAAGGGGCGTGCGTTCTGATCCGCCGGATCGGGCATGTCTGTCCCCCCAGGACTTTCGGCACAAGGTTCTGCGGCACTTTACGGACTGATTCAATCAGTAAGTCTAGGCGCTGGGGCGGAATTACGAGGTCAGCCGCGGGTGAGCGCGGCGATCACCACGGCACCGGTGAGGACCAGAAGCACGGCCAGGATGGCGTAGGCCTGCCATTTGGGGCGACCCTTATGCGGGTTGATATCGATATAGGGCATGGCTATCTACGGCTACTCCTCGTGGCGGTCACCCGCACTGCGCGTCGCTTCCGGCGCAGCACGTGGTACATCGCAAAGAAGGGAATCAGCAGTGTGCCCAACAGTGCGCACAGCGCCAGGACATAGTCAATGAGAGCCACAACGGTCTCCGAACGTTAGAGTGATCCCCCATGCGATCAGAGGTCACGCTATCGGTCCGTCACGGGATTGACAAATCGCGTCATTGACGCGGCGCGCTGGGCATGCTTCCGGTCACCAGATGGATCCCTCCGGACAAGATTGATTTCCGTCTCGCAGCTGTTCCTAACGGCCGGCGCGCGGACGAGACGGCCACCAGAATGAAGATCAGCAGCCAGAAAATTCCGACGAAGTGCTGGCGTTGTAGGGCTATATGGTTCCGGGCATCAGAAAGCCGGAGATCATCATCGCGAGCTGATCTCCGGCTTTCTGCACGGGATGCGTCTGGAGCTATTCCCCAGCGCTCCTCCTAGCTAGGCCGCAACGAAGAGTCGAATGGCTCGCTGCGCATCGATGGCGGATCCGTCAGCCATCTCGAAGAAGTAATTACACTGCCATTGCTGGGATTTTTTCGCCTGCCGATTCGTCGTTGCTGACCATGGCGGATAGACGCGGAATCCTCGCTTGCCTCCGGCGCCGCCCACGGACACGACGCCATGCTTGACGAGCGCCGCCTTCGGAAACGCGAATGCTCCGACTCGG
The DNA here is from genome assembly GCF_023913835.1 of Pseudarthrobacter raffinosi. Taxonomy (NCBI): domain Bacteria; kingdom Bacillati; phylum Actinomycetota; class Actinomycetes; order Micrococcales; family Micrococcaceae; genus Pseudarthrobacter; species Pseudarthrobacter raffinosi. The sequence continues at coordinate 10,918 of NZ_JAMXBG010000005.1, read as the reverse complement.
GAATCCTCCCGCACGCAGACCACTAGCATGTCGGGGTCCTCCTCCGCAGGCAGAGGTTCGGTCGACCCACCGAGAGAGCGCCGCCACACCGTCACGAACAATCCCACCTTCGTCGGGGTCAGCTTGCCGACCCGGAACCGAACCGGAGACCGACCGATTTCCGAGATCGCGGCACCGTACTCAGCGTTGTCGGCCTCAACTATGGCGGGAGAACAGACGAGGGCGAGGCCGCCGAGAACCCTCATCACCATGGCGACATCCGGATGGACCTGAACAGCAGACATAGAACTCCCATCGAAACGAAACCCCGACAGGAACGACGGGGCAGTGCATGAAAAGCTCAGCCCTCACCACCCGGACACTATCCGCATATGCACGTCTTCCGGAGGATCCTGATATGCACGTCTTCCGGAGGATCCTGGGCAACGAATCCTCTGATTCACAAACGACCGATATCTTTAGTCCCCAATGAGGCAACAGGTGCCTGTGCGCAGCCGGCGTGCCTTGGTGGGACGGTTCGACGGGCCGCGGTGCACGGTTCCGTCCCGCGGTCCTGTCCTTCGTCTGCCGGCGGGGCGTACCCTGAGCGCATACCGGGTACCGGCGCGACGCCGGGGCCCTCAATACGTGTTCTCGGGAAGGCAGCATTCATGGGGATGAACATCAAAGGCCAATGGGCGCGGCTCGATCACGCCACACAGCAGTGGCTCATCGACCACCCGGGATGCCTCGTCCTGCCGCGCACGATCACAGCGACCATCTGCAAGGAGACCGGCGGAACCGACGAGGGTGACCGGCACGGCGAGACGGTGCTCTCCCAGGACGACCGTGACTTCATCCAGGCCAAGGCACACGAGGCCCGGACCGATCCCCCGGAGTACCGGTTCTTTGACTCCGTACAACCGTGAACAGCGGGGCACTTTGCGCCATCCCGGGTACCGCCCGTGCCCCGGAAGAGAGCGGAGCCCGGCTCAGCGGCACCTCCGCATAAATCGCGGATGGCACGGGCTGCGTCCAGGATCCGGCGGGCCAGGATGATGCAGTAGTCATCGCTGAGCAAGGCGGCGGTGGCGGCCCTGACCACGGTGCCGAGTGAATGTTATCGCCCTCGCCGGTTCGCCTTGTTCGCCCGGCGATAGGATGAAAGTGTCCCGCCGGCATGGGCCGGCGGACCGGCCATGGATAGGAGAGCCATCATGGGTTTAGGTGACAAGATCAGGCACGCCGCCGAGAAAGCCGGCGGCAAGGGCAAGGAAGCCGCAGGAAAGGCCACCGGCAACGAAAGCCTCAAAGCCGAAGGCAAGACCGACCAGACGAAGGCCGGCCTGAAGCAGGCCGGGGAAAAAATCAAAGACGCCTTCAAGAAACACTGACCCGAAACCCGGGGCCCGGAGCCTTCCCGGCCTGGCCCCGGGCCCTGCCCGGCACGTCCGGGGGAACCAAAGAAGGGACCACCTCATGAATGCTGAACCGCTTCCGCCGTCGGAGCCGGTGCACGGCCCCGGGCCCGCTCCGGCCGTTGCGAATCGGCCGGCAGTAACCCGCTCAGGCATGATCTGGGTGGCCACCGTGGCCACCCTGATGCTGCTGATCCTGCTCATCGCCTTCATCGTGCAGAACCAGGACAACGTCAGGGTCAGGTTCTTTGGCCTGGACGGGACAATTTCCCTGGGCATGGCCCTGTTTATCGCCGCCGTCAGCGGCGGGTTCCTGGTCGCCGTGGCAGGCGCCGGGCGGATCATCCAACTCAGATCCCACCACCGCCACGAACAGATCCCACCGCAAACAGCCTGAGAGCGACCCTCAGTGCGAATTCAGGTTGCCTGTTCCCTCGCGCCCCTGCCCGCGCGCTCCTTATACACAACGCGTCGCCTAGAATTCGGCCATTTCACTTCCTTGCTTCTCTCGGCGTCCCGACAGAACCAAGGAATTGAGAAGGCGCCCTAGGGCAGCAGCCGCTCACCGGTTGAGCGCGATCACCACCACCGCTGCCGTGGCCACTGCCAGGGCGGCCAGCGCAACGTAGGAAACCGCCTGAAGTCGGCGACGGCGGAGCTCGCTCCGTGTGTCGCGCGCGTACTGTGGACCCCCATACTTACCCATGCCGCAAGGCTATGAACACAGGCTCAAGGTTTGCTCAAGTCGCTCCAAATGTGACCTCCATGGCCGCCGGAGGCGCGATGCGGTTGACTGTCCAGATGGACTCCCACGGGTTTGCCGATCTCACCAAAAAGGACGTAACGCCCGACGCCGGGACGGTCGCCGCTGTGCGTCCCGCCGGTACTGGGACGACGACGACGGGCCTGCACCTTCCGGGCATTACCTCGCCGGCGTGACGGTCCTGCCGGCGTGGCGCAGGCGCGGGGTGGGCGCGGCGCTGACGGAGGCTCGGTTGCGGTGGGTCTGGGCCCGGGCGTCGGAGGCCTGGTACGTGGTCAATGCGGACAACCTCGTGTCCATCGAGCTGCACCGCCGCTGGAACTTCACCGAGATGGCCCGCGGGCCACGGTTCCACACCACCACATTCACGGGCGGGCTGAGCCTTCTGATGTGTGCCGCGGCGCCCGGAACGCCATCGCCACAGACCACGCGCGGCGGTAGAATCCGGTCATGACCCAGGCTGCAGGGCACCCCCCATGTCGTTCGGCGACGCGATCCTCGCGGGCTTCCGGCAGTATGCCGAGTTTGGGGGCCGCGCCGGCGTGGCCGAGTTCTGGTGGTTCATCCTCTTCGTGACACTGGTAACCAGCGGCCTTGGCGCCCTGAACGTGGCCACCCCCAACGGGGTGATCGGTGTCGGTTCCAGCCTTGCCTCGGTACGTGGATGAATTCTCGATGCAGCGGGACAGCGTGAGGCCCTGGAATCCTGGCATGGAGCCAATGATCGATTTCGCTTTGCCAAAAGCAGTCTCGAATTCGTCCTCCATGCCGGGCCGGACGGAGAGCAGTGCATGTTCTGTGATCACCCAAACAATCATGCCTGAGGTCTAACCGAACGGGCTCACGTGAGGCACGGTCCTTAGGACGGGCCGTTGGCCATCGCGGGAGGCAATGCTAAATTCAAAGTGGCATACATCACTTCAGTTGATGAATCCCCGTTCGCCCGGTGCAGGGACGTCTGGAGTTGCCGCTGTAGCCACGCGGCGGCCGGAATGCACGGAGCGAAAGAGAGCCAGCCATGGCCGCCTCGCATTTCAGCCAGTTCCTTGATCAAGCCACCAGTCTGTCCAGCCGCCCCGCAGCCGCATGACGGCGCCCATCCATCCCCATGGGCCCGGAAATAGCCGGCCCGAAGGGCCAGCTGGCGGCGGTCCGGTTGCCTGCGTCCGCTGCGGCGCCGACGGCGGGCTGACGCTGCACTCCATCACCGCCGTCAGCCCGCCGTCGGACGTCCTGGTGGAGGTGGGGTATTCCTGCGACGCCTGCAACCTCCACTATGTCGGGCGGGCGGATGTGGCTGCTGTGGCTGCAGTTTTTAGCCGGCTCCACAGCCCCAAGGGCGTCCTGGTCTTCGGCGGGCACTACGTCCACTGCGAGCAGCCGATGCACAAGATCGGCTCGAAGGTGCGGAGACTCAGCGCCCGGGGCTTTTCGGACGGGCCGCCGGAGGACGCGTCGGGTGTGTCCCTGACGGCTCAGGTTCTGCGTTGTTCCTGCGGCTTCCAGATGGATGTGCCTGAATAAGCGAACAACGACGCCGCGCCCTAGTGCAGCGGCCGCGTCTCCTGCAGGCGCTTGATGAACCAGCGTGTTCGCTGGCCGGCCCGCGTAGGCCGGTTGCTACTTGGTGGCGTTGGGGTGATGCGTGTGCACATCAACTAAGCAGACGGTTTGCCCGTCGACGTAGAACCAAAGCCGTGCACCGCCGGGAAGTTCGTGCTGCCAGCGGCCGAAGTGCCGGACTGAATTTCGAACTCTGCCTTCTTGAGGGGCCGTGGAACGCCGGATCTCTTAGCGCTCATGCAGTGCGCGGGTCGGCAACAGCCGTGGGCTCGATCCAGTCCAACTGGTCATCGGGGGTGTAACCGGCGCTAATGGCCTCCGCGGTGGATCGCCAGGCCCGAAGTGCAACCAATGCCTTGTCGAACCTGCCGACGGAGGCACATGCGCGGGTGATGGCGACAATTTCGCGTGCGAAGGCGGCCTCGTCTGCCTCGCTGAGGAATGCAATCCAGGGAAAGGGACCGCGGAGCCGCTCCACAAACGGAACCTGCGGATCTCCCAAAGACGCGGTCACGAGGTGAGCCGCCAGCTCTGCCCCTTCGTGTATCCGGTCGAACTCGGGGGATGTCAGAAGAACGAGGGGTTCCCCATCGCGGCGGGTGATCCTAACGGGCCCTTCCTCGGCCGCCTTGAAGACGTTCGCCGAATTGCGAGATAGCTCGGAGGACTGGGCGGTGCGTGAAATGGTGGGGGTGGACATACCTTCATTATTCAGAACGTGTTCTGAATAATGAAGGGCCTCGGGGCTAGTGCAGCGGCCGCGTCTCCTGCAGGCGCTTGATGAACCAGCGTGACTGCTCCGGGCCGTAGGGCAGCACGGGGATGGCCTTGGTGGCGTCGGTGGGGGTTTCGCGGATGGACTGCTGGGCCTGGCGGACGGCGGTGGTCATGGTGTTGGCCATGGTCTTGACGAACTGGTCGCTGCAGGGCTGGCCGTGGCCGGGGATCAGGAACTCGTAGCGGTGGCGCAGGGCGGAGATGTGGCGCAGGCTGTCGGCCCATTCCTCCGGGTAGGAGTCCTCGAAGGACGGGTGCGCGCCCTGCTCAACAAGGTCGCCCACGAAGAGAGTGGTGGGGGTGCCCACCAGGAGGTCGCCGTCGGTGTGGCCGCGCCCCAGGTAGAAGAGGGTCACGGTGATTCCGCCCAGGTCCACCAGCACGGGCTGGTCCTTGACGATGGCGTTGGGCACCACGAGTTCCACATTCTCGCCCTCGCCCGTGGACATCTCCGGCTCCAGCGTTCCCACGAACCGGCGCTGCAGGTCCCCGTGGTCGTCGATCTCCTGGGCGCAGTTTTCGTGTGCCCAGAACTCGGTGGCGCCGTCGGATGCGAACACGGCGTTGCCGAAGAAGTGGTCGTAGTGCGCGTGGGTATTGACCACCACCAGGGGCAAAGAGGTCTTCTCCCGCACCGCGTCCAGGATCTCGCGCCCCTGCCGCGGCCCGCAGCCGGTATCGACCACCATGGCACGCTCGGAGCCCACAATCAGGCCGGTGTTCAGCAGTGATCCTTCGGTGACCAGCACGTAGTTGTCCGCGCCGACGTCGAGCCATTCTGACATTGTTTCTCCGTACCTCCGGAAAGCGACTGCGTTCTTGGCCCCGATTCTACCCGCGGGGCCTTGGAGTTTCCGGGATGCGGGACGCGGTCCGGGCCGCATGTGGAGATCCACATTCCTAGCCGGGATTTCGCCTTAAATCCATCGAACTGCGTAACATCTCGCTATGCAGACAAAACAACACGCGTGCTTCTGTGATCACTGCGGCAGGATCACGAACCACGTGACCCACTATGTAAAGGCCGACGGCGGTGGCCAGCTGATCGCGACGGTGCAGTGCGCTGAGCATGCAGAGGAAGCCGTCTGACGCTGAGGTGCACAGCTCGCCTAGGCACAGTCCATAGCGGACTAGACGGCCTCGCCTAGTCCGCTATAGACTTTTCTCGTGATGAAGCGCCGGGAACTCCTGAACCAGCTCAAGCAGACCGCAAAGGACCTCGACGTCGAGTACACCACCGAGGAAGGCGGCAGGCACACACGCGTGAACGTCGGCGATAATACGACGTTTGTGCCGCGCCACAATGAAATCGGCGAGAAGCTCGCCAAGCAAATCATGAAGCAGGCCAAGGGAGAGGACACCAAATGAAACTCGAAGTAACGGCCAGCCGGGACGGCCGGTTCTGGTACCTGGAATCCACCCAAATCGACGGGCTGACCACTCAGGCCCGCACCGTCGCCGAGATCCCCGAAATGGTCCGCGATTTGGCGGCCATGATCACGGGACGCCCCGAATCCGACTTCGACGTCGAGGTCACCTTCGACACGCCTGAAGTCGCAGCCCACCTCCGCCAAGCGCGTGAGCTAGCTGCCAGGTCCGATGAGCTGAAGGCGGCATCAGCCAAGGAACGCCACGAGGCGGCCATGGTCCTGAAGCGGCAAGGTGTCACCGTCCGCGACATCGGCGCGGTACTTGGCGTCTCACACCAGCGAGCGCAACAGCTCGTCACCCACTGACCGCGCTACGACCGTTCGGCTCCGGCCCATCATCCGCAAGAAAGGCATCGGGCGTGTGCGCCTCGATCTCTCAACTACCGATGCGACGAGGCGTTCCGGCGTCACTTTGCCCTCTCGTTCGACGGCGGGGGGACGGCGGTTCTCCGCGTCCCGTTCACCTGCACTAAGTTTGTCCGCGTCGCCTCCCTACTGCGCCCGGCGCCTGAAATGCTCTTCGACGAACCGCCCTCTTCTGGTGTGCGGATGTACCCAGACTTCACCGGGCAGCCCTGCCGGGCCGCCTGCCGCAAGGTCGATGGTGGTTGGGCTGCTGTCGTACAGGTCCGTGGCGCGAGCCCGGCGCTCTCCCTCGAAGGCTTTCGCCATAAAGTCCAGCGCGTCGGGGCTGACACCGCATGCAAGTGCGTCTTCGCGCCAGTGCGAGACGGCCTCATCCACGATCCGGATTCGCTGGACCGCTTCATGCCGGGTCAGCCTGACCGACCTGGGCATCCCGGTCATCCGTCCTTGAAGTGGTTCCACTCGTTCATCCCTGGCCGCGGTGGTCGCTGCTTCGCATCCGTGCGGCCACGATGATGCCGGAGAGCGCAGTCAGGCCGGCGACGACGGCGACGGCTGCCGGGATGCCGTAGGCGTCGGCGATGATGCCGGAGAGCAGGGCGCCGACGGCGAAGCCGCCGTCGCGCCATAGCCGGTAGATGCCGACTGACCTGGCCCGCCATTCGGGGTGGGCGACATCGCCGATCGCTGCAAGCAGTGTGGGGTAGACCATGGCGGTGCCGGCACCGAGCAGGACGACGGCGGCAAGCCAGGTTCCGAAGTCATTTCCGAGGGCGACCATGCCGAGTGCCAGGGCTTGGACGAGCATGCCTCCGGCGATCAGTGGTTTGCGCCCGATCCGGTCCGAGAGGGCGCCGGTGATCAGTTGACCGGCGCCCCAGACGGCCGGGTAGACGGCGGCGAGGATGCCGATGCGTTCGATGCTGAGCCCTGCGGCGGCGAACAGGACAGGGAACAGCCCCCAGGCGAGGCCGTCGTTGAGGTTGTTCACCATCCCGGCCTGGCTGACGGAGGACAGGGACTTGTCCCGGAAACTGGTCAGAGTGAACACCTCACGGTTGCTCAGCCCGGCATGGCTGCCGGCGTGGACCGGGACGTGCACTGCGGCTTCGGCTTTGGCGTGGTGGTGTGTTTCGCCGATGGTCAGCACGGACAGGCCAAGGCCGACGGCGATGAAGGCTGCGCCGAGCAGGAAGGGCCCGGGGCGCAGTCCGTAGGAGGAAGCGATGTAACCGGTGGCCAGTGCGGTGCCTGCGACGCCGAGGTAGCCGGCTGCTTCGTTCAGCCCCATGGCCAGGCCGCGGCGTTCGGGACCGACGAGGTCCATTTTCATCATCACGGTGGTGGACCAGGTCAGGCCCTGGCTGATGCCCAGAACCACGTTGGCTGCCACGATCCAGCCCCAGGAAGGCCCGAAGATCAGCAGGAGGGGCACCGGGAGGGCGATGAGCCAGCCGGCGACCAGGACCGGCTTGCGGCCGTAACGGTCCGAAAGGGTCCCGGCGAAGTAGTTGGTCGCGGCTTTGGCCAGGCCGAACGCCAGGATGTAGGTCAGGGCGGAGGTGTACTGGTCGAGGTGAAAGACTTTTTCGGCCAGCAGCGGCAGTACCGTGCGTTCCTGGCCGAGGGTTCCGCCGACCAGGGCGTTGACGGCGACGAGGAGCATGAACTGGGCCAGGTTCTGCCGCAGTCCCAGCGTGATGACCTCGGTTGTCTGAGGCTGCTGGCGGGAGGCGGTGTTGCCTAAGGCCATTGGCGGATCCTGTCAGTGTTAGGGGTGCCGGTCAGCGGGCTTGGACGGTGGCCATCATGCCTTGGTCTTCGTGGTCCAGAATGTGGCAGTGGATCACGGTGCGGCCGGCGAAGTCGTCGAAGGCCACCCGGACTTTCACTTGGCTGCGGGCGGGGACGTTGACCACGTCCTGCCATTTGGGCCTGGTCACGTCGCGGTCGCCGTCCTGGACGATCTGCATGGGCCACACATGCAGGTGGATGGGGTGGTCCATGGGGCTGGAGTTGGTCAGGGTCCACTCCTCCACGGTCCCGGCTGCGGCCGTCTCGTCGAGCCGTTCGGGGTCGAACTCCCGTCCGTTGATGGTGAAGGCCATCATGGTGCCCTGTCCGCTGCCCATTCCCGCGCCCATGTTTCCATTCATGCCCATGGCGAAGTTCAGGGTGCGGGCGGCGGTGACCGGTTCGTTCCGTAGATCGCGCAGGGGCCGGCCCTCGGGCACGGGCCCGGGGTCAGTGCCCGCGCTTCCCGAGACGGCCAGGGTGAGCAGTTCGACCGGGCCGTCACCGGATTCGTTGTCGCCCCTCATGGCCCCGCCGATCATGGCGTTCATGCTGCCGCGGTCCAGGGCGGCAGCCGTGAGGGTGGAGGATCCGTCGCGGGTTTCCACGAGCAGCTCTACGCGGTTGCCGGGGGCGAGAACCACTTCGGTGACGTCCTCTGGGATCGGCAGGCGTCCGAGGTCCCTGCTGAGCAGCCGGACCTGCTGTCCGTCAAGTGCCAGGCGCAGGTACCGGGAGGGGCAGGCGTTGATGATCCGCCACCGCTCCCGTTCTCCGGGCGCGGCGCGCAGTTGCGGGCGGAGTTGCCCGTTGACCAGGACGATCTCTCCCTCACGTCCCATCATCTGCTGCAACTGGTCCACCTCGGCGAGATTGCCGGCAGCGTCGAGGGACAGGTCAGAGACCACCAGCACCCGCTCCCGGGTGACCGGAACCGGGTCGGGGTCCTCCACCACGATGGCCCCGTAGAGGCCGGCAGCGACCTGGTCGGCGGCGTGCCCGTGGCGGTGCGGGTGGTACCAGTAGGTACCAGGCGGGTGGTCCTCGGGCAGGGTGAACTCGTAGTCGAAGGACCCGCCCGGGTCAATGCTTACGAACGGGTTGTCACTGTTGCCCTGTGGGGAGACGTGCAGTCCGTGCACGTGCAGGTTCGTGGGAGCCCGCAGCCCGTTGCGCAGTGTGACCCGGATCGTGTCGCCCGCGCGGACCCGCAGGGTCGGACCGGGCAGTGAGCCGTTGAACGCCTGGACGGAGGCATCCCGCCCGCCGACCCGGACCCGTGCCGGCGCGGCGGTCAGATCCAGCTCCAGCACCCGGTCGCGGCTGGCCAGCACCTGGGGTTCGGTCAGGCCCTCACCCCCGGTGTATCCGGGTCCGTTGCCGGTGGTCAGCCACAGCCCTGCGCCGCCGGCAGCCGTAGCGCCGGCCCCGACCGCACCCAGTGCCAGCAGCTGGCGGCGTGTCAGCGGCCTCACCGGCCGTCCTCCTCCAGTATCCGTCGCCGTTCCTGGTATTCCTCGGTGCTGATCTCGCCGCGGGCGTAACGCTCCTCAAGGATCTCCTTGGCCCGGGCAGGGCCCGCACCCGTGCGCGGTGGTCCCTGCCCATCGGTGGGCGCGTTACCGCCGGCGTTGCGGGTGAAGGCTTTGACCAGCACCACGGCGAGCGTGACCCCGCCTGCGATCAGCAGAAGCCAGAAGATCCAAGCAAGCCCCATCCCGCCCATATCAAAGCCGTTCATCATGAAGGGTTCCTTGTCTCTTTCGTACACGGCCAGGCCGTTCCTGACCGCAGGTTATCCGGGACGCGCTGATGCCGGTGGTTCTAGGCCCTGGCTGACTGACGGGAGTTCTGCCAGGCGTCCCAGGCGGCGTAGCTGCCGTCGAGTTCGACGACGTCGTACCCGGCGCGGCGCAGGGCGCTGGCCGCGACGGAGTTCCGGACCCCGGACTGGCAGTAGGTCACGATGGTTCCTTCGGCCGGAATTTCATCGAGGTGCCACATGACACGGCCGCCGCTGAGCTGGTGGGATCCGGGGATGTGCCCGGCGGTGTGCTCGGTGCGGTTGCGGACATCCAGCACCATGGCCGCATCGAAGCTGCCCAGTTCTTCGGGCCGGATCAGGGGCGGGGTGCTGACGGGGAGTCCCTCGATGGTGGTGACGTAGCCGGCGACGTTGTCGATGCCGACCCGGACCAGGTGGTCCCACATCTCCTGCGCGGCTTCCTGCCCGGCGGCGAGCAGCACGAGCGGGTTCTTGTCGGTTTCCGGGTTCACGACCCAGGCGCCGTAGCTGGCCACGGACTTGCCGGCGGGAACGTTCAAGGAGCGGGTGACGGTGCCTTCGTGGACTTCGGTGTTGGGGCGGGTGTCGATGAAGGTGACGGTGTCCTGGGCGAGGTCCTCGGCGACGTCGGCCGGGTCCAGTTCCTGAAGCGGGGTGCGTTCGCCCATGACCGCCGGGCCTTCACGGTTTTCGCGCTTCATCCGTCCGAAGTAGGCGTGGGCGTCGGGCTGGCCGTCGAGGAGTTCGTCGATGAAGCCCTGCTCGTCATTGGCGGCGAGGTACGGGCCCCACCAGGCGTAGAGGCGCTCGTAGCCGACGGTGGAGGAGGGGATGGCGCCGAGGGCCTTGCCGCAGGCGCTGCCGGCGCCGTGGGCAGGGTGGACCTGGACATAGTCCGGCAGGGTCAGGAATTTGTCCCGCAGGCTGGCGAACAGCTGCTTGGCGCCCTCGAAGCGGGTGTCGACGCCGCCGGCTGCCTCGTCGAGCAGGTCCGGACGGCCCAGGTCACCGGAGAAGACGAAGTCGCCGGAGAGCAGGTAGC